>JBOGKK010000024.1:0-30240 GCA_050745425.1 Terriglobales bacterium
TCGTCGAGCAGCACATCGAGGAGCACGCGGGTATCGAAAATGTAATTGCCCATGGAGGCCAGCACGCTGTCGTTGCGGTTGGGGATGCGGGGCGCGTCCTCGGGTGCGGGCTTTTCGACAAAGCTGCGGATGCGGCCTTCGGCGTCGGTTTCGGCAATACCCAGCGATGGAGCCTGGGCGGCGGGCACGGGCATGCAGGCGACGGTGGCCTCGGCGCCATGCTCGCAATGAAAATCCACCATCTGCGCAATATTCATTTTGTAGATGTGGTCAGCGCCAAATACCGCCACCGCATCGGCGCCGTACTGCTCGATGAGATTGAGGTTCTGATAAATGGCATCGGCGGTGCCGCGGTACCAGAGATTGCCGAGCTGCATTTGTGCCGGCACGATGGTGGCAAACGAATCCTGCGCGCCGCCGACAAACCACCACGCACGCTGCACGTGGCTGATCAGTGACTGCGCCTTGTATTGCGTCAGGATGTAAATGGCAGTGATTCCGGAGTTCACCAAATTGCTGAGCACGAAATCGATGATGCGATAGCGGCCGCCAAACGGCACCGCGGGCTTGGAACGGAAGCGGGTGAGAGGTTGCAGGCGATCGCCGCGACCGCCCGCCAGCACCAGAGCAAGCACGCGGCGGTGGGGACGCAATGGCATTCAGCGCGATTGTAACAGGTTGCAAAACCAGTGATGCACCGGAGATCGCTCGGAGAGCTCGGGATGGAAGGTGGCAGCGAGCAGGTTGCCCTGGCGAATGAGCACGGGCAGGCCTTCGGCGCGGGCGACGACGCTCACATCGGGACCCAAATCTTCAAACTGGGGCGCGCGAATGAGCACGGCTTCCATGTCGCGCACGCCCAGCGCCCGCTCAAACCCGGGCTCAACCTGGGCGCGGCGGATCGAGCTCTCACGCTGGCGTCCGTAGGCGTTGCGGATGACCGTCGCATCCAGCAGGCCGAGGGATGGCTGTTGCGGCGAGCGCACACGCCGGGCCAGGAGAATGGCCCCGGCGCAGGTCGCCAGCGTGGGCAGGCGGCTGGCGGCATCGCGCAAGTGCTGATCGAAACCGTCTTCGGCAAGCAGGTTCAGCATGGTCGTGCTTTCACCGCCCGGCAGCACCAAGGCATCGACACGGTCGAGATCGGCCGCGTGCCTGACCCACACCACGTGGCAGCCTTCGCGGTGCAGAGCTTCGCCGTGAGCGGCAAAATCGCCCTGCAGCGCCAACACGCCAACCTGAGGCGCCACTGGGCTCACCAGCCCCGGGTCTGGAGCTGCTCTTCGACCGGAATCGCCGCAGCATTAATGCCGCGCATGGCTTCGCCCAGATCTTCGGAGACCTCGAGCAGTACCTTGGGGTCGCGGAAATGGGTGGCGGCCCGCACGATGGCACGGGCGCGCGCGGCCGGATCGGCCGACTTGAAGATGCCGGAGCCGACGAACACCGCCTCCGCTCCCAACTGCATCACGAGCGCGGCATCGGCGGGCGTGGCAATGCCGCCGGCGGAAAAATTCGGCACCGGCAGCTTCCCTTCCCGCGCCACCAGCCGCACCAGTTCGTAAGGCGCGGCCAGCTCCTTGGCGCGGGCGAACAGCTCCTGCTCGCTCATGATGGTGAGTTGCTTCATTTCCTGCACGATGGCGCGGATATGACGCACGGCATGCACGACATCGCCGGTGCCCGCCTCGCCCTTGGTGCGGATCAAGGCCGCGCCTTCGGCAATGCGCCGCAAAGCTTCCCCGAGATTGCGCGCACCGCACACGAACGGGACCGCGAAGGCGTGCTTGTCAACGTGATGCTGCTCGTCGGCAGGGGTGAGCACTTCGCTCTCATCGATGTAGTCGACCCCAAGCGCTTCCAGCACCTGGGCCTCGACAAAATGCCCAATGCGGCATTTCGCCATGACCGGGACCGAGACCGTTTCCATAATCTCGCGGATCTTGCGGATGTTGGCCATGCGCGCTACTCCGCCCTCCTTGCGGATATCCGATGGCACGCGCTCCAATGCCATCACCGCGGTCGCGCCGGCGGCTTCAGCAATTTTCGCCTGGGCGGCGTCGGTGACGTCCATGATCACGCCGCCCTTCAGCATTTCCGCCAGACCGGTTTTCAAACGCAATTGAGTGGTTTCCACGATGCTTTACTCCGAGAGGAAAAAGACCAGCGAAATTTCCGTGTGCATGCCCGCCGCTACCGCCTGCGCCTGTTCCAGCGTTTCCGCGTAGCGGCCTTCGCGCTTGGCACGGTTGCGGCCGGGATGATCATCATAGGCAGGACCGACGATGGGCAACTGCGAAGTGTCCTTGGTTTTCCATTCATACGCCTGGCGTCCGGCCGCAATCGCGGCCCGCGCCTGGACGGGTTCCAATTTCTCGATAAACATAGGATAGCTTTTCTGAAGGCATGCGGCGGCGTCTCGACGCCGTGGCTGCAGGGATCAGTAGATCTCGAACCGCTCCTGGTGGACCTGGGGGTCGGGCCGGATCGAAATCGCTTTGCGTACCGTCTCTTCCATTTCGCGCAAGCGCTGGGCACTTTGCGCCTTCAGCAGCTTGGCGACTTCCGGGTTCACGCGCAGCACCAGATCCTCGCGCTCGATGGTGGGCGCCAGGCGCTTCACCTCCGAGTAGATTTCATTGCACACCGTCACCGGCGACTTCACCAGGCCCACGCCCTCACAGTAGGGGCAGGGGCTGCCCAGGGTGCGTTCGAGCGACTGCTTGACGCGCTTCCGGGTCAGGGCGACGAGACCAAAATCGTTGAACGAGAGAATCTTCGAAGGGGCGCGGTCGGCGCGCATGGCTTCATCGAGCGCCTGCATCACCTTCTGGCGGTTCTTGCGCTCGTCCATGTCGATGAAGTCGATCACGACGATGCCGCCCAGATCGCGCAGCCGTATCTGGCGCACGATTTCCCGGATGGCTTCGACGTTGGTCTTGACGATGGTGTCTTCCAGCCGGTTGGACTTGCCGACGTACTTGCCGGTATTGACATCAATAGCCACCAGGGCTTCGGTCTGATTGAGGACGATGTAGCCGCCCGATTTCAACCAGACTTTGCTGTGGAGGGCCTTGTTGATCTCTTCCTGCACGCCGAAATGCTCGAACATGGGCTCTTCGCGCGTGTAGAGCCGGACGCGGTCGACCAGTTGCGGCATGAAAAAGCTCACGAACTTGCTGACGCGCTGGTATTGCTCGTCCGTATCAACCCAAATATGGGTGAAATCCTTCGAAAGTTGATCACGCAGCGTGCGCTCGACCAGATCGAGGTCGTGGTGCAGCAACGCCGGCGAGCGGACATGGTCGAATTGCTGGTGCAAGTCGTTCCACTGGTTGGCGAGCAGGCGGATATCGGCAAGCAGTTCATCATCACTGGCGCCGGCGGCAGCGGTGCGGACAATAAAACCGCCGGGGAGCTCCTGGGAATTTTCGAGGATGATGCGCTTGAGGCGCGCGCGCTCGTCATCCGACGCGATGCGGCGCGACACGCCGATGTGATGCACCGTCGGCATGTAGACGAGATAGCGGCCCGGCAGCGCGAGATGGCTGGTGATGCGCGCACCCTTCTTGCCGAGCGGCTCTTTGGCGATCTGAACCAGAATCTCCTGGCCTTCATGCAGCAGGTCGCTGATGAGGCGGGGCGAGCTGTTTTTGCCCTCATGGGCGTCGTGAATGGGAGCAGGCGCGGCCGGCGTGTCCGGCAGCACCGGGGCAGCGGATTCGGTGGGAGCCTCGCCCCGCCGGCGGCGGCGATGGCGGCGTCCGCCACGGCGTTCGGAGCCGCGGGAATCGCCGTGTGCAGGCGCTTGCAGGCGTGCTTCCGATTCCGGTGCACGCAAGGAGGCGCTGGCGTCTTCGGAGGCGTCGGCGGCGTCCCCGGCATTTTCTTCGCCGGCCAGAGGAGCATCGGGCTGAAGCTGATCTTCTTCCGTGTTCGCTTCGTCGAGCGCATCGAAGGCCTCGTCGAGGCCAGCTTCGTGCAGGCCAGCTTCGCCACCATCGGCTTCCATTTCCGCCAGCACGGGCGGATGCACCGCCTCGGGCTGCGATTCCGGCTTGGGTTTGGGCGCAGGCCGGGCGTGGCGATACTTGGCCAGCGACTCGCCGGGCAGCACCAGGGCAGCCGCGGCAGCCACGGGCGACACCGCTGGCGCGGCAGACGGTTTCGGCTCCATCGCAGGCGGCACTTCTGGCGCCGGCGCGGTCTCGCTGTGGGCCGGCTCGGGCGCGGGAGGCGTCTGGGGCGCGGCCGCATGCGGATTGCGGTACTTTGCCAAAGACTCGCCGGGAAGTACAAAGGCAGCCGCGACATTTGGCGCTGGCGTCAGCTCGGCCGCTTCATAGGCTGGACTGGCCGCTTCGAAGGTAGTCTCCGGCTCCGGCTCCTGTTCCTGCGGCTCGACAGGCTCTCCCGGGCGGGCAAACTTCTCCTCCGGAATCGCACTCCGCCCTCCGCGCCGGCCGCGGTGGCGGCCACGACGCCCGCGACGATCATCCCGCTCGCCGGACGGGGCCGGTTCGGCCGGTGCGCCACCGGCTGGGACCGTTCCCTCCGCGACCGGCCGATCGAGTCCGGCAGCGGCGATTTCCGCCTCGCTCACGACGCGGTCATACTCCTCGCTGTCTTCAAAAAAGTCCGAGACGTAGAGAAAGGCATCGCGCTCGAGGCCAATATCGACGAATGCCGACTGCATGCCCGGCAGCACGCGCGTCACCCGTCCTTTATAAATGGAGCCTGCTAGCGAATACTCTTTTTCGCGTTCGTAGTAGACTTCAGCAATTTCCCCATCTTCCGACATGGCCAGCCGCGTCTCATGCGGCGTGGACGAGACATACATTTCCTTGTTCATACGCTCTCCTCGAGCGGATCGCTCCGCGGCTTCAGCCCTGCGGGCAATCGTGAAATACGTTACGACGGCAAAACGCTGCTCAGTTCACGAACCGGGCCATACGGATGTTCATCACGATGCCCATGGCAATGAACACAAACAGCAGCGAAGATCCTCCAGAGCTCATCAGCGGCAGGGGAATGCCAGTCACCGGCATTAAACCCACCACCATACCCACGTTGACCAGGACGTGAAAGGCGAGAATCGCTACCACGCCCATCACCACCATGCCGGCGTATCGATCCGGAGCCAGCCGCGCGTTTTGCAGCAACCGCAACAGCAGCAGCAGATACAAACCGAGCAGCACCAGAGCCCCGGCAAAACCGTACTCTTCGGCAAAGGCGGCAAAAATAAAATCAGCTTGCGGAACCGGCAAAAACTGGCCCCGCGTTTGCGAACCCTGGGCCATACCCTGGCCCAAAACTCCTCCCGCACCAATCGCAATCTTGGACTGCAAAACCTGATACCCGCTACCCAGCGGATCCGCTTTGGGTTGCAAGAACCCGATAATACGATCCCGCTGGTAGGGATGAAGCTCATGCCAGGCGATCGGCAGCATCAGCAGACACCCCAACGCCAGCACCAACACTTGGCGCCAGCGCAGGCCGCCCATGAGCAGACCAACCGCAGCTACGGGTATGTAGGTAAGGGCCGTGCCCAAATCCGGCTCCAGCAGCACCAATGCCGCCGGAATGCCGACCAGCCCACCGACCTTCACCACATCCATCCAGGTGAGGGACAGGCGCGCCGACCCACAGTACCGCGCAACCACCACAATTATAACGATTTTGACGAATTCCGACACCTGCAGGTGCGAACCGGCAATCGGAATCCAGCGCCGGGAATGGAAAATGGCCCGCCCCAGCACCAGCACCAGGCCCAATGCCGCCACCGAAGCCAAATAGAGCCAGGGACTGGCCTCCAGAAGCAGTTTGTAATCAATGCGGCTAAATAGCAGCAGCAGCCCGAGGCCGGCGATCAAGTAGACGACCTGCTTGATCCAGATTGGCGCAAACTTGGTGGCGATGGTGGCGTTGTGGATTTCAACCACACCCAAAACCGCGATCGCCAGCATCAAGGCCAGCAACACCCAATCCAAATCGCGCCAGCGAATCAATGGAGCAAGCCTTCTTTCTGTTCCGCCAGCCAGTAGGCCTGCACCACGCGAGCAGCGATGCGCCCTGCATACGAGCTTTCAAACCCGCGTTGGAACAGAACGCAGACGGCGATCTGGGGATTCTGCAGCGGCGACACACCGACGAACCATACGTTGGGAGTAAACCGGCTGGTATTGCCGGTAAGGCGGCGCAAGGCGGCATCGGAAATGGTCTGTGCGGTTCCGGTTTTGCCGCCGAAATCCACCCCCACCAGATGGGCGCTGGCGGCGGTGCCGCCGGGCTCGACCACGCCCCGCATGCCTTTCAGGATGGTGGCGACAGTAACCGGCGTCAGCGGAACGTTAAAGCCACCGGTATTGGCAGCATCGGCATTCAGGTGCGGGCGCGCGAAATATCCACCGTCGGCAATGCCGCCCACCAGTCGCGCGAGCTGGATGGGCGTGACCTGAACCGAACCCTGCCCGATGGAGACGTTGATGGTTTCGCCCCGGTACCAGGCGCGATGGTAAACCTTCATTTGCCGTTGGGGAGAAGGAACCACGCCCTTGGCTTCACCGGGCAGGTCGATACCGGTGGGGCGGCCGAGGCCCAGCATGGTGGCGTACTGGTCGATGGTCTGAATGCCGAGCTTGCTGCCCAGATCGTAAAAGTAAAAATCGCAGGATTGGGTCAGCGCCTGGGAAATGTTGAGCACACCGTGGCCGTGATGCTGCTCGGTGTAAATCCAGCAACGGTAGGGATGGCCGTAGTAGTCAAACACGCCGGTGCAATCCACGTCCAGGTGTTCGGCAAGTCCGGTTTGCAGACCGGCCACCGCCATCACCAGCTTGAACACCGAACCGGGTGCGAGCTGTGCCTGGATGGCCTTGTCCAAGAGCGGGTGTTCCGGGTCGTTCACCCACTGCGACCACTGCTGCGGTTGCAATCCCTGCACAAACGCGTTGGGATCAAACGTCGGCCGGCTCACCAGCGCCAGTACGGCGCCGGTTTGCGGATCGAGGGCAACGACGGCACCGGGGCGACCGCCCAGGGCTTTTTCCGCCGCGGTCTGTATGTCCGCGTCAATGGTCAGGTGCAAATCCTGACCGGGGATGGGCGGACGCTCGGAAAGCTGGCCCATGACCTGCGCGCGGCTGTTGACCAACATGCGCTTTTCGCCATCGGTTCCCATTAATTGTTGGTTGTAATAGGCCTCAAGCCCGGATTTGCCGACCACCGCCCCGGGGCGCAAATTGTTCGTGCGCACCTGGCGCGGCGTGGGTTCGCCCACGTAGCCGATCAGGTTGGCGGCATAGCCATTGTCGGGATACAGGCGGCGGCTGGTCATGACCGCCTCCAGCTCGGGAAAATCGTCGCGGTGGGCGGCGATGAAACCCTGATCGGCGATGGTGATGTCCTGTTTAATAGGAATGGGCTGGTAGGTAGGCGCAGTGCGATATTGTTTCAGCGCGGCCTGAAGATCGCTGAGCGGTACAAACAGCCCGCTGGCGATGGCGGGCAAATCCTGGCGCCAATTCTTTTTGCCATCCCGCACGAGATAGGCCGTGAAGGAGGGGTAATTGCCCACCAACAGCCGCCCGCGACGGTCGAACATGCGTCCGCGCGGGGCGGGGATGGGCACAATGCGAATGCGGTTTTCGCGCGCCAACTCGGCGTATTTGGCGCCGTTCAGGATTTGCAACTGCCACAGGCCGGCGACCAGGCCAACGAAGCCGAGCACAATCAGCACCTCGATCAGGCGTGTCCGGCCTTCGGGGAGCTTGTCTTTGCGATCGAGAATTTCCGCCATGCCCTGCCTTACACCCAGCGCCGGAAGCGATCAAAGCCGTGAAACAGAATCACCGCCACGAGGCCGTTCACGAAGGCAGCGACGAGGGTAATCCAACCTTGCCAGAGCACCGGCGTACCCAGCAAAAACCGCTCCAGTGAGTACAGGATGGCACGATTGACCTCGTAGCAGACAAGCACGAGCAGCAGCCGGATGCCGGGGTGATCGGCGTCGAAATGGCTGCCGAGGGAAGCATCAAGAAACCCAATCACGGTCTTGGCAATACCGTTGACCCCCAGCGCCACGTGCGACAGGCTATCTTGCGCCAGCCCGAGCAAGGCGCCCACCAGGGCGGCACCGCGCGGCTTGCGATAGGTGACGGCCCAGTATATGACGATCAATAGCGGCAAATCGAGATAAACGGCAGCGTGAACCACTACCGGCAGGTAGGTCTGCAGCACCAGCGCCAGCGCCACCAGCAGCGGGAAAAAGACTGCGGGAAAGCGGAACACCGCGGCTTCGGCGCGTGATGTGCTAAACAGCTGCGGCACAGCAGGCTTATTGTAGCTGCTGTTGGGGCGAACCCAAATGCTAGAGCCGCAGTGTCCCGGCAGGCACCAACATCGTCAACCGGTGCGGCGCCGTTGCCACCCAGTCTTGCCGCCTGAGGTGCAAGCTGTAGAAGAAGGCGGCGAGGCTAAGCAGCACCAGCAGCAGCGCCAGCAGAGCGCCGGCAGTGCGGGGTTCGGATGGGGCCGTGGTTAGCATCCCGATGGCTCGGCATGGTTTTAGGCCGGGGCCCGCGGCGCCTGCTTACCGCACCGCGGGCGGCCAAATAGGGGCGGGAACCGGTCAGAGTTTTCCGCCTTTAACTGGAAGAACGCTCCGGCTGGAGTCTCTTGCACTCTATTTTTATTCACAGCCGGGGGTCTTCGCCCGCGCCCGGAACTGCTACCATGAGGGCAATCGTCTATGTTGCCTCGTGTGCGGCCATCACGCAGGATTGAAGACTGGTACCGCAGCAGCGGTGCGATGCAATTCCGTATCAGCCCGGTGCAGGTCAACGCCTGGATTGAGCAGGTAGAAGCGCGTCATTTGCCCGCGCGCAGTTCGGCCGCCGAGCGCCGTAAATTCCGCAAGCGGTTGCATCTGGACGACCTGGTGCTCGCCCGCGCTTGTGCGCTCGGCCATGAAGCCGCTTGGGAACAACTCTGGCAGCGTTGCCAGCCGCGCCTGCGTTCGGCCGCGCGCGCGCTGACCCACGATGCCGCCCGCGCCGAAGATCTGGCCGACAGCCTGCTCGGCAGCCTCTTTGCATCTCCGGAGAGCATCGGTCATGAGCGCTCGAAGCTGCTGGCCTATAGCGGACTTGGCAGTCTCGATGCTTGGCTGTGCACGCTGTTGGCACAGGCCCATATCAATCTCTGGCGCCGCGAACGCCGCCAGGTATCGCTCGAAGAGTGTGGCAGCCTGCAAGCCCTGGTCGCGCCCGCACCGCGGGACTGGCTCGCCGATTCTACTTCGCTGCACACCGCTCTCGACGTCGCCCTGGCCCGCGTGCTGGCCGCAGTCGCGGCTTCGGCTCGTCTGCTGCTGTGTCTCTACTTCCTGGATGGCCACACGCTGGCCGAAGTCGCCTCCCTGCTGTGCGTCCATGAGTCCACGGTGAGCCGCCGCCTCGACCGCCTGCTGCACCAGTTGCGGCGGCAGATCCGCCGCGAGCTCGCAACCATGGGCCTACGCCCGGCGGCGGCCGATGCGGCGTTGCGCACTGACCCGCGCTGGCTGCAAATTGACTTGCAGCGTTCGCTTCATGCTCCGGAGGGCCCCCGTGCCCGCTGAACTTCACCCCGACGCCAACATCATCAGCGCCTATGTCGAGGGCGGGTTGAGCGCCGGTGCTCGGCGCAGCCTGGAAGCGCACCTCGCCGCTTGCACCCCCTGCCGCGACCTTGCAGCCGGCGCCAGCCTCGCGCTCGGTTCGCCGGTGTCAGCCAGCCCGGTCCGGCTCACCTGGCGCGCGCCTCTGGCGCTCGCCGCCAGCGCCATACTGGTCGCCGGCGCCTGGTGGCTGCTGCCGCGTACCCCGGCCCAGGCCCGCCCGGCAGCATCGCTCATGCAGGCCACACCACGCCGCATTCCAATCGTTCGGATACTGCCGGTGCCGGCCTTCGCCTCAACCGTAACCACCTCGGCAGCCGTGCCGGCGCAGTGGGCGGAAATTCCCGAGCCACCCCCCGCTCTCAGCGCACCGGCCACGCCCGCCCCGCCGCTGGAGGCGCCAGCCTCGCCACTGGATTTTGCTGCGCTGCGCCATGGCTTTCAGTCGCAAACGCCGGCACAAAACATTCCCAGCAGTTTGGTCGATTGGGGCGGGGTATCCTCACCCCTGGCGCTCACGGCTTCGGCGGCAGTTGCCGCCAAGCTGGTTACGACCTCTCCATCGCAAGCCGCAGCCCTGCCTTCTCTCGGTCCTGAGAATGCCTGGCCGCTGGCTTCCGGCTTCGCTTCCGCCGGTACAAGCGCAGCCAGTGCGGTGCCGGCTCCCTACTCACCGCAACTGGCGGCCGAGCTCGGTTGGGCGATTTCCCGCGGCGGCGCTCTGCTGCGGGCGGTCACGACAGGATTCTGGCGCGCGGTCCCGTTCGTTCCGGGCGTGCACGTAAAGGTCATTTACGTGCGCGGCGGGCATGTCTGGGCTGGCGGCAATGCCGACGAACTGTTTACCTCGACCGACCACGGCAAGCACTGGCAGCGGGTCGTACTGCCCAATCTGCCCCCACACCCGATTGTTCTGCGCACAATCGTCTTCCTCGACACTCAGCACGGCATGATCACCGCCCAGGACGGCCAGAGCTGGACCACCAGCGACGGCGGACAGAATTGGGTTCCTCGCTGAGCCCTACCCCGGCAACTCCCGCCGGAAGTCTTCAACCGCGGCTCAGAAATGCGGTCGCCAGCGGCCAGGCGAGCCGCGCCGCCTCGGGCACGTAACCGCTGCTGCGCTCGTTGTTGAAAAAAGCATGGCCGGCATCGCCGAACGTGCACTCGACGAAGCTCTTGTGGGCCGCCCGCAGCAGGCCGGCAAATTCGGCGCGCTGCTCGCGCGGAATGTGTTCGTCCCGATCACCCCAGACGAGCAGCACGGGCGCTTGCGTTTCCGCCACATGCTCGCGCAGGCTGAGCAGATTGCCTCCGTAAAACGACACTGCGGCTTGCAGGGGCAGCACCTGCGCCGCCAGCATCGCAACCCGGCCGCCCATACAAAAGCCGATCGCACCCACCTCGGTGGCAGCCTGCGACGCCAGCCAGTCATGGCAGGCGCGCACGTCGGCGGCCGTGCTTTCGTAGTTCATCGCTTTCATATACCCAAGCGCGGGACGGAAATCAGCGTAATCGCCCTGAAAACGTTCGACACTGCGATGGAACAGATCGGGTGCGATCGCCCGGTAGCCCAGTTTTGCCAGCCGCTGTGCCACGTCCTGAATATACCCGTTCACGCCGAACGCCTCTTGCAGCACCAGCACCCCGCGGCGCGAGGGAGCATCGGGCTGCACCGTGAAAGCAGCCATCGTGGTGCCATCACTGACGGCCAGATTGACCCAATTCGTTTCCATGCCGTCAGGATATATCGGAAACTCATGCGGCGCGGCGGACAATTTGCGGCAATTGTTTGCCGCCGCCCAGCCAGAGCGGAGCGCTACCGGCCGCCACGGCAGCCGCGCCCACCAGCAGCCACCCCCACCCGGCCGGCCGGTGAAGCGCGACCCACAGCTCGCGGCTGTGAACGCGGGCGCGGCCATCAAAGCGTCCGTGCGCGCCGCGATCACCCTCGACCGGGTGCCAGAGGTTGTCCGGCCGCCCCGGCTCCTCCGGCTCGCCCGTCTGCTGCGCCTTGTAGTTCGTACGCGCCAGATAATGATCGAGCCACCAGGCAGCGACCTTGTTGCCTTCCACGGCTTTGACGGTTGAACCGCCTACCAGAATCTGGCGCCGCCGGTGCTCGATGGCGAACTGAACGGCGCGGGCCGCAACTTCGGGCTGGTAGATCGGAGGAACCGGCTGCGCGCGCTGTGGCAGGCGGCTTTTCACCCAGTCGAACTGCGGCGTGTTCATGCCCGGCATCTGCACCATAGTGACGCGCACGCGGCTGTGATCGTGCAGCAGCTCACAGCGCAGTGACCCGGTAAAACCCTGAATCGCGTGCTTGGCGCCACAATACGCCGCCTGCAGCGGAATACTACGGTAGGCCAGTGCTGAGCCGACCTGCACGATCACTCCCCGGTTGCGCGGCAGCATGCGTTTCAGCGCCGCCATGGTTCCGTACACCGTACCCAGGTAGGTGACCTCGGTCACGCGGCGGATTTCGTCCATGTGCAGTTGCTTGACCGGCGCGAAAACCGAAGTCATCGCATCGTTGACCCACACATCCGGAGGGCCCCAACGATCCTGAACTGCCTGCGCAGCGGCTTCCACCTGGGCGGCGTCGGCCACATCAGTCGGCAGCGCCAGCGCCTCACCACCGGCTGCTTCCACTTCCCTGCATGCCGCCTCCAGCCCTTGCCGCCCGCGCGCCAGCAGTCCCATCCTGGTTCCCGGCCGCGCTAACTGCCGCACGATCGCCCGGCCCAGGCCTGCCGACGCACCGGTAACCACGATCACTCTGTCCTTCGTCGCCATGCTCCGGTTGGATGCCAGTGTCCGCATATTGCAACAAACTCTTTCTTCTTTTTCCTGCATGGAATAGGATGACTTGGCGGAAGTGTGTTTCTGTCCAGGAGGGTTCATGACGCGAAAAATTCTTATGGGTGTAGCTGCCGGAGCCGCCGTTGCCGTTGCGGGCTGGATGGGAGCCACATCATTACAGGTGCATGCGCAATCGGGTGGCGTCAATCAAGCGCTTGCCAACCTGCACTATCGGTTAATCGGTCCGTTCAACGGTGCACGCGTAGAGGCGGTCAGTGGCATTCCTGGCAACTCGAAAGTCTGGTACTTCGGCGCCGTCGATGGCGGCGTATGGAAAACCACTGACGCCGGTAAAAGCTGGAAGCCGCTGTTCGACAAACAATCCGTGCAATCCATCGGTGCCCTGGAAGTAGCGCCCTCCGATCCCAACGTCATCTACGTGGGCACCGGCGAAGGCGATCTGCGCAACGATATCTCCTACGGCAACGGCATGTACAAGTCCACCGACGCCGGCAAGACCTGGCAGCATATCGGGCTCGACGACACGCAGCACATCGCACGTCTGGTGATCGATCCGCATGACCCCAGGCGCGTATTCGTGGCGGCGCTGGGGCACGCCTCGGGCCCGAACGCCCAGCGCGGCATCTTCCGCACCACCGATGGCGGCCAGACGTGGACCAAGGTTCTCTACAGGAACGACAAGACCGGCGGCGTGGACGTCGCCTTTGATCCGCAAAACAGCCAAATTCTCTACGCCGCGCTGTACCAGTTCGATCGCCTTCCCTGGCGCGCCGACAGTGGCGGCCCCGGCAGCGGTTTGTACAAGTCCACCGACGGCGGCAACACCTGGACCCAGCTCAGCGGCCATGGCCTGCCCAGCGGCGTGCTGGGTAAAATCGGTATCGCGGTCGGCCCCAGCGGTCAGCGCGTATATGCGCTGATCGAAGCGAAAAAGGGCGGCCTCTACGTTTCCAACGACGCCGGCGCCACCTGGACTCTGGCCAACGACAGCGATCAGTTCCGCCAGCGCGCCTGGTATTTCACCACCATCTTTGCCGACCCCAAGGACGTTAACGAGGTCTACATCGAAAACACCGGCCTGTTCCGCTCCATGGACGGCGGCAAGAAATTCAAATCCATCCACGGCGGCGACAGCCACGGCTTCTGGATCGATCCTGACAACTCGACGCACATGATCACCAGCTCCGACGAGGGCGCTTTCATTTCGCTCGACAACGGCAAAACCTGGTCGACCAACCTCAACCAGCCTACCGGCCAGTTTTACTCGATCGCCGCCGACAACGACGTCGACTATCACATCTACGGCGAAAAGCAGGATGCCGGCTCGGTCGTCATCGCCACCCGCACCAACCACGGCGTTATCGGGCCGCAGGATCAGTACAGCGCGGCCGGAGGCGAGAGCGGCTGGCTGATGCCCAAGCCGGATGACTCCAACATCGTTTACGGTGAGTCCTACGACGGCGACATGTCGCGCTACAACGTCAAGGAAGGCTTCTCCACACCCATCGGCCCCTGGCCTGACAACCCCATGGGCCATGGCGACATTGATATGAAGTATCGCTTCCAGTGGTCGGCGCCGATCGCCACCTCGCCCTGGAATCCGAACGTCGTCTACTACGGCGGCAATGTGCTGTTCAAGAGTTCCGACATGGGCAGCCATTGGCAAATCATCAGCCCCGATCTGACCCGCAACGATAAATCCAAGCAGGTCTCCTCCGGCGGCCCCATCACGCAGGACAACACCAGCGCGGAATACTACGACGTCATCTTCTCGATTGCCGTGTCTCCGGTGAAAAAAGGCATCATCTGGGCGGGCAGTGACGATGGCCTGGTACACATCACCCAGGACGGCGGTGCGCATTGGACCGACGTGACCCCGCCGGCTCTCAAAACGCCCGCACTCGCGTGGGCCAAGATCGGCAACATTACGGCTTCTCCGTTTGCGGCCTGCACCGCTTACGTGGCAGCGCGGCGCAACAAACTCGATGATTTCGCACCCTACGCCTACCGTACCGACGATTGCGGGCAGACCTGGACGAAGATCACGAACGGGATTCCGGACGGCTACTACGTCCAGCGGGTCACCTCCGACACGGTGCGCAAGGGCCTGCTGTTTGCCGGCACCGAGCGCGGCGTGTTCGTCAGCTTCAACAATGGAGCGCAGTGGCAGTCGCTGCAGCTGAACTTGCCCGCCACCTCGGTGCGCGATCTCACGGTCCACGGCAACGATCTGGTGCTCGCCACCCACGGCCGCGCCTTCTGGAGCCTGGACGACATTACGCCCTTGCGGCAATGGCACCCGTCGGTTGCCACGACGCCGGCCACGCTGTTCCATCCGGAACCGGCCATGCGCACCTTCGGGGGCGGCTTCGGCTTCTTCCGCGGCCGCGGCGGGGAGTTTGCACAGAACCCTCCCGGGCCGGCCGTGATTGACTATTACCTGGCGCAGCCGCCGCAGGGCCCGGTGCAGATCACCATCACCAATGCCCAGGGCGAGGTGATGAAATCATTCAGCAGCGCAAAGAACCCCAAGCCACAGGCCAACCGCGGCCGGCGCCGGGGCGGCTTCGACCGCTTCTCCCGCCGTGGCGTCACGGTGCCTGACAAGCAAGGGTTCAACCGCTTTACCTGGAACTTGCAGGCACTCAAAGCACCGCAGGCCATCAAGGGCGAGGTGATGTGGGGCGCGCGCGGCGGAGTTACGCCGACGGTGCCCACCGGCGTGTATTCGGTGAGGCTGACCGTAAATGGCCAGACCTACACGCAGCCCTTGACGGTTACGCTCGATCCACGCCTGCATGCCACGCACGAGGATTTGGTTGCGCAGTGGGATCTGGCCGTGAAGATCAACCATGACCTCACCCAGGCCTGGGCGGCGGTGAACCAGATGCTGGCTCTGCAAACCCAGATTGCCGCCATCAAGACCTCGGCTCCGGCTTCGGTCCGCGAGGCCGGCGAGGCGCTGCACGGCGAACTGCACTCGGTGATCTACAAGATCAGCGACCTCAACAACAAGACCGGCGAGGATCCTTTGAACTACCCCATCATGCTCGACAACAAGCTGGCCGATCTGGGCAGCCGCGTCGAGGAGTGCACCTGCGCTCCGCAACCGCTTGTGCATGACGTCTACACCCTGCTGCACGGCAAGCTGGAGGCGCAACTCACCGCCTGGCACGAGCTGCAGTCGAAGAGCGTCGTGGCCTTCAATGCGCTGCTGCAGCAGAACAACCTCAAGCCGCTCGCGGTCAGCCCGCGTCCCTGACGCAGCGTCCGGTCGTATTGCCAAGGCCCGCTCCGCACTCCGGAGCGGGCCTTTTTCTTGCGCCCTTCGCGATCGCCGCGTTTCATACCGTGGACGCGTGCACTCAGTCGGCCTTGAGCGTGCGGTTGGGGTCAATGGCCGCCGCACGCCGCGCCGGGATCAGGCCCGCCATCAGGGCGCAGGCGACCAGCACAATTGCACCGGCCGCCAGCGCGCGCGGGTCGTAGGCCCCAACGCCATACATCTGGCTCGCCATCAGGTGCGCGGTGAGCATGGCCGCCGGAATGCCGATCGCCACGCCCATCGCCGCCTGCACACCGACGCCGCGCAGCACCATGCCGACGATACGCGGACGGGAAGCGCCGAGCGCCATGCGCACGCCGATCTCACGGGTGCGGCGCGCGACCAGATAAGCGGTAACGCCGTACAGCCCGATGGAGGCCAGAATCAGCGCCAACACCCCAAACAGGCTGGCCAGTGTGGCCAACAGCCGGTCCTGGTTGAAATTGCCGGCGACCTGACTCTGGAAGGTGCGCAGGTCCGAGACAATCAGGTTCGGGTCAATACCCGTCAGCGTGCGCCGCAGCAGTGCGGGCGCTGAGGCCGGAGTGTGGCTGAAGTCCACCACCATGGCATCCATGTACATCGAGCCGTCTTCGGTGGTCTTCAGGCCCGGCTGGCGGTAACCGCTGTAATACTGCACCATCGGCCGCAGAAAGACTGGCCGCACGGGGCTGCGGGGATTGTTGAGCTTGAAGTCGCGGAACACGCCGACGATGGCAAAGCTTCCGGAATACTCGGGATCGTCGATGCCAAAGTGTTCTCCCACCGGATCCTGGTGGGGGAAGAACCTTTTGGCGAACGCCTGGTTCACCAGCGCCACCTGCGGAGAAGAGGCAGTGTCGTGAGCGCTGAAGCCGCGGCCTCTGAGGATCGGTACGCCAATCGCATCGAGAAAGCCGGGACTGACCCGGTCCCAACTCGAGCCGCAGTTGTCGTTGGGACCGGGTGCGGGCTGGCCTTCGGGAATCACGCACTCGCCCCAATTGTCGCCCTCCAGCGGACTATACATGCCCAGGCCCACGTGCGCCACCCCGGGCAGCGCCGAAAACGCGGCCTGCAGGCGCCGGTTGAGTGTCTGCACCGAGACCGGCGTGTAGCCGGCGCCGGCTTCGTCCCAATGCACGACGTAGCGCCGCGCGGTGCTCACGCCGAAATTTTGGCTTTCGACATTCGCCAGAGAACGCGCGGTGATCAGTGCACCGGCCACCAGCACCAGCGATAGCGCAACTTGAAAGATCACCAGCGCGTGCTGCGAGACCGAGGAACGGTCGTGAGTCGAGCGATTGGCGCCGCGCAAAGCTTCCGCCGGCTGTGCGTGGCTGGCCGCCCAGGCAGGGGCAAGGCCGAACAGAATGCCAGTGAGCAGCGATACGACAAAGGCGAACGCCAAAACCGGCCCGGACGGGGCAGCAGAAATCGCCGAGTTCGCCGCCTCAGGGAAAATCAGAGCTAAAATCAGGCGCGCGCCAGCGTAAGCCACTGCCAGCCCCGCCAGGCCGCCGATGCTGGCCAGCAGCACGCTTTCCGTCAACATTCGCCGCAGCAGCCTGCTCCGGCTCTCGCCCAGCGCCATGCGGAGAGCAACTTCGCCGCGCCGCGCGGTTGCGCGCGCCAGCATCATATTGGCGACATTGGCACAGGCGATGAGCAACAGCACGCCCACGAGCGCCATCAGCAGCTTGAGCCCTGCGCCGGTCTCTTGCTGCAGGTTCTGCACGCCGCCGGCGGCCGACACAATGACCACGTGTTGCTTGGGAATAATCGCCGCCGCTCCATTTTGGGTATACCGGGGCTGGCTGGCGAGCCAATGGCGCAGCGCCGCCGAGAGCTTTGCTTGCAGTGCTTTGATATTGGTACCCGGCCGAATGCGGCCGATGGGATAGAGCCAGTTGGAACCGGGTAGGTTCAACAGCGTGGCCGCGGCGTCGGTTTGGCCCCAAATGACTGGCTGCGCCGCCAAGGGAACCCATATGTCGGGCGGGGTGGCACTGACGCGATCGCCGTAGAAGCCGGGTGGGGCGATGCCGACTACGTTGAACGGATGAGCCTCGATCGAAATGGTCGAGCCAATGATGCGGCGATCGCTCCCAAACTCGCTCTGCCATCCAGCGTAGCTGATCACCGCGACCGGCGCGGCTCCTGGCCGGTCATCGCTGGGCGTGAGCAGGCGCCCGGCGAAGGCGTGGATCCCCAGCGTGGAGAAAAAATTCCCGGATACCAATTGCCCGTAGAGCGATGCCGCAAAGGTTGCGCCGCGCCGCACCGGCCATCGGCCCTCACCCGCGAACACCGCCGCCAGTGAAGTGAACTGGGGTTTAGAGACCGCCTCCAGGTGCTTATATAACGCGTAGGAGAAAATGTCGAAATCGCCATCGTGACCAGGGAAACCGCCATTGACGCAGCAGTCGCCGGTGTCGCCAATACGATAGAGCTGGTGCGGACTGGCGACCGGCAGCGTGCGGAAGAGGACATTTTGTACCAGCGTGAAAATGGCAGTAGTGGCCCCGATGCCCAGGGCCAGCGTCAGTACGGCGGTTGCGGTAAACAGCGGCGATTTGCGCAACTGTCGCAGGGCATGGCGGAGATCGGGCAGCATTACCTGTATATACCGGCTCTGGGCTAAAAGGTTTCATTCCGATTTATGGCTTCGAATAGAACCGGATTTGCAGCTCCGCGGGCTGTGCGTGCCCGTCGAACTGGATAGGGCGAAAGCGCAGCTTGTGCGCTTTCTTCAGTGCCGGGCCTGCGAGGTCCGCGGACGTAGTGGCCATGAGCAGCGCCTGCTGCACACGTCCGTTGCGGTCGATCAGCACGCGTACGATGGCACTGCCGGACAAGCGCTGCGCGCGTCCGCTCGGCGTGGTAGGCATCTGCCGGACAACGTTGTCGGGCCCGGCAGCACCTCCCGTGTCCATGCTGGCGGGGTTGCCAAGAGTTCCCGTGTCAAAGGCCTGCAAAGTATCACGGTCGACCACACTGTTCCACGAGACCAGCGGAACCACCACACGCCCGGCCCGTAGAAAAGCTGGCGCGGGGTTGCGCCACGCGGCCGCGCCGCGGCGGCAGCGCAGAGTGCTGCTCGCCCTGCATACCGTCGACCCGGCTGCGGCCCAGCTAACAGTCAGCGGCTGCACTTTGTCGGGAGGCAAATTCCACAACTGCGGCGATGAGCCGGTCATATCCGCCCATCCCCCCGCCATCAGGCAGCCCTGGACCTGGCAATGATGGTAAACCGCCGCCGCCGGAGCCGGAGCCGGCCATTGCAGCCCGTCCTTGGAAAATGACGTCTCCGGTTCGCCTGTGCTGCTCGTTCCGTACAAAGCAAAGCCGTGTCCGTCCGCTCGCAATTGTTTCCAGGTGGTGCCCGCACGCAACTTCAATTCGTGCCAACTTCTGCCGGCATCAACGCTGGCGATGACAAACTGCTGCGGCTGTTCGTGCGGCTCCGCCGCTTCCTCGGCAAGGGCCGCAATCTGTGCCGTACCCCGCGCCGCCAAAGCGAGAATCGACAGTGCACGTTGCCCTCCGCTGGTGAAGGAGTGAACCTGCCATTGCTTGCCGCCATCGCTGGTCCACAGCAATCGGTTTCCGATCGCACCATATTCGGCTGCCGGCCCGGTGAAGACCGCTGCCTTCAAAAACGGGCCTGCCTTCCGGCTGCCGGCGCTCCAGTGGCTGCCGCCATCGCCGCTTTCCAGCCACATCGCATCGGATCCGGAGGCAATGATCGTATGCGCATCCGGAAACGAGAATTGCGTCAGATCCGGTCCGCCATTGCTGCGGTGCACGACCTGCCAGGTCTGCCCTTGATCGGCTGAGCGCGCGATCAGTCCATCCATGCCACAGACCCACAGCGTGCCACCGTGTGCCGCGACTGCCAGGGGCGCGGCGGGCAGCTTCACCGATGTCCACGTTTCCGACAGCGTGGCGCGCACCGTTTGCGCCCGCACGCCGCTGCTGGCGGCGACGGCGAACAGCAGAAAGCACGCAAAACGTTTCATAACTGGACTATAGAATATAGAAATGCTTTCAGGTGCGGACATTCGTCGCCGCTTTCTCGATTTTTTCCAGGCTCGCGGGCATCGCGTGGTGCCGTCGTCGTCCTTGGTACCACAGGGCGACACCACACTGCTGTTCACCAACGCCGGAATGAACCAGTTCAAGAACGTCTTTTTGGGTCTGGAGAAGCGCGACTACACGCGTGCAACCTCGGCGCAGAAGTGCGTGCGTGCTGGCGGCAAGCACAACGACCTCGAAAACGTGGGCTTTACCCATCGTCACCACACGTTTTTCGAGATGCTCGGCAACTTCAGCTTCGGCGACTATTTCAAGGACGAAGCCATACCGCTGGCCTGGGAATTGATGACCAAGGAGTTTGCGTTACCGGCCAAACTGCTCTACGCCACCGTGTACGAGGATGACGATCAGGCCGAAGCCATCTGGCGCGATCGCGTGGGCCTGCCCGCCGACAAGGTGTTCCGCCTGGGCGCTGCCGACAACTTCTGGGCGATGGGCGATACCGGCCCCTGCGGGCCCTGCTCGGAACTCCATTACGATCAGGGCCCCAAGGCCAGCGAGCAGGGGCACACGGACTGCCGCTTCCCCTGCGACTGCGGCCGCTACGTTGAAATCTGGAATCTGGTCTTCATGCAGTTCGAGCGCGACGCCGGAGGCCAGATGACGCCGCTGCCGCGCCCCTCGATCGATACCGGCGCCGGTCTGGAGCGCCTCGCCGCGGTGCTGCAGGGCAAACTCAGCAACTACGATACCGACCTGTTTCAGCCGCTGATCGCGGCCGCGGGCGAGCGCGCCGGCGTGCGCTACGGGTCGCCAGGCGCCGCACGCGAGCGCAACGACGTGGCGCTGCGCATTCTGGCCGATCACGCGCGTTCCTCGACCTTTCTGATTCACGATGGCGTGTTGCCGGCCAACGAAGGCCGCGGCTACGTGCTGCGCAAGATCATCCGCCGCGCACTGCGCCATGGGCGGGCGCTGGGGTTGGAGGATGCGTTCCTGTACACCCTGTCGGGCACGGTGGCCGATGTCATGGCGCCGGCCTATCCCGGCATCGAGGAAAGCCGCGCGCGGGTGGCCGCGGTACTCAAGGCCGAAGAAGAGCGCTTCGCCCATACTTTGGCGCTGGCGCTGACCGAGCTGGAACGCGCTCTTGCCGTCGACGCCGCGCACTTGCCCGGCACCGAGGCGTTTCGGCTTTACGATACCTTCGGACTGCCGCTCGATGTCATTCGCGAAATCGCAGCCGAGCGGCATTTCACGCTCGACGAGGCCGGCTTCGAGTCGGCCATGGACGAGCAGCGCCAGCGCGCCCGCGCCAGTTGGAAAGGCGGCGAGCAGACGAGCGCCAGCGGCGTCTATCAGGAATTGCTGGCGGGCGGCCGCGTACGCTTTGAGGGATACGAAGCGACGGAGACGGCCAACGCCACCATCCGCGCTCTCCTGCGCGATGGCCAGCCGGTCGAAACCGCCGAGCCGGAAACGGAAGTGGAAGCCGTGCTCGACCACACCCCGTTTTACGCCGCCAGCGGGGGACAAATCGGCGACCGCGGCGTCTTCACCACCGCGGCCGGCCTGGCCGCCGAGGTGCTCGACACGGTAGCGCCGGTCAGCGGCTTGAATGTGCACCGCATCCGCGCCCGGCAGCCGCTGCGCACCGGCGAGGCCGTCGAGGCCAGCGTCGATGTCGCCCGCCGCGACGCCACGCGCCGCAATCACACCGCGACCCACCTGCTGCATGCCGCCCTGCGACATGTACTGGGAACGCACGTCAAGCAGGCGGGGTCGGTGGTCGAGCCCTCACGCCTGCGGTTTGATTTCACCCATTTCGCGCCCATTTCCGCTTCGCAACTGGAGGAGATCGAGCGCCTGGTGAATACAGAAATTCTCTCCAACGCACCTGTCGAAACCCGCATCATGCCCCTCGATGAGGCGCTGGCGACCGGCGCCATGGCGCTGTTCGGCGAGAAATACCAACAGGAAGTGCGCGTGGTCTCCGTACCCGGTTTCAGCCGCGAGCTGTGCGGCGGCACGCACGTGCGCCGCACCGGCGACATCGGCCTGTTCAAGATCGTCTATGAAACCAGCGTGGCCTCGGGCGTGCGGCGCATTGAGGCGGTTACCGGTATGGGCGCTTATGAGTTGGCGCAGAGCGCCAGCCAGCGCGTGCATCGGTTGACCGCACTGCTGCATGCCACCGAGCCCGAACTGGTCGCCGCTGCCGAGCGCACGCTCGAGCAGCTGCATCAGGCACAGGGCGAAGTGCAGCGGCTGAAGATGCGCGCGGCCCAGGGGCAAGCCGGAGGGTCTGGAGCGGCGCGGCAGGAGCGCGAGGTGAACGGCATCAAAGTAGTAACCTCGCGCGTGGATGGGCTGGAGCGGTCGCAATTGCGCACGCTGGCGGACGAACTGCGCCATAAACTCGGCAGCGGCGTGGTCGCGCTCGGGGGCGTGCAGGACGAGAAATTCGCGCTCATCGTCGCCGTTACTGCGGATTTGGCGCCCCGGCTCAATGCGGGCGCGATTCTGAAAGCGATTCCCGGTATCAAGGGCGGAGGGCGTCCCGAGCTCGCCGAAGCCGGCGGGACCGGCCCCGAGCAGTTGGACCGGGCCCTGGCGCAGGTCTTTGAGGCGGTCGGCGCGCAGGTGCCACTTTCTTCTTGACAGCCTAAGCATACTGCCGGAAACTCTCTACAGCCTTGCTCTGGCTATTCTCCCATCCTGCATGGGAACTAATTTAGCCGCCGTTCTGGACAGCGTTCCACAGACAGCCTCACCGGTGTCGCCCTCGGTTGCTGACGCGGGCACACGCGAGGTCCTGCGCTGCCCGCAATGTCAACTGGTGCAGTACCGCACCCAGAGCAGTCTCTGCCGCCGCTGCCATCAATCCGTCGATGCCGTGCCTGAACCCGAGCCCGTTTTGGTCCAGACACCCAGGCCCGAAGATCTCGAGCCCGGCATTGAAACCGCTGAAGCGACCGGCATCCCCGTGCCCGATGTGGCGCGCGCCATTCGCCTCTGGCGCCAGCGCCGCGGCCTGAGCCAACGCCAGTTGGCCGAACGCATGCGCGTGCCCCGCACCTACGTCAGCAAGATAGAAAACGACAAGGCCACCCCTACGATCACTTCGCTGGAACGCATGGCGACCGCCATGGAAACCAGCGTGGCGCGCCTGCTGGAAGCCAACAGCGGTAGCCGCCTGGTTGAGGATGCCTTTGTCCAGGCGCTGCTGCCCTACCTGGCGCAGCTCGGCCCGCAGCACCGCGAGCGTCTGTTGCAGGCCTCGCAGGTCCTCGCTACCCGTACCTGCTGAAGTCACGGAACCAACCCCAGCGCGCGCGCGTATGCTACGGTCATGCGAGATGTAGCGTACGCACTGCGCATGCTGCGCAAAACGCGGCTGCTCAGCGCCATCGCCATTTTGGCTTTGGCGCTTGGCATTGGCGCCAACACCGCGATTTTCAGCGTAGTCAACGCGGTGCTGCTGCAGCCGCTTCCCTTCCCCGAGCCGCAGCAGCTCGTGCAGGTTTGCCGTCAGAATCGCGGCGGCAACCAGGTCTGGATTTCGGCCCCCAACTTTCTCGACTGGCAGCGGCAGAATACGGTTTTCGCCAATCTCGCTGCCTACCAACAAAGCAACTTCAATCTGGCCGCGCCGGGGGCGGCGCCGGTACGCGTGGGGGGACTGCTGGTCGATACCAATTTTCTGGCCACGCTGGATGTTCATCCGGCGCTCGGCTCCGGCTTTCGCGCCAGTGACGACCAACCCGGCCGCCCTCCGGTAGCGGAGATCAGCTACGGGTTATGGAAATCGCGCTTTGGCGGAGCAGCGAGCATCGCCGGCCGCACGGTGCAGATCAACGGCCAGCCCGTGCCCGTGCTGGGCGTACTGCCCTCTGGCTTCCGTTTTCCCGGCAATCCTGCCGTTCTTGAGCCCTTGCAGCCGGAAGGCATGCACACCGGCCGCGGCGCCAACGTCATGCACGCGATTGGCCGTCTCAAGTCCGGCGTAACGCTGGCCGCCGCGCAGGCGCAGATGCACGCCATTGGTACACGGCTGGAGCAGCAATACCCCAAGATTAACGAGAACGAAACCGTCGGTCTGGTGCCGCTGCAACAGCAATGGACGGGCGCGCTCGGGCCCACGCTCTGGATGTTGCTGGGCGCGGTCGGGCTGGTGCTGCTCATCGCCTGCGCCGATCTCGCCAACCTGCTGCTGGCGCGCTCGCTTGGCCGGCATCGCGAAATGGCGCTGCGCATGGCCTTGGGCGCCGAACGAAAACGCATTGTCCGCCAACTGCTCACCGAAAGTATTGTGTTGGCCTTGTTCGGCGGCCTCCTGGGGCTCGGCTTTGCCTGGCTGGGCATGCATGCGCTGCTGGCCTGGGCACCGGCTTCGCAGACCGTAACTCTGGCGCCCACCATCGCTCTCAGCGGCGCCATCAGCCTGCCGGTGCT
Organism: Terriglobales bacterium; assembly: GCA_050745425.1. GTDB lineage: Bacteria > Acidobacteriota > Terriglobia > Terriglobales > SCQP01 > SCQP01. Next base: position 24,282 of record JBOGKK010000024.1, read on the forward strand.
GCTGTTTACGTTCATCGTGGCCGTCATCACTGGCGTTGTTTTCGGGCTGGCGCCCGCACTGCAGACCGCACACACCAACCTGAACGCCACTTTGCAGGCCGCGGCCGGGCGCTCGGTCTCTGGCCGCTCCGGGCGCAAGCTGCGCAACCTGCTGGTCGTCGCCGAAATCGCGCTCACGCTGCCGCTCCTGCTCGGGGCCGCGATGCTCCTATCGAGTCTCGCCACTCTGCGCTCGTCCCCGGCCGGCTTTAAGCCTGATCATCTGCTCACCGCGCATCTGGCGCTGGCGCCCGCGCGCTACGCAACTACTGCCGCCGTCACGCAATTTAGCGATCGCCTGCTGCCGCAGCTGCGCGCCATATCCGGCGTGCGTGCGGCGGCATTGACAACCGTATTGCCGCTGGTGCTGTGTCCCGACTTCCCCTTCACGACGCCCGGCAGTAGCCAAGTGCGCAATGCCGAATGGCACGCTTCCACGCCGCAGTCGTTTGCCGCCCTGGGAACGCCGGTTCTCAGCGGGCGTGGCTTTCAGCAAGCCGATACCGCGCAAGCGGCCCCGGTCGTCATCATCAATCAGGCCGCTGCCGAGGCTTGGTGGCCGCACCAGAACCCCATCGGCCAGGCCATCTGGATCGGCAAGCCCGTGCTGCCGGCATCCCTCGCCGACCCCGCGCCCCGCACCATCATCGGGGTGGTCGGCAGCGTGCGCCAGGATGGTCTTGGCGTCCTGCCGCCGCCTGCCGTTTACGTGCCTCTGGCGCAAGTCACCAACGGCGTGACTGCCCTGGTCGCCCGGTTGTTGCCACTGTCGCTGGTGATCCGAACTACGGGCAACCCCGATGCCATTCGCGCCGAAGTGCAGAAGGCAGTGTGGAGCGTGGACCCGCAGCAGCCGGTATCCGATCTGCTCACCATGCGCCAGGTCGAAAGCGCCGCGCTCGGCCCGCATCAGTTCAACTTCGCGCTGCTCGGCATTTTCGCGGCGCTGGCGCTGATTTTGGCCGGCGTCGGCATCTATGGCGTGATGGCATATGGCGTTGCCGAGCGCCGCCGCGAAATCGGTCTGCGCATGGCGCTGGGCGCTTCGCGCCGCCAACTCCTCGGCATGATTGTCGGCGAAGGCCTTCGCCTCGCGCTCGCCGGCGTCATCGGCGGCGGCATCGCCGCCTGGCTGCTGGCGCGCCTGCTGACGCACCAGATCTCAGGTCTCGGTTCCTTTTCTCCGGCCCTGGCGGCGGCCACCGCCACCGCCCTGGTCCTGCTCACCGTGATCGCCTGCCTTGCACCCGCGTTGCGCGCCGCCCAGCTCGACCCCTACCTCGCCCTGCGCCAGGACTGAGGGCCGCGGAGGCTTGAGCAGAATCAGACCTGCTAAAGCAAAACCGATCGTGGCGTATGCGGCTTTGACACCAGGAAAAGCTGCACGTCATCTCCCGGCGCCTGCTACACCGAGTCTGATCCCGCTCTATAATCGCCTCATGAAGCGAGCGCCCCGCAAGAGCAGGCAATTCACTGGAGCGCGAAGCCCCTGCCATGAAATTCATCGCACTCGAACAAATCGAGGTTCATGTTTGAACCGCAGCCCGGCGCTGCGTGCCCGTCAGGCGGCATTGTGTCAAGAATCCTCCACGACGCCCGGAGCAACCCAGGCGGACCCACTGCGGTGGCTCGGCTGAAACCGGCCCACGTTCAGCGCGCTTCCGATGGAGTTCTGTCGCGGCTAAAGCGACTCGGCGGTTTCTCTTCGATGCAGACGAGATGCGATGCCATGGCCATTCTTCTCCTGCTTGCAGGAAGAGGTCCTCGCAGAGAAGCATCTCGAAGCGGTCAATCATCTCGAGGTCAGCTTTACTCATGCAATAGAGCCCGTCCGCTTCCAGCTTCCTCTTCAGCACAAGCGGAAAAACGAAGCTTGCGAGCAGCAGGTGCGACTCCGTGCTCCACGCAGGCGTGTACCCCCCACTGAGCCTACCGTGGGCCGCCGAACCCCGTAGTCGAAAGAAGTCCCGAACCCACGCTTCCCTCACTGCTGCGTAACTCGCAAGCCCGCCCTTGCCCGCAACAATCGCAGAATCAGCGGTCGGGATCGTCGTCGATGGCTTCAGAATCTCGGTGAAGGCTGGTGCCAACTCGTCCTCTCTCCCGCGGGAACAACCGAGGAGCCGCTCAAGCGCCGAGACGGCCAACACGACTTCGACATATTCGCGAATCAGAGGCCGATCCGTATTCGCCAGATTGAAAAGCGTAATCGCTTCATGGACGCTCACGTAGTCGCAGTGGGTGCGCAGATCGAGCATCGCCGTCAAGAGACCGCCGTCGATTCTGTTCAAGCCGAGATGCACGTGATCTGGTTTTTCAACCGCATACCGTTCGATTGACAAGAAAGCAGTCGTCGAGCCGTCGCGCCGTCGCGTAGTGATCGTCACCCCGGAACCACCTGTATTGCAGCTCTGCACAACCAGCAGGAAATTATCGCGGTTCTGATAGGTGTGCCCCTCGAACAATTCGCGTGCCGCGATGCCGCTCGCTGCCAGCAAATCGGAGAACTCGAAAAGCGCCGACCGTTGGCTTTCGTCCAATTCCGCATTCCAAGCGAGAGCGTGGAAGCGGACTCGCGTCGCCTTAGAAACTGGACTCGCACCGCGCTTGTAGGCGGTCAACACCTTCGCGAATCCACCCCATGCCTCAGCGGTGGTATCGCCGGTCGAGAACGGCTGAAGCTCGAATTCGCCAAACGTCAGGTTCTCAGTCAGTCTAAGCCAGGGAAAGAACCCGTACATCGACATAAAATCGCTTTGCGTTGACGGACGATTCCACACATAAACGCCTATTCTACGCCCGGCAGTTCGTCGCGCCCGGCGCGCATACGCGCAAGGATGGCGGAGGTGGAGTAACCGGCTGCCAGCGGAAGGCGCTCGACGCGCCCGCCAGCGGCAAGCACTTCCGCCTCGCCCACGACAGCACCCGGGCCCCAGTCGGCGCCTTTGACCAGCACGTCCGGGCGCAGCGTGGCAATCAGCGCCAGCGGAGTGGCCTCGTCGAACAGGGTAACGTAATCGACCATCTCCAGCGCATCGAGCACTTCGGCGCGCTCGAGTTCGGGAATCACCGGGCGATCCGGCCCCTTCGCAGCGCGCACGCTGGCATCCGTATTGATCGCCACCAGCAAGGCGTCGCCCAGGGCGCGTGCGGCCGCCAGGGTGCGCAGATGGCCGGGATGGAGCAGGTCGAAGCACCCGTTGGTGAACACCACCCGCTTGCCGCCACGGCGCAAGCGCTCGCGCTCCGGCATAAAGTCACGCCAGGCAGCCAGGATCACGCCGATGCCGCGTCTTCCTGCGCCGTCGCCAGCAGCGCCGCCGCGGCTTGATTGCGGCCGAGCACGCTAATCTGTACTCCGGCGATCCTGCTCCGCAAGGCGCGCACCATTTCCTGGGCGATCGCCAGGCCTTCGGCCTTGGCGACCTCGGCCGTTCGCGCCGCGCGCATGCGCTCAAGAACGTCTACGGGAATCTGCACGTGCAGCTCGTTCTGCATGAACTCGGCCTGGCGCACGCTGGTCAGCGGCCAGATGCCCGCGAGCAGCGGACGGCGATGGCCGGCCGTGTCTTCCAGGAATCGTTCGAGCAGCGCCAGGTCAAACACCGGCTGCGTCACCACATAGTCGGCCCCGGCCTCGACCTTCCAGCGGTAACGGCGAATTTCTTCTTCATAGTTCACCGCGCCTGGATTGGCGCCAACGCCGATCAAAAAGGAGGTCTGCCCGCCGACGCTGTTACCGCCGAGGTCGAGACCGCGGTTGAGGTTGCTGACCAGATTCGCCAGGCCAATCGCATCCACATCAAACACCGCCGTCGCGTCGGGGTAATTGCCCAGCTTGGGCGGGTCGCCGGTGATCAGGATCAGATTCCGCAGACCCAGCGCATAGCCACCCAGCAAATCCGACTGCATCGAGATCACGTTGCGGTCGCGGCAGCAATAGTGCAACACCGGCTCGATGGCGAGTTGGGAGCGCATCATCACCGCCAGCGCCTGATTACTCATGCGGGCGTTGGCGCGCGGACCGTCAGGGATGTTGATGGCGTCGGCGCCGTGGCGCTCGAAAAACGCCGCACTCTCGATCTCCTTGATGGCGTCACTGCCACGCGGCGGCAGAATCTCGACCAGCGTGACAAACTTGCCTGCGGCGAACTTGCGCCCCAGCGCCGAGCGTTCGGCCGCCGGCAGCGCCTGCCGTTCATCGGCATCGGGCTGCGCTACCGTGGCCACGCGCACGCGGCGCTTGCCGGGCGTGGTCGAGCGCACGTAGTTGCGAATCCATTTGATATGTTCGGGCGTGGTGCCACAGCAGCCGCCCACGATTTTGGCTCCGGCAGCAATGAACTGGCGCGCGTAATCGGCAAGATATTCCGGCGAAACCATGTAGAGGTTGCGGCCCTCGACGTTGCGCGGCTTGCCGGCGTTGGGCTGGGCAATCAACGGCCGCGACGTGGCGCGGGCCATGGCTTCGAGCGCTTCCAACATGCCCACCGGACCACCGCTGCAATTGATGCCGATCACGTCGGCGCCCCACTCGTCCAGCCGCCGCGCGGCTTCACCGGCCGGGGTGCCATCCAGCGCGCGGCCCTCATCGTCGATCGTGATCTGGGCGGCAATCGGCAGCGAGCAAGCCTCGCGGGCGCCCAGAATCGCCTCGCGCAATTCATTCACCTGACCAAAGGTTTCGAGCATCAGCAGGTCGGCGCCGCCCTCGGCCAGCGCCGCCGCCTGCTCGCGAAAGGCTGCGCGTGCCTCGGCGAAGCTCAGTTTCCCGAGCGGCTCCAGATAGACGCCCAGCGGACCCATGGCGCCGGCCACCCAGGCCTCACCGGCACACTCGCGCGCCAGCACTACGCCGGCGCGGTTGATGTCCGCGGTCTTCTCCCGCAGACCGTATTTTTCCAGCGCGATCGGGCTGGCGCCGAACGTATTCGTCTCGATGATCTCGGCGCCGGCGTGAGCGTAGGCAAGGTGAATTTCCTTCACCATGGCCGGTTGCGCCAGGTTCAGCTCGTCGTAGCTGCGGTTGATGAACACGCCACGCGCATAGAGCATGGTGCCCATGGCGCCATCGCTGACGAGCACCTGCTCGGCCACCTGCTTCAGGAAATCGGCTGGCATCTTAATTCTCCGGCCGCAACAGCGGAAACAGAATTACGTCGCGGATGGAAGCCGCGCCCGTCAATAACATCGCCAGACGGTCAATGCCGACGCCTTCACCCGCCGTTGGCGGCATCCCGTAGCGCAGGGCGCGCACGTAGTCCTCGTCGAGCACGTGCGCTTCTTCATCGCCGCGCTCGCGCGCGGCCAGTTGCTGCTCGAAGCGGCGGCGTTGCTCTTCCGGATCGTTCAACTCGCTGTAGCCATTGGCGATTTCCATGCCTCCGGCGTAAATCTCGAAGCGCTCGACCCAGTCCGGTTCGTCCGCTTTGCTTTTCGCGAGCGGCGACACCGCAATCGGAAAGTCGTAGATGATGGTGGGTTGCACCAGGTGGTGCTCGGCCACTTCCTCAAACAACTCGACCGCTCGCTTGCCCTCCAACTCGTCCCGCCGCGGCCTGGGCACGCGTTCCGCCGGCCAGAACTCCAGCACGGCATCCCGCAGGCTCAGACGCCGGCACTGACTGAAGTCGATCTCCGCCCCGCGAAACGTCACCGTCGTGCCGCCCGTCACCTGGCGCGCCGCTGCGGCCAGCAGCTCCGCGCTCCAGTCCATCAGCACGTTGTAATCACTGTAGGCCTCGTAAAACTCCAGCATCGTGAACTCGGGATTGTGCTGCGTCGAAATGCCCTCGTTGCGGAAGTTGCGGTTGATCTCAAATACCCGGTCGAGCCCGCCCACCACCAGCCGTTTCAGGTACAGCTCGGGCGCGATGCGGAGATACAGCGGCAGGTCGAGCGCCTGGTGGTGGGTGACGAA
>JBOGKK010000025.1:0-10467 GCA_050745425.1 Terriglobales bacterium
GAGCGATGCCAGCGCGTGGTTTCACAACTGCGAAATCCGGCTACAGCAACCTTGATCCTGCTCTAAGCCGTGGCACGGAAAAATGCGACACCCGCGCACTGAGCGACCATCGGAAGCGACCAGGCAAAAAGCGGCGAACGATTTCCCAGGAATCCCCGGCGCGAGCAAAAGCGGGACGCGCGGCGTAGTCGCGCTGGGGCCCGCGCCAACAAGGCCCAGTGAAGAACCCACATGAGTAGAATCAATCGCTTACGAGCGAAAACTTCACAATTCCAAGGGCCGCTCTAAAACCGATCAACGACCCACGATCAACCATGAACGATCAACGATGACGCCCCCACCGGCGCGTAGCTCCTCCGGTGCAGCGGCGTTGGCCCCCACCGCGCCAGTCCCGCCAGGTGTGGCGCCGTCCCATAGCCCTTGTTGCGCCCGAGCTGATATGCCGGAAACACCGCGTCCCAGCGCGCCATCAGCGCATCGCGGTACACCTTCGCCACAATCGATGCCGCCGCTATCGAAATCGACAGCGCATCCCCGTGAATCAGCGATTTCTGTGCCCCTGGCCAATCCAGCGTCGCCGCATCCACCAGCACGTAATCGGGTGCGGGCGCCAGTGCGGTCACTGCAGCCAGCATCGCACGCCGTGAAGCTTGCAGAATGTTGACCGCGTCAATCATGCCGGCATCGCAGGCTGCGATTGCCACGCCCAGCGCCCGCGCGCGGATTTCCCCGTCCAGGCGCTCGCGCTCGGCCGGTTCCAGTTGTTTGGAGTCATTGAGGCCGCAAATGCGGTCGGCCGGATTCAGCACCACCGCCGCCGCCACCACCGGCCCGAACAGCGCCCCGCGTCCCACTTCATCCACCCCCGCCACGACATGGAACCCGGCGGTGGACGCCTGCTTTTCGAAGGCGCCGGTACAGCGCATCGGACTACGCCTCGACGGTTTTGGCGGTTTCGCGGATGCGGGCCGCTTTGCCGCGCAGCCCGCGCAGATAGTACAGCTTGGCGCGCCGCACGCGCCCGCTGCGCACCAGCTCGACTTTATCAATGACGCGGGCGTTGACCGGGAAAATGCGCTCCACTCCCTGCCCGAACGAGATTTTGCGCACGGTGAAGGAACGCCGCGCGCCGCGGTCGTTGCGGGCAATACAGACGCCTTCGAACGCTTGGATGCGCTCCTTGTCGCCTTCCTTGATCTTCACGTGCACGCGCACGGTATCGCCGGGGTTGAACGGCGGCAGGGCCGCTCCGGCCTGCTGGTCGGCAAACTTCTGGATGGCTGGCTTCAAACTCATGGAACACTCCCGGCGGATTTTCGGATATTGAGCTTACTAGTTTAACAGATCAGGCCGCAGGCGGCCGGTTTTTGCCGCCGCCTGAGCCCGCCGCCAGCGCGCGATCGCGGCATGGTCGCCCCCGCGCAGCACCTCCGGCACGGTCCAGCCGCGAAACGCAACCGGCCGCGTATAGTGCGGGCAGTCGAGCTCCGCCGGGGTGCTGAACGACTCGTTGATGGCCGACTGGGCATCGCCCAACACGCCCGGCAGCAGCCGCGCCGTCGCGTCGAGCACGAGCGCCGCCGCCAGCTCTCCGCCGGAGAGCACGAAATCGCCGATTGAGATTTCCTCATCGATCATGTGGGCGGCGACCCGCTCATCCACGCCCTCGTAACGGCCGCAGATCAGAATCAGGCGCTCATCAGCGGCATAACGCCGCGCATCGGCCTGGCGGAAGGGGGTGCCCTGCGCCGACAACAGCACCACCCGCGTTGTGTCACCGGCGGGCGCCGGACCCGGCTCGCGGCCGAGCAAGGTTGCCAGGCAGTCGTAAATGGGTTCCGGCTTCATCACCATGCCCTCGCCTCCGCCAAACGGCCGGTCGTCGGTGATGCGATGCGGCGGCGGCGCCCAGTCGCGCAGATTGTGCACGGTGATCGCCAGGCGGCCCGCTGTCCGCGCGCGCGCCACCACGCCATGCGCGAACGGGCCGGTGAAGAAATCCGGAAAAATCGTAATGAGATCAAACGTCATGATTGATGCCGGTCAGACCCTCGGGCAGGGCGAGGCGGATCGCGCCCTCCGCCACCGCTATCTCGCGCACGTAGGCGTCCACAAACGGGATCAGCACTTCGCGCCCGGCCGCATCTTCCACGTGCAGCAGGTCGGCGGCCGCTGGCACCGGCTCAATGGCCACGAGCAGGCCCACCAGATGCTCGCCGTCGAACACTCGGCAGCCAATCAGATCTTCCACGGGAAAATGGCCCGGGGGCGGGGCAACGCGCTGGGCGCGCGGCACCTGGACCTGGGCGCCCACCCAGGTTTCCGCGGTGGTCAAATCCTGCACCTCGGCTAACTGCAGCACCAGCCACTGCTTGTGCGGCCACGCGCGCGTGAGGGTGAAGGCATGGCGCTGCCCGGCGCGGTTCAGCAGCGACAGGCGCGGCAGGGCGTCGAAGCGGCCGGGCACGTCGCTGAGCACCTCGACCGCCAGCTCGCCCTTGCGGCCCTGGGTCTTCACCACCCGCGCCAGTGTGATCCAGTCCTCGGGCGGTTGCGAGCCAGCCGCGGGCGGCTCAGACGGGCCGGCCGTCATCCTCAGGGTCCATGATGTTGAGGCCGGGGCGCTCGTAGCCGCTGCCGCCCATGGCGCGGTAGCTGCCATCGAGTAGCGCCCGCAGCGCTCGCGCGGTGCGGCCGCCGCGCCCCACCACGCGGGGGAAATCCTCGGGGGCAACTCGCAGCTCCCAGTTCGGCGCGCCATGCTCGCCGGCTCCCGGACGCCGCGCCACCGCCGTGACCCGCACTTGATCGGGATGCTGCACCAGACCACGCACCAGAGTGTTCAGCAATGCTTCCATGGCTGGTTCGTTACGCTGCCGGCGCCGCTGGCGCCCCCGCGGCACGCTCCTTGCTGCGGCGCACCAGGTTTTCCACCGTGTGCGATACCTGCGCCCCGTGGGCGCGCCAATGCTCTATGCGCTCGAGGTTGAGATCGATGAGCGCCGGGTTGGGCACCGGATTATAGGTGCCAAGTGTTTCCAGGGACCGTCCATTGCGGGCCGTGCTTTTTTCCAGCAGCAGCACACGATAGAACGGCTTTTTGTTGGTGCCCTGACGGGCCAGTCGAATTGCCAGCACTTTGATGATCTCCTGATTGAACTGTGAACTATTCACCTGCCGGTAAGTTTGGCAGATTGGCCCCCATCAGTTTCTTGGTGAGAAACGAGGAGGTCGAAACCGACTTGAACATCTTGCGCATCTGCACGTATTGCTTGAGCACGAGATTGACGTCCTGCACGCTGACGCCGGCTCCGCGGGCAATGCGCTTGCGGCGGCTGCCGTTCAGCACCTGGTGGCGCAGGCGTTCCTGCTCGGTCATGGAGTTGATGATGGCTTCCACGCGGCTGATCTGCGATTCATCCACCTGGCTGGAGGCCTTGTGCAACTGCTGGAAGGGGCCTACGCGAGGGAGCATTTTGATGAGGCTTTCCATCGACCCCAGCTTGCGCACCTGCTTGAGCTGGTCGCGGAAATCGGCCAGCGTGAAGCTGTCGGTGCGCATCCGTTTTTCCATCTCGAGGGCGGCGCGGCGGTCGACGGTGGCTTCGGCGCGCTCAATCAGGCTGAGGATATCGCCCATGCCTAGAATGCGGCTGGCAATGCGGTCGGGATGGAATATCTCGAGGCCATCGAGGCGCTCGCTGGTGCCCATGAACTTGATGGGCTGACCGGTAATGCGGCGGATCGAGAGGGCGGCGCCACCGCGGCTGTCGCCATCCATTTTGGTCAGGATCACGCCCGTCAGCGCGAGCTGGTCGTGAAAGGCTTTGGCCGAGCGCACCGCGTCCTGGCCGGTCATCGCGTCGGCCACGAACAGAATCTCCTGCGGGCTGAGCAGGGCTTTGAGCTGGCCCATCTCCCCCATCAGGCTCTCATCGATGTGCAGGCGGCCGGCGGTATCGACAATGAGCACATCGCAGCCCTGGCGCACCGCTTCCCGCTTCGCCCCTTTGGCCAGCTCCAGTACCCAGCCCGTCGATTGTTGCTGGCTGGCTGACTCGGTGCCTTCCGCCACCACGTTGATGCCGGCAAACAGCGGCGTCGGGATTTGCTGCGCCAGCAGCGCCAACTGCTCGCGCGCCGCGGGTCGGTATACGTCGACAGAAACCAGCAGGGGGCGATGGCCCTGTTCCCGAAGAAACCGGGCCAATTTCCCGCTGGACGTGGTTTTGCCCGAGCCCTGCAAGCCGGCCATGAGCACCACGGCGGGAGGGCGATTGGTCTTGAGGTTGAGCTTGGCTTCGCCGCCCAGCACCTCGAGCAGCTCGTCGCGCAGAATCTTGACCACTTGCTCGGCCGGCGATAGCGACGTCAGGACCTCTTGCCCGAGGGCGCGCTCGCGGATCGCCGCCAGCATCTCGCCGGCCACCGTCTCGCTGACGTCGGCTTCGAGCAGCGCTAGCCGGATCTCGTTCAGGGGCTCGGCGATATTGGTTTCGCTCAGCCGCCCTTCGCCGCGTAGCGTCTTGAAGACCCGTTGGAGCTTGTCGGACAGGGATTCAAACATAAGAGAAACAGCAAAAGCGCCCCATCGGCGCATCTTGATTGTAATCGTGGAGCACACCCCGGTCAAACGGCTGGCTCGGTTGCACGGCACCCGTGGCTGGGTTATCGTTAAGACGCGCCGAAGTGTACGCGGCGCTCACCCCGCTGGGAGGTTTTCCGTTCTGAACTACAACCGCCTTTGCTTGCCCGCTCTTCGGCGCTGGGGCCTGGGAGCCCTGTGCCTACCTGCCCTGGCTGCTCTTGCGGCTGCGCAATCTTCGCCGGCAACCAGCGATGCGCAATTGGTGGTTCCCAGCTTGCACCAAGGGCTGTTTCTGGGCGTCGTGGGCTCGACCATTCTGGCCTGGAGCCTGGTGATTTGCGTTTTGGGGCTGCTGTTCGGCCTGTTCACCTATGTGCGCGTGCGCGATCTGCCGGTGCATGTCTGCATGCGCGAAGTCTCGGAGCTGATCTGGGAGACCTGCAAGACCTATCTCATTACACAAGGCAAGTTTCTGGCCGCGCTGGAAGCCCTGATCGCGGTCGTAATTCTCATTTACTTCGGCTACTTCTCTGCCATGGGTGCAGCGAAAGTGGCCACCATTCTGGCTTTCAGCGTGCTGGGCATTCTGGGCAGCTATGCCGTCGCCTGGTATGGCATTCGCGTCAATACCTTCGCCAACAGCCGCACCGCGTTCGCTAGCCTGCGCGGCAAACCCTACCCGGTGCATGCCATTCCGCTGCGCTCGGGCATGAGCATCGGCATGGTGTTGATCTCGCTCGAGCTGGCGATCATGCTGCTCATTCTGCTGTTCATTCCGGGCAGCTACGCTGGGCCTTGCTTCATCGGCTTCGCCATCGGCGAATCGCTGGGCGCTGCGGTGCTGCGCGTGGCCGGCGGCATTTTCACCAAGATCGCCGATATCGGCGCCGATCTCATGAAGATCGTCTTCAACGTGAAGGAAGACGATGCCCGTAATCCCGGCGTGATCGCCGATTGCGCGGGCGACAATGCCGGCGATTCGGTCGGGCCCTCCGCCGACGGGTTCGAGACCTACGGCGTCACCGCCGTCGCCCTCATCACCTTCATCGTCCTCGCGGTCAAAAACTCGCTGGTGCAGGTACAACTGCTGGTCTGGATTTTCGCGCTCGGCGCGGTCATGCTGCTGGCGGCCGGCATTGCCTATTTCCTGAACCATGCGCTGGCCAAGGCCAAATACCAGAACAGCGATCATTTCAACTTCGAAAAGCCGCTGACCTCGCTGGTGTGGATCAGCGCCGCGGTTTCCATTGTGGCCACCTTCATCGTTTCCTGGTTCCTGGTGCCGGTGATCGCCGGTAACCACAACTTGTGGTGGGAGCTGGCCACCGTCGTGAGCTGCGGCACGCTCGCCGGCGCCGTGATACCCGAAGTGGTCAAGGTGTTTACTTCGACCGAGTCGCGCCACGTGCGTGAGGTCGTGATCTCGTCGGAGGAAGGCGGCAGCTCGCTCAACATCCTCTCGGGCATCGTGGCCGGCAACTTCAGCGCCTTCTGGCTCGGCTTCATCATAATGGCGCTGATGGGCCTGGGTTACTGGATTTCCACCGGCGGGCTGTCGGCGCCGGGCCTCATGGATGCGCCCGCCGTGTTCGCGTTTGGGCTGGTGGCATTCGGGTTCTTGAGCATGGGTCCGGTGACCATCGCGGTCGATTCGTACGGCCCGGTGGCCGACAACGCCCAGTCGGTGTACGAGCTCTCGCTCATTGAACACCTTCCCGGCGTGGAGCGCGAGATTGAGCGCGACTTTGGCTTCCGTCCTGATTTCGAGCTCGCCAAGCGCAACCTGGAGGAAAACGACGGCGCCGGCAATACCTTCAAGGCCACCGCCAAGCCCGTGCTCATCGGCACCGCCGTGGTGGGGGTGACGACGCTCATTTTCTCCATCGTCATGGCGCTTACCCACGGCATGACGGTGAACCTCGACAAGCTCTCGATCCTGTATCCGCCGTTTCTGCTTGGCCTGCTCGGCGGCGGGGCGGTCATTTACTGGTTCGGCGGCGCCGCCACACAGGCGGTCACCACCGGCGCCTACCGCGCCGTCGAGTTCATCAAGTGCAATATCCGGCTCGACAGCGATGCCAAGGCCTCCATCGACGACAGCAAGAAGGTGGTTGCGATTTGTACCCGCTATGCCCAGAAGGGCCTGGTGAACATCTTCATCGCGGTGTTCTTCTTTGCCCTCGCCTTCGCCTTCGCCGAGCCGTTCCTGTTCATCGGCTACTTGGTCGCCATCGCCTTTTTCGGCCTCTATCAGGCGATCTTCATGGCCAATGCCGGCGGCGCCTGGGATAACGCGAAAAAAATCGTGGAAACCGAAATGAACCAGAGGGGCACGGACCTGCACGCTGCCACCGTGGTCGGCGATACGGTCGGCGATCCCTTCAAAGACACCTCCTCGGTAGCGCTCAATCCGATCATCAAGTTCACCACTCTGTTCGGACTGCTGGCGGTCGAGCTCGCCGTCTCGCTCACCGCGCGCGATGGCGCCCTGACCGGGCGCCTCCTCGCCGTCGTGTTCTTCGCCATTGCGCTCGTCTTCGTCTGGCGTTCGTTCTACTCGATGCGCATTGATCGCGCCGCCCGCACCGAACGGGAACCGGAAGAACCCGAACTGCAGGCCACCCGCTGAGCGGTAGAGCCTTACGGCAAGTTAAAATCGATGCATGCGGCGCTTGCTCCGGCCGAGCTCGTTTCTCCTCGCCAGCCTGCTGCTGCTGGCCGGCGCCCCCGCCCACGGAGCGCAGCGCCAAGCCGGGGCCATGGGCCCCCGGCTTGGCGCGAGCATAAGCGGGGCGCGCGGCAAAGCCGCGCTGGGGCCCGCGCCAACAAAGAGTCAGCTTCAGAGCGTCAAAGCTGCCGCTGTCAATCACTTCTTCAATCTCGAATATGCGCCGGCGATTGCCGGATTCAAGCGCATCGCCGCCGCCAAACCGCACGCTGCAGGCGCCTGGAACCATCTCGCGCAGGCCGAGCTCTATCAGGAAATGTACCGCATGGGGGCACTCGAATCCACGCTCTACGGCAAAGGCGATGACTTCCTGCGGCGCAAGCTCCTGGCGCCCGATCCGCAGACCGTGGCGGCCATCAATAACGACCTGAAGCGCGCCCAATCCTGCGCTCAGGCGGCCATGGCTTCCCATCCTGACGAGGCGCAGGCGCATTACGACCTTGCCGTCGCCTGGGGCCTGGAAGCAAACCTTGCGTTTTCGGTCAAGCAATCCTACTGGGACGCGCTGGGTGATGCTAAAAACGCCCGCCGCCAAGCTGAAATCGCCCACCGGCTCAAGCCGGGCTGGGTCGATCCGCTGCTCATCATCGGGGTGCAGAACTACGTGGCCGGGAGCCTGCCGTGGTCGATGAAAATCTTTACCACCCTCATCGGTTACCGCGGCAACAAGACTCTCGGCTTGCAGCAGATTGCCGCGGTCGCGCGCAGCCCTGGGCCTGCGCAGAGCGACGCGCAGGTTCTGCTCGCCGTCGCCGACCGCCGCGACGGGCGCAACCGCGCGGCGGCGGCGCTGTTTTCCAGACTCGCTACGCAGTATCCGCGCAACGTGTTGTTCGCGGTCGAAACTGGTGAAGCGTATGAAGCCGCGGGCGAACACGATGCCGCTCGCGCGGCTTTGCAAGCGATCATCGAGCGCCAGCACAGCGGAGCGCCCGGCTACCAGAAAACGCCGCTGGCCCAGGTTTGGTACGATCTTGGCAGCATCGCCGCTGAGTATTCGCACTGGCGCCAGGCTGGGCAGGACTACGCCCGCGCCGCCGCCGTTCCCAGCGCTCCGCCCCACACTCGAGCCGCCGCCCGGAAAGCCGCGGCCCAGGCCGCCCGCAAGGTCAATGCCGGCAGCTCACATTTGTATTGAATGGTGGTGGCGTTCGTAGAGGGCCGCCATCTGATCGTGGACCTGCTGCGCCAGGGCCGGGGCGTCGTGGCGGTTCAGGCCGGCGGTGGCGACGGGCTTGCCGATCAGCAGTTGCGCGCGGCCGGGGCGGAGGTGCGCGGTCGAGGGCGGGAGAAGTTCGTAGGTTCCGATCAGCACCATGGGGAGGACGGGCACCTGGGCCTGAATGGCGATGAAAAACGCTCCTGGTACGAAGGCCTGCATCACGCCTGAAAAACTGCGTCCCGCCTCGGGGAAAATGAACAGCGGCAGCCCGGTGCTGACCGCAGCCGCAGCCTGCAGCAGGCTGCGCATCGAAGCGCGCACGTTCGATTGATCCACGGCAAGGTGCTGGGCGCGGCGCAAGTGGCCGCCCAGAAACGGAATCTTGAACAGGCCCTGTTTCGCCAGGATGCGGAATTGCAGTGGCAAGGCCGCAAACAACACTGGCACGTCCATGTAGCTGAGATGGTTGCAGACCATCACCATCGGGCCGGATGGGATGTGGTCGAGACCTTCAACTTGCACGCGGATGCGCGCCAGGCGCAGCAGCATGCGCGCCCAGGCCTGCGCCACGCGGTGCTGTCGCCGCCCCGAGCCGTCGCCGCGCGCACACGCCATCGAGATCAGCCCGTAGGCGATGGTCGCGATGCCGTACAAGGGCGCAAAAATCAGGCCCGAGCGCAGACGCGAGCAGGTGTGGCGCAGGGATGGCATCAGGATGGTCCGCATCCATATTCGCGTGCCTCGCCCACCAGGTACAAGGATCCAGTGATGAAAATTGGGTGTCCGGCGGCGCCACTGATGCGGCGGGCGGCGGCCAGGGCTTGCGGATAGGCCGCGGCAATTTCCCAGCGCGGCGCCAGCGGCCCATAGGCTTCGGCGAGCGCCGCTGGCGCCAGCGCGCGCGGGTGCGCCGGCGCGGTCAGCACGACCGCGGCCGCGCGCGGAAACAGCACTTCGCAGATTTCCTCCAGCGCTTTATCGCGCATGCAGCCAAACAGCAGCACCGGCGCCGGATGGGTGTGCGCATACGTGTCCAGGAACGCCCCCAGCGCCCGCGCCGCCATGGGATTGTGTGCGCCATCGAGAAACACTTGGGGATGATCGCAAATGAGTTCCAGCCGCCCGGGCCAATGGACCGAGGCGAACCCGGTCGCGATTGCCGCTTCGGGGACCGGAAAGCCGCACGCGCCCAACTGGCGGCACACCGCCGCCGCCACCGCTGCGTTCACGCGCTGATGCTCGCCGCGCAGTGCGGTCGCCGGCGCGCTCGCGGCGTCGGCGGCCGCAATCGCCAGCAGTGGCACGTTGGTGGCCTGGGCGCGCGCCGCAATCACCGCCATCGCCTCCGGCACCTGCGGCGCCACCACAACCGCATGCACGCCGGGTTTGATGATGCCGGCCTTTTCGCCCGCAATCGAGGCAATGTCAGGGCCCAGAAAGGCTTCGTGGTCGAGTCCCACCGGTGTAATGGCGGCGAGCAGCGGCGCCAGTACGTTGGTGGCATCCAGGCGTCCGCCCAAGCCCACCTCAACCACCGCCAACTCGACCCCGGCATGCGCCAGCGCCAAAAATCCGATGGCTGTCATCACCTCGAAAAACGCCGGAGGATGCGGCAGCTCGTCGGCGGCCAGCAGTTGCTCGACTGCATCGCGAACGCTGGTTGCGGCACCGGCCAGGTCCGGAGGAGCAATGTCTTCGCCGGCGATGCGAATGCGTTCGTTCACGCGCTGCAGGTGAGGCGAGGTGTACAAGCCCGTGCGGTAGCCTGCGGCACGCGCGGCGGCAGCGATGAGCGCGGCGGTCGAACCCTTGCCGTTGGTTCCGGCGATGTGAACGCTGGCAAAGGCGCGCTGCGGGTTGTCGAGCGCATCGAGCAGCCGGGCAATGGTGGCGAGCGTGAATTTGCGCCCGGGGTGCAACTCGGCGCCGAGCGCGTGCAGGTACTGCAACGATTCGGACGAATTCACAG
The DNA here is from genome assembly GCA_050745425.1 of Terriglobales bacterium. Taxonomy (GTDB): domain Bacteria; phylum Acidobacteriota; class Terriglobia; order Terriglobales; family SCQP01; genus SCQP01. Next base: position 10,448 of record JBOGKK010000025.1, read on the forward strand.
ATTTGCGGACGGACTGGCCG
>JBOGKK010000026.1:0-2670 GCA_050745425.1 Terriglobales bacterium
GCCGGATGCCCAGCGGTCCGCCGCCGCCGCCGCCCCTCCCGCTGCGCTTCTACGGTTTTGCGCGCGCCGCGGGGCTGCCCGAGCGCATCTTTTTGCAATTTGGCCAGGACAGCTACGTCGTCAGCCAGGGCGATGTCATCGCCCACCGCTATAAGATCGTCAGCATCGGCAAGGTTGCGGTGAAGGTCCAGGACCTCACGAATCTGTCGACGCAAGAGATTCCCCTGCAGCGTCCTGCCGCCGGCGGCCGGTAGTCAGAGCTTACAATCAGGAACATGCACGAGCATCCCGTTGCTGGCCACGCCCCGCTGGCCTACCAGAACGAACCCTTCCTCAATACGCCCGAAGCGCGGCCGCTGCGCATTCTGGCCGAATATCTGGAGCCGTGGGCGCGTTTGCGGCACGAAAACATTCAGGACACGATTGTGTTTTTTGGTTCCGCGCGCGTCATCAGCACTGAGGCCGCCGCCGCCAAGCTGGCGCAGGCCGCGCCGGAACGGCGGGCGGAGGCGGAAGAAGTGGCGGCTATGGCGAACTATTACAAGGATGCGCGCGAGCTGGCGCGCCGCCTGACGCTTTGGGCCGAAGCCCTGCCCAGCCGCCGGCGGCGGTTTGTGATCAGCTCGGGCGGAGGGCCGGGCATCATGCAGGCAGCCAACCTCGGCGCCCACGACGCGGGAGGCAAAACCGTGGGATTCAACATCCGTCTGCCGTTCGAGCAGAGCCCGAACCCGTATATTTCGCCGGCGCTGAACTTCGAGTTTCACTATTTCTTCATGCGCAAGTTCTGGTTCGCCTATCTCGCCAAGGCGCTGGTGGCGTTTCCGGGAGGGTTCGGCACGCTCGACGAGTTGTCCGAGATTCTGACCCTGGCGCAAACCCGCAAGCTCAACAAGAAGATGGTGATTCTGCTGTACGGCCGCGAATTCTGGAACGAAGTCGTGAATTTCAAAGCCCTCATCCGCCGCGGCATGATTGCCGCCGAGGATATGGAACTGTTCCACTTCGCGGATACGCCCGAGGAGGCTTTTCAACTGCTTACTTCGCAGCTCGACGCGCTGTATCTGCGGCCGGAGCCCGGCGACGAGGAAGCGCCGCAAATCGCCAAGACCCGCATCTGAAAGCTAGAGCAGAATCAATCCTACTATAGCAAAACGGCGTGGTTTTGAGCGAAGGTGGGGATGCGCTCTGGAGTTTTCCGAAAACCACGATGCCGGAACCGATTGCAGATGACCTGCGCTACCGCCTACTGGCGGCTTGGCACGGGGGCGAGGGCAGTATGCGGGTGCTGGCGGAGCGCTTTCAGGTGAGCGTGGCCTGGGCTCGAAAGATCCGGCAGCAGCAACGCCGGACGGGCCGCGTCGAGCGGGCGCGGCAGCAACGGCGCGGCCTTCCGAGCCGGGTGGACGAAGCCGCGCGGTTACGACTGCGCGTCTGGGTGCGGGAGCAGCCGGACCGCACCGCCTTGGAGCTGCGGGAGCTGTTGTGGCGGGAGCTGCAGATTCAGGTGAGCCGCGGCCGGGTGGGCCAGTTGGTGCGCGGGCTGGGATTGCGGCGTAAAAAAAACGCTACACGCGGTCGAGCGTGACACCGAAGCGAGCCGGAGGCGGCGGATGGAGTATGAGGCGGCGATCGCCGCCGTTCCACCGGAGCGGCTGATCTTTCTGGACGAAAGCGGTGTGACTACCTCGATGACCCGGCTCTACGGACGCAGTGAGGGAGGCGGCCGCGTATGCGAGGGCACGCCGGGCGGGCACTGGAGTGTGCTGACGATGCTGGGCGCGCTGAGCCTGCGAGGCGTGAAAGCGAGGATGACCGTCGAGGCAGCCACCGACGGGGACATCTTCCGCGCCTTTGTGGACGCCGTCCTCGGTCCCCAGATCGCCGCCGGGGACGTGGTGGTGCTCGACAACCTCAGCGTCCGCAAGGTACAAGGCGTCCGCGAGGCCATCGAAGCGCGCGGCGCCCGTCTCGTTTTCCTACCGCCCTATTCACCCGACCTGAATGCAATCGAGAAAGCCTGGTCGAAGCTCAAGGCCCTGCTCCGCACCGCCAAGGCCAGAACCCATCCCGCCCTTGAAGCCGCCATCAGCGCATCGCTCCCACAGATCACTGCCCACGATGCCCACGCTTGGTTCCGTCACGCTGGAATCCTGCTACAGCAGCCTTAGCTTTGCTCTAGTCCGGATCTAAACGGTGGTGTGCGCCCGCTGCCAGGCCTGAAAGCCGCCTTCGAGGTCGGCAACCGCGGCCTCGTTCCAGCTTTGCAGCAGGCTGGCGGCGATCGAGGATCGGTAGCCGCTCTGGCAGTACACAACCACCGGCTCTTGCGGTGGTACTTCGGCGCGCCGCACCGTGTTCAACGACGTTGCGCCTCACCTTTCTGCAAACGGATCTTACTTCCGGGGCGCCAGCGGCGTTGCCCTGAGCGTCGTGGCTTTGGCTTGACCTGGAAGGACGCAATCGGCGCAGCTCGGCGCCGAGATCGTCGCCGTCGAGGCCACGCCGCTCGCACGGTCAACTCAGACGCGTGTTCAGATTCGTCAATGAAATTGAAAGACCGGCTGACCGGGCTTCGGTGCCGATGCCGACGAGGACTTGGGCCACGCCCGAACTACCGCGAGCGCTGCGGTGAGCGGCGGCTGTTTGGGCGTAGAATCGTGAGTTGTG
>JBOGKK010000027.1:0-24938 GCA_050745425.1 Terriglobales bacterium
TTTTTGACGGGCAGAAGAAAAAGCGCAAGGCCAAGCTCGACACCGATCTCACCGCCGCCGACTTGCAGGCGGTGATTGCCGGCTACAAGAAGCTGATTCAGAAGCAGACCGGAAAACCGTTTCCGCAGGATGCTCTGGTGCAGCTCACCATGGCGCGCGATGCCGTGTTCCGTTCGTGGTTTAACGACCGGGCGGGGCATTATCGCCGCATGAACAATATTTCCGACGATCTCGGCACCGCCGTCAACGTGCAGGCCATGGTCTTCGGGAATCTGGGCGAGACGAGCGGTACCGGCGTGGGCTTTACGCGCAATCCGGCCACCGGGGAGAAGGAGTTTTACGGCGAGTTTTTGCTGAACGCGCAGGGCGAAGACGTTGTCGCCGGCATCCGCACGCCGGTTCCCATCCGCGAACTCGAAAAGCAAATGCCGGGCGTCTACCAGCAGTTGCGCGGCATTACCGGGCGGCTGGAGCAGCACTACCGCGACATGCAGGATTTCGAGTTCACGATCCAGGAGGGACGGCTCTACATGCTGCAGACGCGGAACGGCAAGCGCACTGGCCGCGCCGCGGTGAAGCTAGCCACCGACATGGTACACGAGGGCCTGATCACGAAAGAGGAAGCCATATTCCGGGTTGACGCGGCGCAGATTTACGAGCTGCTGTTTCCGCGCTTCGACCCCAGACAGTTGAAAGCACAGACGGTGCTGGCGCACGGATTGCCGGCTTCGCCCGGCGCCGCCGTCGGCCAGGTGGTGTTTACCGCCGATGCCGCGGTGGCGTGGACGCAAAAGAAAAAAGGGCCGGTGGTGCTGGTCCGCGCCGAGACCACGCCGGAGGATATTCACGGCATGGAAGTCGCTGCCGGGATTCTCACCTCGCGCGGCGGCATGACCAGCCACGCCGCCGTCGTGACGCGTGGCATGGGCAAGTGCTGCGTGGCCGGGGCCAGTGGCATCACGGTCGATGAGCACGCGCGCAAGCTCACGATCGGCAAGCGCAGATTCCAGGAAGGCGACTGGATTTCGCTCGATGGCAGCAGCGGCAATGTCTATGCGGGCCAAGTGCCAACGGTCCCCGGGGATCCCAGCGATCCGCTGCTGCAGACCTTCATGGCGTGGGCGGAGCCGCATCGCAAAATCGGAGTGCGCGCCAACGCCGACGTGCCCCGCGATGCCAAAGCGGCGCGCTCGTTTGGCGCCGAAGGCATCGGCCTGTGCCGCACCGAGCACATGTTCTTCGGCGAAGGCAAAATCGAGCACATGCGCGCCATGATCCTCGCCGATGACGAAAAGCAGCGCCACGCGGCGCTGCGCAAATTGCTGCCGCTGCAGCGGCGGGATTTTGCGGGAATATTCGAGGCGATGGACGGCTTTCCGGTGACCATCCGCACGCTGGACCCTCCGCTGCACGAGTTTCTGCCGCAACGGGAGGAGATCCTGGTCGACCGCGAGCGGCTGCGCTTGTCTGCGGGTGCGGCGAAGCGGAAGGTCATGGCCGCAATCCGCGCCAAGTACGCCGATTACGCCGTCACCGATCTCGCCGGGCTCGAACACCTGCTGGCCCGCGTGCAGGATCTGCACGAGGTGAACCCGATGCTGGGACTGCGAGGCTGCCGGCTCGGCATTCTCTATCCGGAAATCACCGAAATGCAGGCGCGGGCCATCTTCGAGGCCGCGGTACAGGTCCACAAGAAGGGCAAGAAGGTGAAGCCGGAGGTCATGATTCCACTGGTGGCCACGCCCAAAGAGCTGGCACTGCAAGCGGCTATCGTGCGCCGCGTCGCCGGCGAGGTGCTGAAGGCGGCAGGCGTGAAGATTCCGTACCTCGTGGGCACCATGATCGAACTCCCGCGCGCCGCCCTGATGGCCGGTGAAATCGCTGCCGAAGCCGAGTTCTTCAGCTTCGGGACCAACGACCTGACGCAGACCACGTACGGCTTCTCACGCGACGACATTGGCAAGATTCTGCCGGTGTACTTCGAGCAGGGAGTGCTCAAGCAGGACCCGTTTGCCAGCATCGACCAGGCCGGCGTGGGTCAGCTTGTCCAGATGGGCACGGCCCGCGGCCGCCAGACCCGGTCCGATCTCAAGGTCGGCATCTGCGGTGAGCACGGCGGCGATCCGGAGTCGGTCAAGTTCTTCCATCGCACCGGGTTGAACTACGTGTCGTGTTCGCCCTATCGCGTGCTGACGGCGCGGCTGGCGGCAGCGCAGGCGGGGGCGAGCGACGAGCGGGGGTAAGCCGCTAACGGAAAGCTGGATTCTAACCGGCGCGCTTGCCCAGCAAGAGTTGACTCAAGAAGTCCCTGCGCGCCTCGTGGCCCACCGTTCGTAGCAACTCGATGGCTTCGCGTGCTGCCTGATTCGCAAGGTGTGCATCGCTCGCGAAGATAGTGATTCCAGGATCGTAATCACAGGCATGGCGCCTCAGTTGCAGGTCTGTAAAAATCTCCGCGAATTTCTTCAGTGCCTCAGGAGTTCCCAAAGATTTTCGAACCTCATCCCAGCGCACCCTCAACGATGCATGGTTCAAAGCCCGGTAGAATAAAATCCGGGTTTGCCCACTGGTAGCGCCCGCAAATGCCAGAGCCACTTGGCTGCACAGCTCGTGGAAAACGGCATAGTAGCAGGTGGAAACAGCACGTCGAAAGTCAACTTCGTCCGGTTCCCGATCCCTGGGCGCTCTCCGCAACTGCGTACTTCAAAAGGGAATCGGGGCTGATCATGATCAGATAACACCGTAGCGCCTGGTCATCGCATCCTTGCCGACAAAGTCGAAATAGGGAAAGCGCTCATCCCCGGCCTCCTGAAGCAACCACGTACTAAATTTGTGGCGGAGGTCGATCTGGCGCGGTACATCGGCTGCCGTCGGCTCTGCGTCGAGCACCACCAGCACGAACAGAATTGCCTCGCCCTCCGGGCCCTTCATGGGGCGCAATGTGATGTCCAGCCATTTCGCCGCAGGCCATATGTCGGCCAGAAACTCCTCGAGCTTTCCCTTCGCTTTCGCGAGCTCTTCGTCCTCAACGTGCGCTGAAACCCTCATGTTTGCCTCGGGCTCAGTATAGCGCCCGGGCAAGGCTACGTCGGCACGCGCAGCAGCAGGTAGACGCCGAGGCCGAGGAACAGCACGTCGGGCGTCCAGGCGGCGACGGCGGGTGGGAGCTGATTGAGATTGCCGAGGGCTTGGAGCAGGCTGGCGGAGCTCCAGTAGGCGATGGCGATGGCGATGCCGGCCGAGATGCCGGCAACCGTGCCGCGGCGGCCGACGCTGAGGGCAAAGGGAAATGCCAGCAGGGCCATGATGAGGGTGATGAGCGGGTAGGCAATTTTTTTAGCCAGGACAATGCTCAGCCGGCTCACGTCGTAGCCGCCGCGCCGAAGCGTGGCGACGTAGCGGCGCAGTTCGCCGTAGGTCATCTGCGTGCCCTGGCGCGCGTCGGCGGCAAAGTAGGCAGGTGTTTCCGGTAAGCCGCCGAAGTTAGCCACAAGAAAGCGCTCGAAGCCGCGGCCGCCGCCGGCGTTGTACGTGCGTGCCCAGCCATTGGTGAAGACCCAGGTGTGAATGGCAGCATCCCAGCGCGCCTGGTGCGCAAAGATGCGGCGCGTGAGTTGAAAACGCACCGGGTCGAACTGGAACACCGACACATCGTCAAACATGCGTTGCTGGGAATCGAAGAACTGGAAGTAATAAATGTCGTTGTCGCGCCCGAACACCCATTTGTGCCCAGGATTGTGGTAGGTCTGCGCAGGTTGGCCCTTAATGAAATCATGGAGCTGGTCCTGGCGGCGGTTGAAACCAGGCAGCCAGGTTGCGCCCAGGGCGAATTGCAGCACGCACAGCAATCCGGCGACGACCAGCACCGGCGCCAGCAGCCGGTAGGCGCTCACGCCGCAGCTTTTCATGGCCGTGATTTCGTTGTTTTTGGCGAGCAAGCCGAAGGCGATCAGCACGCCCACGAGGATCGCTACCGGGATCATGCGGTAGATCAACTGCGGTGTGAAGAAGAACAGATACTCGGCGACGATGCTCACGGCGATGTGGTGCTGCAGAATGCTGCCAAGGAGCTCGAACAGGGTGAAGATCAGCACCAGCACGACAAATGCTGCCAGCAGCAACGCGGTGTAGCTGAGAAAGCTGCGCGTGATGTAGCCGCTCAGCAGCGAAGGCATCCAGGAGCGCAACCCTGCCGGCGCCGCCAGAGCCACGTGCTTGCGCTCCGGCCGGCGCGGAACCAGCCGCCGCAGGCGGTCGCGCCAGGCCAGGCGCTCGCTGACGTGGCCGGGATGGCGGTCGAGACGCCACAGCGCGGCCACGCCCCAGCCGATGAAGACAAGATTGGCCGCCCACACGCCCCAGAACGGAGGCACCTTGCCCTGCCTGGCCAGGCTCATGCCGAAGAGGAACAGCAGGTAATAGCCAAGCACAAGCCCGAGCGTGATCACAAATCCACCGGCGCGCCCATTGCGCCGTCCACGCAACCCCAGCGCCAAACCCACCAGAGCCAGCGCCAGGCAGGCGAAGGCGAGGGCAAAGCGGCGGTAGAACTCGACGCGCGCCGAGCGCCAGTCGGAGGCGAACCGCGCCCGCCGCCAGAGTGGCCGGAGCGCTTCGGCGCTGAGCGCCGGGGGGCCGTGGGTTCCGGTGGGCAGCAGGAAGGGAATGTCGACGGTGTCGAAGGCGCTGACCAGGCTGGTCTCGGGATGGCCGGCATCGACCTGGTAGCGCGTGCCTCCGAGTAGGTGTAATTGGATTTCGCGCGCGCCGCGATGCACCAGCACCCCGGAGCTGGCGAGCGTCAGTTCGGGCGTCCCGCTGGCGCTCATGTGCGCGACCAACACGTGCTTCCAGGTATTGCCGCCGGCGCTGATATCGCTGGCATAGAGGACCCAGTCGGGATCGTTATCGGGTTCGAAAAACACGCGTGGCTGCACCGCCGCGGCAATTTGCGAACTGGCGAGACGCGTCGTCAGCCGCTGCAGGTTGCGGCGCGCGGCCGGCGCCAGCCAGAGGGTCATCGCCAGCGCCAGGGCCAGCACGGCAAGCACCATGCCGAGCAGCGGGCGCACCAGGCGGCGGGCGCCGACGCCACAGGCAGCGAGCGCCATCAGCTCGCCATCGGCGCCGAGGCGGCCGAGCCCGGTCAGGATGCCGACCAGCAGTGCCATGGGCAGAGTAAACACCAGCGCCGCCGGTAAAACGTAGGCGAACAGCAACGCGATGGCGCCGGAATCAGCGCGCACGGCGGCCTCCAGGGCACGGCCCAAATCCTGCATGAAGATCACGAAGGTGAACAACAGCAAGCCCAAAGCGGCGTAGAGGATAATCTCGCGGCGGATATAGCGGCGGAGGATCTTCATGGACGCAGGATGGCGGCAAAGCCCGGCGTGGGTGGCGAAGGCAGCAGGGTGATGAGCGAGTTGGGGCTGGTGGCATCCTGCGCGCGGATGGCCGCGACGTCGTCGGAGCCGGCATCGGAAGCGAACAACAGCCGTCCCAGCGCGCCGAGCGTCAGTGCCGCCGGGTCCTGGCCGACGCGAATGACCGCCTGCTGGCTGCGCTCCGCCAGTGCGATCACGGTGACGGTGCCGGCAGCCGCATTGGCAACGTAGAGCGCGGCGCCATCGGGCGAGACCGCCATGGCTCCGGCGCCGAGACCAGCCGGCATGGTGGCGGAGACTTCGTTGGCGGTCGTATTGATGACGCTGACGGATCCTCCGGCATTACTGACGTAGAGTTCACCCCCATCCGGTTTGAGAATCATCTGCTGCGGTTGTTGACCGAGGGGCAAGTAGGCGAGCAGACCCGGGATTTGCGTATCAACGACGGCAACCGTGCTGGCGCACAACACAAAAGCTTTATGGCCATAGGGAAGCACGACGACCTGCCGGGGCGCGGAGGTCAAATCCACGCGTTGCCACCGACGGGTTGCCGGATCAGCCAGGATCAGTCCGTTGGGTTGGGTGGTGGCCAGAGCCAGCAATCCTTGTGGCGTGCGCGCCATGGCCACGGCACGGCCGGGCAGCGGCCATGCGATCGCAAAGTGGTTTCCGGTAAACGGCTGCACCAGCGAGCCGGTGCCGCGCTGCCCGGCCAGATAGCCCTGCTGCCCGTGCATGATCATGGCCGCCGGCAGGAACGCCAAGGGATGGCGATACACGATGCTCTGCCCGCCGCCACCAATGGCGAGCCAGTAGGGTTGCTTGCCCGACGTTGCCAGCAGCAGTCGATGCGCATGCGTATCGAGCGCGGCGGCCACCACCGGTCCTGGCAGCCGCAGCTGCGCGCGCAGTTGCAAGTCCTGGATATTGATGGCTTCCAGCTCGTTGCCTCCGGTGACCAGCAAAACCTGTGGTGCAGCCGAATGCGCCGCCACCGTCGAGCAGGCGCCGGCGAGCAAGCCCAGGAGCAAGATCAGGAGGCAGGGCGCAAGCCCGGATAAATGCGGCGCGGGCCGCCTAGCCGAAAAAGACCGAGGCGAGCTCGTACAAGTCCTCCCCGACGGTGCGATTGCGCTGCAGGGCATCCGACAACGGCACCGAGGTCAACCGCTGGCCGTCGAGAGCCGCCATGCGTCCGAACTCGCCGCGGTGCACCATATCGATGGCTTCGACGCCGTAGCGTGTGGCCAGCATGCGGTCGAAAGCGGTGGGTGTGCCGCCGCGCTGGGTATGGCCCAAGATCACCACGCGCGTTTCATAGCCGGTGTGTTTCTCAATCTGCTCGGCGAGCCGGTTGCTGATGCCGCCCAGGCGTACATGGCCGAAGGAATCTTTGGGGGCATCGGTTTCGGTTGGCGGAGCTTCCGCCCAGCGCGCGCCTTCGGCCACCACGACAATGCTGAAGTACTTGCCGCGGGCATGGCGGCGGCTCAGCAGCTCGCAGACCTCCTCGATGCGGAAGGGCTTTTCGGGAATCAGCACGACGTCGGCGCCTCCGGCCACGCCCGCGTAAATTGCAATCCAGCCCGCCTCCCGTCCCATGACCTCGACCACCATCACGCGATTGTGCGCTTCCGCGGTGCTGTGCAGGCGGTCGACGGCCTCGGTGGCGATGCCCACGGCGGTATCAAAGCCAAAGCAGCGATCCGTACCCGACAGGTCATTATCAATTGTCTTGGGCACGCCAACGACGGCAAGGCCGGCTTCGTGCACCCATTGCGCCACGCCCAGCGTGTCGTCGCCGCCGATGGCCACGAGTGCGTCGAGGTGCTGGGCCGCAAACGTGTTTTTCACCTGCTCCAGCCCCTGCGGCATGTGCCTGGGATTGGTGCGCGAGGTGCGCAGAATCGTACCCCCGCGGTGAATAATGCCGGCCACGCGGTCCAAATCGAGTTCCATCGTCCGGTTTTCGACCACCCCGCGCCAGCCCTCGAGAAATCCCACGACGGAATCGCCGTAGAAGGTCGTCCCCTTGCGCACCACCGCGCGTATCACCGCGTTGAGTCCGGGACAGTCGCCGCCGCCGGTAAGGATGCCAACCCGCATAAAGACAGTTTACAGGTAACAGGTAACGGGTAAGCCTCGTCGGATGCAGCGACCGGACGGGGTGGAGCGGGGGCGAGGGCGGGTGACGGGACGGGAGATTTACTTGTAAGCTGTAACCGTAATGCGTTTCGGCACCCACGTTTCCAGCGCCGGCGGGGTCTCGCTCGCCGCCGGGCGGGCGCATGATCTGGGCTGTGACACGCTGCAGATTTTTACTGCAAGCCCGCGGCAATGGAAGGCGCGACCCATTTCCGCCGCCGAAGCCACGGCCCTGCAGCAGCTGCGCCGGAAGTACAGGCTGCATCCGCTTGTGGTGCATGCCAATTATCTGATTAACGTGGCCAGCGACCGGCAGCTCATCCGGCGGCCCTCGATGACGGCCTTGCGCGGGGAATTGGAGCGGGCGCGCGCCATCGCCGCCGATTTTCTGGTGCTGCACCCCGGCAGCGGAACGCTGGATCGGTGTGTGGAAGGCATTCGGCAAGCCGCTAAGGGCTTTGACTGGGGAGGGTTGATGCTGCTCATTGAAAATATGGCGGGCGGCGGCCAGCATCTGGCTGGAAGCTTTGCGGCCGTGGCGGCGATCCTCGATGGACTGGATGGCCTGCCGGCCGGGGCCTGTATCGATACCTGCCACAGTTGGGCAGCAGGATACGACCTGGTCACGCCAGATGGTTACACGGCAACCATGCAGGAACTGCAAGCGACCGTCGGGCTGCAGCGTGTGCCGGTGTTTCACGCCAACGACGCCAAAACGGCGCGCGGCAGCCATCACGACCGGCACGAACACATCGGCGACGGGCAGTTGGGCGCCGGCGCCTTCCGCCGGCTGCTGCACGATCCCCGCCTGCGCAGCAAGGCCTTTCTCGTCGAAACGCCGCCCGAAGGTCAAGCCCATGACCTCGCTGTCCTGCGCGGTCTGGCAAAATAGACAGTTCAACCTTATGGACGAGCCCATCGCCTACGAACCCGGCAGCTTCGAACCCCAGAGGGCCGAGCGCTGGGCCGCGCACAACCCTTTTACGGGTCACAATGCCGGCGGACCAAAATACTACGTGCTCGAGATGCTGCCCTATCCCAGCGGGGCGCTGCACATGGGGCACATGCGTAACTATGCCATCGGCGACGCCCTGGCACGCTTTCTCTGGATGCGCGGCTATGACGTGCTGCATCCGATGGGTTGGGATTCGTTCGGACTGCCCGCCGAAAATGCAGCCATCAAGCATCACACCCATCCGCGCACCTGGACCCTCAACAACATCGAGCACATGAAACGGCAGGACCAGCGCTGCGGCTTCAGCTATGACTGGTCGCGCGAGGTCACCACCTGCCTGCCCGAATATTACCGGTGGAATCAGTGGCTATTCCTCAAATTTTACGAAAAGGGGCTGGCGTACCGGAAAAAAGGTCTGGTCAACTGGTGCCCGAAATGCGCCACGGTGCTGGCGAATGAACAAGTCGCCGGGGGCGTGTGCTGGCGTCACGAAGACACATTGGTCGAACAGCGTGAGCTGAGCCAGTGGTACTTGCGCACCAGCGCCTACGCCCAGCAATTGCTCGACGATCTCGATCGTTTGCCAGGCTGGCCGGATCGCGTGCGCACCATGCAGCGCAACTGGATCGGCCGGAGCGAAGGCGCCGAAGTCGATTTCGCACTGGCCGAGGACGGAGGCGGTCCGCTGCGTGTCTTCACCACGCGCATCGACACCATCTATGGCGCCAGCGCAATTCTGTTAGCGCCGGAGCATCCGCGGCTCGGCGAGTTTGTCGATGCCGCCGGCCGCGAACAGGCGCGCACGTTGCGCAACCGCCAGGCGCAGCTTAATCCGGGCCAGGAGCCGGAAAAGGAAGGTTTCTTCACCGGCCATTATGCCCGGAATCCGTTCAACGGTGAGCGTGTACCCATCTGGGTCGCCAATTTCGTCCTCATGGGCTACGGTACGGGAACGGTGATGGCCGTGCCGGCGCACGATGCGCGTGACTTCGACTTCTGCACCAAATACGATCTGCCCATCCGCCCCGTGGTCAGCGACGATGGCAGACTGTTTGACTCCGGCCGCTTCTCTGGCACGGAAAGCGCAGCCGCCATGGCGGCCATGATCGCGGCGGCCGAAGAGAGCGGTTTCGGGAAGGGAACGGTCGCTTATCGCCTGCAGGACTGGGGCATTTCACGGCAGCGGTTCTGGGGAACGCCCATCCCCATGATTCATTGCCCCGCGTGCGGCGTGGTGCCGGTTCCCGAGGACCAGCTTCCGGTGTTGCTGCCCGGTCAGGTCGAGCTCACCGGCGAAGGCGAATCCCCGCTCGCGGCCGATCCGGCCTTTGCGCAAGTGCGGTGTCCGCGCTGTGACGGGCGGGCGCGCCGCGAAACCGACACCATGGACACGTTTGTGGATTCGTCCTGGTATTTCTATCGTTATACCAGTGCGCACGACAGCGAGCGGCCGTTCGACCCGGCTGCCATTGCACGCTGGCTGCCCGTGGATCAGTACATCGGCGGCATCGAACACGCCATTCTGCACCTGATTTACAGCCGATTTTTTACCAAAGTCTTTCGCGATCTCGGGCTGTGCGCAATCGACGAGCCGATCGAGCGCCTGTTCACGCAGGGCATGATCACGCGCAGTGGCGCCAAAATGTCAAAGTCGAAGGGGAACGTCGTCGATCCGGAAACGCTCATCGATCGCTACGGCGCCGACGCCACCCGCATGTACGTGCTGTTTGCGGCGCCGCCGGAAAAAGATTTCGACTGGAACGATCAGGGGGTCGAAGGCATTCACCGCTTTCTGGCGCGCGTCTGGCGCCTGGCCTTGCGCCCGGCGCCGGGAGGAAGCGGGAGCGCCGACGCGGAGCTGCTACGCAAAGCGCACCAGACATTGCGGCGCATGACCGCGGATTTTGAGTCGCGCTGGCACTTCAACACCTCGATTGCGGCGCTGATGGAGCTGGTCAACGGCATGTACGGCGCTGAGGGTGAAGTGTCGGCGGCGGTGCGCGGCGAGCTGATTCGGCTGCTGCTGCTGATGCTCGCGCCCTTCGCGCCCTTCCTGAGCCAGGAGTTGTGGCAGCGGCGGGGCCACCGCGGCGACATTGCACGCACGCGGTGGCCGGCATTCGACCCCGATCTGGCCCGCGAAGAAGAAGTCGAAATCGTGGTGCAGGTCAACGGCAAGCTGCGCGCGCGACTCGCGGCGGCGCCCAACGCAGCGCGGGAGGTGCTGGAAGCGGCCGCGCGCGCACATCCGAAGATCGCGCCCCTTCTTGAGGGCAAGACTCCGCGCCAGGTCGTCGTGGTCGCAGGCCGGCTGGTGAACTTCGTGCTATGAAGGAAACGCACCACCATACGATCGTCGTTCTTGACTTTGGCGCCCAGTATGCGCAGCTCATTGCGCGCCGCATCCGCGAACTGGGCGTCTACAGCATGCTGCTGCCGTTCAACGCAAGCTGGGAGCAGATTGCCGCCCAGGACCCGGCCGGCATCATCCTTTCGGGAGGTCCGGCCTCCGTCTATGCCCCCGAGGCGCCGCGCTGCGTGCCCGAAGTCTGGACCGCCGGTCTGCCTGTTTTGGGGATTTGCTATGGTCTGCAACTGCTGGTCGATAGCCTCGGCGGCCGCGTGGAAAACGCCGCCAAACACGAGTTCGGCCGCGCCGAAGTCACCGTGGATGCAAGCGATGGCCTGTTCCGCGGTAGCTCCGGCCGCGAGATCGTCTGGATGTCGCACGGCGATGCCGTGCAACAGCTTCCGGCGGGCTTTCAGGTGATCGGACGGAGCCCCCATGCCTTGGCCGCCGTCACCGACCCGGCGCGGCGCATGTGGGCCGTACAGTTCCACCCCGAGGTCAAGCACACCGAAAATGGCACCCGGCTGCTCGCCAACTTCCTGACGCTGTGTGGGGTTGCGCGCGATTGGACGCCGCAATCGTTTATTCAGGAACAGGTGGCTCGTATTCAGGCGCAGGTGGGCGAGCAGGGAAGAGCGATCTGCGCGCTCAGCGGGGGCGTGGATTCAAGCGTCGCCGCGGCGCTGGTACACCGGGCGATTGGCGAGCGGCTGGTCTGCGTGTTCGTCAACAACGGCCTGCTGCGCAAAAATGAATTCGAAAACGTACAGCGCACTCTGCGCGAGCGCCTCGGCCTGAACCTGCGCGCCGTCGATGCTACGGAACGATTCCTGACCGCTCTGGCCGGCGTGACGGATCCGGAACAAAAGCGCAAGATCATCGGCCGCCTCTTCATCGAGACCTTTGAGCCCGAAGCTCGCCAGCTGGGCGCCGATTTTCTGGTTCAGGGGACGCTTTACCCCGACGTCATCGAGTCGGTTTCCGTGCATGGCCCATCGGCAGTGATCAAAAGCCATCACAACGTTGGCGGCCTGCCGGCCAACATGAACCTAAAGTTGATCGAGCCCCTGCGTGAGCTCTTCAAGGATGAGGTCCGGCGTGTGGGCGCGGATCTGGGTTTGGATCGTGAGCTGCTCGAGCGCCAGCCTTTTCCCGGTCCCGGACTGGCGGTGCGCATCCTGGGCGAAATTACACCGGAAAAGCTCGATCTGCTGCGCGCCGCCGACGCGATTGCGACCGAAGAAATCCGCCGCGCCGGCCTTTACACCAAGCTCTGGCAATCGTTTGTAGTGCTGCTACCGGTGCGCACCGTGGGCGTGATGGGCGATTTCCGCACCTACGGCCTTACCTGCGCGTTGCGTGCGATTCACTCTGAAGACGGCATGACTGCTGATTGGGCGCATCTGCCGTACGAGCTGTTGGGAACCATTTCCAGCCGGATCGTCAATGAGGTTGCCGGGATCAACCGTGTGGTCTACGACATCAGCTCAAAGCCACCGGCCACCATCGAGTGGGAATAATATGGTATCCAGTACCCTGCTCCTGGCTTGCAAACGGAAAGTTAAGCTTTAAGCTAGTGGAAACGGAACGACGATGAGCCACGTCTCACCCGATATGGAAGGTGTACTCCCGGCGGTGGCCGCGGCGACGACGCATGCTGGCTTGGCGCTGGCGCCGGAGCTGGACGAACAGGCGGTGCTGATGCGGCGCTGCCAGGGCGGCGACGAGGCCGCCTTTGAACAACTGGTGCGGCGCTTTCAGCCGCGAGTCAGCTCCATCGTGCGCGGCATCCTGCGCCAGTCCAACGACTGCGACGACATTGCGCAGCAGGTCTTCACGAAGGTTTATTTCGCGCTGAACCGCTTCAACTTTCAATCTGCAGTCTCGACCTGGATCTACAAGATTGCCGTGAACGAGTGCTACGACCATTTGCGCAAGCAGAAAGTCCGGCGGGCGAAAAATCTCGCCGATCTGTCGGAGCAGGAATCGGCTTGGGTGGAAAACTTCGACGTGCAGGGACATATGGGTCTCGCGAGTCTGGCGAGGCAAGTGGAAATGCGCGAGCTCGCCAACAAACTGCTCGCGCGTGTGTGCGCGCAGGATCGTGTCCTGCTGGTTTTGAAAGAAGTCGAGGGGTACGGCGTCCGCGAAGTGGCGGCGATTGTCGGCTTAAACGAGAACACCGTTAAAGTGCGCTTGTTCCGTGCGCGCCAGGCACTGCTGGCGGCGCTGCGGCGTAAACGGGTTTGATGTAAAGGTGTGGGGAGACATGAAGGGAATTGGCCGAAGCTGGCTACGAGTTGAATGCCGGAGTTTTGTCCGGGCGGCGGAGGAGTTTCTCGCCAGCCATCCGGGTGCGGTCACCTACACGCCCGCACGCCTGGCCTCGCACCTGGAGCGGTGCCGCCGGTGCCTGCAGCGCTGGCAGTCCGCACTCGCCAGCCGCGAGCTGCTCACCAGCCTGCGCAGCGAGGGCGAACTGGCGGCCGATCCGTATTTTTACAGCCGCTTACGTACCCGCATTGGCGCCATGCGCCGGCGCTCGGGAATGGCTGAGATTCGCTGGCTGCATCTGGCGCTGGCCATGGCCCTTTTTTTCGTGGCACTGGGCTCGTTTGCCTATAACCTCCACCGGACCGAGACGCCCAACGCCGATGAGGCCATGGCGCTCGACGTGCCACACATCAACCCGCAGCACCCGGCCGACTCGCACGCGCAGCCGCGTCTGGCCGACGCCATGCTGAACCTTATGAATCCGTGAGGGTGAGTGTCATGCGTAATCGCCGCGCTACCACTTTCGTTGTGCTGATTTTCGTCAGTGGGTTGCTGCTGGGTGGCACGTTCATGAACCTGGTCGAGCACTACTGGCTGCATGCCCACCCGCTCAGCGAGTACGACATCCGCCAGCACCGCAAGATTGCCACCGAGATGGGCCGCCGCCTGCATCTCACCCCGCTGCAGGTTACCCAGGTCGACGCTGTGTTGCGTGAAACTATCGGGCGTTATCAAAAGCTGCAAACCAGCCTGGCGCCGCAGTTTGACGCCTTGCGGCTGCGCGACCGCGATCAACTGCGCGCCCTCTTGAATCCTGAGCAACGCCGCGAGTTCGACGAAATTGTGCACCACGTCGATTCCGAATACCCCATCAATGAGCGGCCAGCCGTACTCTCGCCGGTGCCCTGCGAAGCGGCAGCGGATGCGCCCGGTTCTGGTTCACCTCCTCACCCGTGATTTCTTGCGGCGGCCGAGTCCGGGCCACCTTTTGGGGTAGAGGGCCATCCATTTGCCGAGGAGGCTCTACTATGCCGTCACGTTCGATTGCACGCCGCGATCCTTACGATATCTTCGATCCCCGCCGGGGCTATGATGATTTTTTCACCCGCATGTTCAACAATCCGTTCTGGGAGCGCTGGAGTACGAGCGGGAGTCCGGTGGCCTGGGTACCACCCATGGAGTGTTTCATTGACCAGAACAAATACAACATCCGCCTCGCCCTGCCGGGCGTGAGGCCTGAGGACGTGAGCCTGCAGGTACATGGCAACGAGCTCAGCATCTCGGGCGAAAGGAAACAGGAAGTAACGCCGTCAGAAGATCGATCCTTCCAGCGCGAGATCACCTATGGCAGCTTCGAGCGCATCGTCAGTTTGCCGGATGGCGTCGATAACAATAAGATGGATGCGAACTTCAACAACGGGGTGCTCGAGATCAGCGCGCCGCTGAGCGAGAAGGCGATGCCGCGCAAGATTGAAATCAGGGGCGAGAGCGGCAAGAAGCTGGCTGCCTGAGCGCGCAACCCGCCTTGGCCTAACGTCTGATAATGGATCTTATGTCAATTTAACCTTGGCCCTGTGCGTGCGCGCCTACTGTAATGATTCCACGGTGCCAGCTCCCAGAAACCGCAGCAGTTGATCCCGCAGCAGTGGCTGCAGTCGGCGCTCGTTGATCAGTTTTTCGATCTCTTCGCCCAAATGCCGCTCCGGTTCGCCCGGTAACGCGATCTCGTCAACCGGCTTGCCAGCCATAAGGGATTCGGGCTGATCTTCGCTTAACACTTGAACTTCATGTCCGGCAAAAATTGAGCGCAGCGGGTCCACCAGCCCGCCCAGTACCAGACGCACGAGGTCTTGGGCGGGCGCGAGCTCCGATGACTTCGGCGGTGCCCATTCCACCCCGGGGGCAAACAGGATCTGCATGTAGTCGAACGGCACGCGCCCGACCGCCGATAGCGTGATTTGAAAGCGCGCTTTATAGAGGAGCTCGTCGGGCAGGCAATTGACGGTATCGAGTTCGACGCCTTCGAGCTGTAGATCTTCGAGTTGGTGGGTATGGAAAATGGTGGGCGGAAGCGGGGAATTGTTGCCGGTGCCGGCGGGAAAAAGGGTGCGGTGTACGGCGCCGCGGAGTTCGAGCGGCCAGGGAAGATACGCCAGCACTCTTCCCTGCTCTTCGACCCACTGCGGTTCCAGCTCGATCTTTGCAAAGAGCGCGCGCAGTGGAGGATTTTTGAGTTTGTTGCGCAAGAGGATGAGATTGTCCTCGCTTGCCGTCATGGCGCCAATCTGGAATTCGACCTCGCCGTTGGGTTCCTGCACCGCAACCCAGTGGTTGTGGCAGCGCTCGGATAATCCGCAAATAGGGCACTCGATCATAGAAGTTATCTTAGCGCGAGCAGTGCGATCGCTGCGATGATGAAGGCGACACCCAGCCATTGCCGCCAGGACAAACGTTCGCGCAGGAAGATGACGGCAAGCACCAGCGTCCAGACGGTGAACAAGCCGCTCAGAGCCGAAACCACCGACACCGGCAAATGGCGCGCACCCTCGGCAAAGAAGATATAGGCGGAGCTGTCGAGCAGTCCCGTGGCCCACAACCAGCGGGAACGGAACCAGCCGCGCGGGGGCCGAAACCCGGCCAGTAGCGGTAGCGCCAGCAGGCCGGCGCCGGAGAAGCGAAACACCAGAACCGGCGCGGTGGTGCCACTGGCGGCCGAGTGCGCCGCCAGGGCGTAGAAAACCGAGCCGAACACCAGGGCGCCGCCGGCGGCGGCCCACAAAGCCGACCTGCGCCGCGGATGCGTGCCAGCGGTGTTGCGGCTGGCGGACAGTGAGGCAAGTAAGGTGCCGGCAATCACACCGGCAACCGCCAGCGCCATCAAAGCTGCCAGCCGTTCACCGGAAATGACGTAGGCGAGCACGGCCGAGACCACCGGATAAGCCGCCGTGATGGGTGACACTAGAACCAGCGGGCCGTATTCCAGCGCGTAGTAGAACAACACACCGCCGACGGTGTTTCCCACCCCCAGCCAGATCAGCAACGGCAACTGCGACGAGGGAATATGTACTCCACCGGCACCCCACACGATGGCCAGCGCCAGCGCACCGACGGCGTTCATGCCCCACACCGTCGCCCAGAACCCCAGCCGTTCGGCAGCCTTTTTAGCGCAGAAATCGGCCGAGCCCCACGCCACTGCCGCCCCCAGCGCCCATAGCAGATAAACCGTCACAAGTTAATGAGGGTAGCAGGTGGCGCCCCCTTTTGCCTTGACCGCTTCCGGTAGCCTGTAAACTGAATCCTATGCCGACGATTTCTCCGCCTTCTACGCTGGGCGTGGCACCCAGCAGCCCGATTCGTGCTCCGCGGGGCACCCAACTGCACTGCCGCGGCTGGGCGCAAGAAGCTGCCATGCGCATGCTCATGAACAACCTCGACCCCGAGGTGGGAGAGCGGCCGCAGGAGTTGGTGGTTTACGGCGGCACGGGGCGGGCGGCTCGGAATTGGGACTGCTATCGGGCCATCGTGGCTGCGCTCAAAAAACTGGGCGATGAGGAGACTCTACTGGTGCAGTCGGGCAAGCCGGTGGGTGTATTTGCCACGCACAGCTATGCGCCGCGCGTGCTGATCTGCAACTCGAACCTGGTGGGGCATTGGTCGAACTGGGACAAGTTCCATGAGCTCGAACGAGCGGGGCTGATGATGTACGGGCAGATGACAGCCGGCAGTTGGATTTATATCGGTTCGCAAGGGATCGTGCAAGGAACGTTTGAAACCTTTGCTGCGGCGGCGCGGCAACATTTTGACGGATCGCTGCAGGGCAAGCTCGTGGTCAGCGGCGGACTGGGTGGCATGGGGGGCGCGCAGCCGCTGGCGGCAACGCTGAACGGTGCGGCGTTTCTGGGTGTGGACGTCGATGCCGAACGCATCAACCGCCGCGTCAAGAGCGGGTATTGCGATATTCAGGTTAATGATCTGGACGAGGCGCTGCGGATTCTGAAGAATGCGATCCGGCAGAAGCAGGCGACCTCGGTGGGTCTGGTAGGCAACTGCGCCGAAGTATTACCCGAGCTGGTCCGGCGCGGCATTGTGCCCGATCTGCTTACGGACCAGACGAGCGCGCATGATCCGCTGCACGGCTACATTCCGGCCGGCATGGGGTTGCCCGAGGCGGCGGCGCTGCGCGAGCGCGCCCCCCGCGAGTATGAGGACCGGGCCCTCGATTCCATTGCCACGCATGTGCGCGCCATGCTCGATCTGCAAAAAGCGGGGGCGGTGACGTTTGATTACGGCAACAACATCCGGACCATGGCGTACGAACGCGGCGTGAAAAATGCCTATGACTTTCCGGGCTTCGTGCCCGCCTACATCCGTCCGTTGTTTTGCAGCGGACGGGGGCCGTTCCGCTGGGCGGCGCTGAGCGGCGAGGCGAGCGACATTCACGCCACCGACGAGTTGGTCCTGAAGCTGTTTCCGCACGACGAGCTTCTGAGCCGCTGGATCGGGCTGGCGCGCAAGCACGTCCGGTTCCAGGGATTGCCGGCGCGCATTTGCTGGCTGGGGTACGGCGAGCGCGCCAAGTTCGGTCTTGCGCTCAACGAAATGGTGCGCAAAGGCCAGGTCAAGGCGCCGATCGTGATGGGGCGCGACCATCTCGACTGTGGATCGGTGGCCTCACCGTTCCGCGAGACCGAAGGCATGGCCGATGGCAGCGATGCGGTGGCGGATTGGCCGCTGCTCAATGCCCTGCTCAACACCGCGAGCGGCGCCAGTTGGGTTTCGATTCACAACGGCGGGGGCGTGGGGATCGGCTACTCGCAGCACGCCGGCCAGGTGACGGTCGCCGATGGCACCCCGGAGATGGCCAAGCGCATCGAGCGCGTGCTCACCAACGATCCTGGCATCGGCGTGGCGCGGCACGCGGATGCCGGGTACCCGGAGGCGAGGACGTTTGCCCATGAGCATGGCATCCAGATCCCGATGGCGTAAATGGCGCTGCTTCTGACGCATGCCACGCAGTTGCTGACCCTCGCCGGGCCGAACCGCGCCCGGCGCGGGGCGGAAATGGCCGAGCTCGGGCTGGTGCGCGACGGAGCGGTGCTGATCGAGGAGGGCAGGATCGTCCGCACCGGAACCACCGATGAGGTCGCACGCACGGCGCCGGCGCAGGCGGAAGTCCGCGATTGCAGCGGGATGCTGGTCACGCCCGGGCTGTGCGATTCGCATACGCATCTGGTGTTTGCGGCGCCGCGTTTGGCCGATTACGAACGGCGGCTGGCGGGTGCGACCTATGCCGAAATTGCCGCTGCCGGCGGCGGCATCCAGACCAGCCTGGCGGGTGTGCGCGCGGCAACGGTGGAGGATCTGGCGCAGCAGGCAGCCAACTGGATGCGCACGGCGCGCGCGCATGGCACCACCACGATCGAGGTGAAATCGGGCTATGGCCTGACGCTTGCGGACGAGTGCAAGAGCCTGCAGGCCGCGCAGGCGGCGGCCGCCGCGGTGGGGTGCGACGCGCCGCGGACCTTTCTGGGCGCGCACATTGTTCCGCCGGAATTTGCTGCCGACCGCGCCGGTTACGTGCGGACGGTGAGTGGGCCGATGCTCGATGCGGTGTGCGCGCTGGAGCAGGCCGCGCCGGAGTTTGCTGATGTGTTTTGCGATCCCAGTGCGTACACGGTAGCCGAGAGTCGTACCGTGCTGCGGGCGGCGCAGGCGCGCCGCCTCAAGCTCAAGCTGCACGCGGAACAGTTTGCCCCTATCGGCGGCATCGGTCTTGGCATCGAGCTGGGTGCGGTCTCCGTCGATCATTGCGATGCGGCCGGTGGCGACGATGCGGCACGGCTGGCTCAATCGGCAACCGTCGCCACACTGATTCCAGGGGCAAACTTCTTTTTAGGGCAGGTTTATGCGCCTGCCCGCATGCTGATCGAGGCGGGCGCCGCGGTGGCACTGGCCACGGACTTCAACCCAGGAACCTGCCCGATTCTGGCGCTGCCGCTGGTGATGAGCATCGCCTGCAGCGGTATGCGCCTGACGCCTGCGGAGGCCTGGACGGCGGCAACCATCAACGGAGCGGCAGCGCTGGCGCGCGCTGCCGTGTGTGGTTCTCTGGCGCCCGGCAAACGCGCCGATCTGGCGATCTTTGCGGGTGCTGATTATCGGGCAGTTCCCTACTACGCCGGACAGAATTTATGCCGGGCGGTGGTACAGAAAGGGGTTTGGATAGAAAACCATGGCCATGATTGAATGTGTACCGAATTTCAGCGAGGGACGGCGAGCGGCCGTCGTAGATGCGATTGTGCAGACCATGTTGGCCGTGCCCGGCGTTTTCCTGCTGGCGCGTGAGATGGATGCCGACCACAACCGCTCGGTCATCACGTTGGCGGGCGAACCCAGGGCGGTCGCCGAGGCGGCGGTGCGCGGGGCCGGCATGGCGGCGGAAACGATTGATCTGCACCAGCACCAGGGCGCGCACCCGCGGCTGGGCGCAACCGATGTGGTGCCGTTTGTCCCGCTCGCCGGCGCAACGATCGAGGAGTGCGTGCGTCTGGCGGAGTGGGCGGGCGAGGAGATCTGGAAGCGGTTCCAAATCCCGGTCTATCTGTATGAGGCAGCAGCGCGGCGCGAGGAACGGCGCGGTCTGGAAAACATCCGCAAAGGGCAATTTGAAGGAGTTTCGGAACTGGTCAAAACCGACCCGTCACGCACGCCCGATTTCGGACTTCCCTTCCCCGATTGCCGTTTGCATCCATCGGCGGGAGCGACCGTGGTCGGCGCCCGGAAGTTTTTGATCGCCTACAACATCAACCTCGATACTGCCGACCTCGCGGTCGCAAAAGCGGTGGCCAAGGCGGTGCGCGCTTCGAGCGGCGGACTGGCGGCGGTCAAAGGCATGGGGGTCATGCTCAGCGATCCGCCCCGGGCGCAGGTTTCGATGAACCTGACGGATTTTGAGACTACTTCACTCGCCACCGCCTGGCATGCGGTGACGGCGGAGGCAGCCAAGCACGGCGCGAAGCCGGTCGAGAGCGAGTTGATTGGGCTGGTTCCGCGCCAGGCGCTGGAGCAGGCGGCGGCAGAAATGTTGCAGTTTGCCGCCTTCGATGCCGAAATGGTGATCGAAACGCGGGTCGAAAGCGTCATGAAGGCGCTGCCGGTGAAGTACGGTAACACGCTGCGGCCATTTCTCGATGCGCTCGCCTCGGAAGAACCCGCACCCGGCGGCGGTACGGCGGCGGCGGCAACCGGCGCCATGGCGGCTGCCCTGGGAACGATGGTGGCGCGGCTGGCGCGGGCGAAAGCGCGAAAGGCGGGCACCGATACGGTGATGTGGGATGCTGTCGAAACTCAGTTTGCCAAGCTGAGCGAGGAACTGGCGCGGGCCACCGATGAGGATAGCGAAGCCTTTCTGACGATTCGCGCGGCACGACGCTTGCCCAGGACGAGCGCGCCCGAACTACAGGTGCGGGCGCAGGCCATTCATGCCGCGACGGTACTGGCGGCCGACGTTCCCCTCGGCGTCGCCGCGCGCTGCCGCAAAATTCGCGAGATCCTGCGGCGGGTAAAGGCGCAGGTGCCCGCGGCCATGGCCAGCGATGTGACTACGGCGCTGGCGCTGGCCGAAGCCGGCTTCAGCGGAGCGCGCGATAATGTGCGCATCAATTGCGAAGGTTTGGAGGCATCCGACGGGGAACGCCAGCGTCTGGAAGAAGCCATCAGCCGCCTGGAGGTTTGAGCATGGCCGCCTGCGGGTGGCAGCCTAAAGTCGGCTTAAGTGCTCTTTTTGCTTGACTCTGGGGCACCTGTTTGGGGATGATTCTTCTAAATGGCCCGGCGCAGCCGGTGTGTGAGCTCAGCCTTTCCGATCCCGACCGAAAGAGTATAAGCAGATCATGTCTATGTGTAAATTATCGCGTCCCCGTTCGCGTTTTGCCTCAACCCTGACCCTGACCGGTGTGGCCGTGCTGTTCAGCGCCGCTGCAGTGCTGGCGCAGGCACCGAAAGCTCAGAGAATGGTGAAGGCGCAGTATGCCCAACTGCCGATGACGTTTGAGGCGAATCAGGGACAGACCAACGCGCAGGCGCAGTTTCTGGCGCGCAGCCGCGGTACCATCGTGTTCCTTACCCAGCACGGCATGATCGTCAAAACCAGTCAGGGTGCGGTGGGCATGACGTTTACCGGCGCGCGAGCTGCGGCGCGGGCGCGGGGCCTCGATGCCATGCCCTCGCCGGTTCATTATTTTACCGGCACACGCGATCTGGCGGTGAAGAGTTATCGCAAGGTGCGCTATGCGGATATGTACCCGGGCGTGGGCACGACCTACTACGGACACGATGGTCAGGTCGAATTTGACCTCGACCTTGCTCCCCATACCTCGCCGGCAGCCGTGCGCATGGCGTTTCGTGGCGCTGTTCCCCGTCTCGGTGCCGATGGCAGCCTGATCCTCGCCCATGGCATTACCCTGCGTTCCCCGCGTGCCTATCAAACCGCCAACGGCCACCGCCATACGGTCGCGGTGCATTACGCACTGCTGGCGGATCACCAGGTGGGTCTAAGCGTAGGCGCTCATGATGCGAACCGGGCGCTGGTGGTCGATCCCATTCTCTCGTTTGCCACTCTTCTCGGTGGCACTGCTTACAATCAGGCCAACGCCGTCGCGGTGGATGCCAACGGCAATGGCTATGTGGCCGGTTATACGCTCTCGACCGATTTCCCCACGCAAGCGGCGTTTCAGGCCAGCATCGCTGCCGGCCAGTTCGGCCCTGCTCCGGATGCGTTTGTAAGTGAGATTTCCGCCGACGGCACCAAATTGATCTATTCGACCTACCTGGGCGGCAACGGCGACGATGAAGCGACCGGCATTGCGGTGGATTTGACCGGAAATGCCTACGTCACCGGCTACACCAACTCGACGAACTTCCCCACGAAGGGCCCGATTCAATCCGCAAACAACGGTTTCTATGACGCCTTCGTGACCAAGATCAATGCCGGTGGGGCGAGCCTGGCTTACTCGACCTATCTGGGCGGTAGTCAGGACGACAAGGCGGCCGCGATTGCTGTCGATCCCCAAGGCGAGGCCTTTATCACCGGCACCACGTCATCGAGCGATTTTTCTGTTAGCGCCACCGCACCTCAGAAAACACTGGGCGGCAAGACTGACGCCTTTGTGGTTGGCATCAACGCCGCTGGCAGCGCCACGCTGTACGCCACCTATCTCGGCGGCGCCGACGTGGACAATGGCAAAACCATTGCGGTGGATCAAACCGGCAATGCCTACGTGGGCGGCTCGACGGCATCGAGCAACTTCCCGGTAACCGCCGGAGCCTATCAAAGCGCGAGCGGCGGCGGCATTGACGGATTTGTGGCTCAAATTCCCCGCGCCGGAACCAGCATCGGGTGGGCGACCTACCTGGGCGGCAGCGCGGCCGACGAAATCAACGCCCTTACGCTCGACTCGGCAGGCAGTGTGTACGTCGCCGGAGACACGACATCGAGCAATCTGTTCTGTCCGGTGTCCAGTTGCCAGAGCAGCTACGCTGGCCAGGGTGACGCCTTCGTTGCCAAACTCAACAAGTCTGGCTCGACGCTTACCTGGGGCGCCTATCTGGGTGCGGCGCCCAGCGGTGTGGCGTCGGCGATTGCCGTAGACAGCACCGATGACGTCTATGTTGCCGGCTCGACGGCATCAAGCACCCTGGCGATCACGTCGAACGCGACCCAGACCAAAGCCGGAGGCGCCGAGGATGGCTTTTTGGCCAAGCTCGGTCCGGCCGGGCCGAATGGCTCCAATCCCTACCTTTTCTACAGCTACCTTGGCGGTGCGCAAAACGACGCTGTGCTGGGCATGGGCATTCAGCCCAACGGCGATCTGGAGTTGGTCGGGACTACAAGCTCGGGCAGCTTTCCGGTCACCAAGGGCGCCTTGCAGACGAGTTTGAACAGCACCACGGATGCTTTTGTGGCGCGTTACGTGGTGGCGGCGCAGGGCGTGTTCTCACCGCCGGCAATGGGCTTCGCGGCACAGGCGCCTACGGTCGCCAGCGCGGCGCAGACGGTGACGCTCACCAATGGCGGTGAGCTGGCGCTGGTGATCAGCAAAATCGCCACCACCGGTCCCTATGCGGAGACCGATACGTGCGCGGCCAACAGTTCCACGCTGCAGCCGACCCAGAGCTGCACCATCAGTGTGGTTTTCACGCCGACGGCAACCGGCACGCAAAATGGCACGCTGGTGGTCAGCGACAACAGCCCGGCCGGATCGGAAACGCTGCCCTTGAGTGGCAGCGGTGGTGATTTCTCGATCAGCGTTACGCCCACACAACTTACCATCGCGGCCGGATCGAGCGCCAGCTTTGAAGTTGATGTTGCTCCGGCCACCGGCTATACGGGCGTGGTCGCGCTGAGCTGCACCGGCATTGGTTCGGATCAGAATGCGACCTGTACGCCCTCGCCGACCTCGCTCACGATGAATGGCACGAGCACGTCGACGGCAACGATGACGGTGACCACCACCGTGCGTCCGGCCATCGTTCCCTGGTTGCCGCAGACGCCCTCCGGTCCGTGGCTGTGGTTCGCGCTCGCCGGCCTTGGATTGGCGCTTGCCGGCGCCGTTTATGGGCTGCGCACCCGCGGCACACGGCGGCGCCTGGGTTGGGTGGGCACGGCGGTGCTGCTCGGTCTGTCGTTCGCCGCCGCCGGTTGCGGTGGCTCGACGACCAATCCTGGCACACCAGCCGGTAACTACAAACTTACCTTTACCGGAACCGCTACCGGAACCGGGGGCCCGGCAACGCACTCGCAGACCGTACAGTTGACGGTGGACTGACGGGACTGACAAGGGCAGTCTGAAAACTGTAACCTGTTGTATGCATAAAAAAGCCCTTGCCCTGCTGGCCGGCACTGCCCTTCTGTTTGGAGTGCAGGCCTCGGCTGCCACGTTGAGCTCAGAGGCGCAATCGGTATTGCCCAAGAGCACGCGGCAGATTATTTCGGTGGACTATCACCAGCTCGCCAATGAGCCGATTGCCCAACAGCTGGAGAGCCGTGTGCTGCCACCGGGCATGCGCGGGCTGCAAGCCATGCTGGTGGCCGGAGGAATCAATCCGGCAACCGATCTCAATCGCCTGACGTTTGCGACGTTTGCGAGCGGAAAAAATGTCGGTCTGGTGGGTGTTGCCGAAGGAAATTTCGGCAGCCTCAACCTCTCGAAGTTCTTTCACAAGACAAAAAAGAACCCGAATCCGCCCCAGATCGATGGCGTAAACGTTTACAGCTCAAACGGGCTGGCGTTTTTTGTGCCTGATCAGGCAACCGTCGTTTTCGGGCCTCGCGATGCGGTTACGCAAGCCATTCAAACCCAACAGGGCGCGCCGGCATTGGGACAAAACGAGGCCATGGCCGACCTCGTCGCTGGTACGCAGTCCAGCACGGTGTGGAGTGTGCTCGATGCCGGAGGAGCGCAATCGATGGTGCGCGGGCTCATCGGTGGGCAAGCCGACCAGCTCGCGGGCAAGCTCATCGCCAAACGCTTTCAGGGAGCGCGCTATACCATCAGCTTCGGCAATGAGGTGCAGGTCAACCTGGAAATGATAACCACTGACGCCTTGAGCGCTTCCGCTCTGGCGACCGCTATGGACGCTGACATCGCCATGCGCACGCGCGAGGAGCACAACGCGGCGGCAAAAGCCCTGCTGCAGCAGGTGCAGGTGGATTCGGCTGGCAATGACGCCTTTCTGCAGGTCTCGGTGCCGTCTTCTTCCGTGGGCGATCTGCTCTCGAGCGATCTGCTAGGCGCCATCGTTCATTAACAGGCACAGCCTGTCTTTGCCG
>JBOGKK010000028.1:0-15031 GCA_050745425.1 Terriglobales bacterium
AACGCAAGACCGAGATCGGCCTGCAGGACGCCGACGAGGGTGACACCGGGCACGTCGTGTCCCTTGGCGATCATCTGCGTGCCTACGAGAATGTCAATCTCACCGGCACGGAATGCGGCCAATACCCGCTCGAAATGGCCGCGGCTGCGCGCGGTGTCGCGATCGAGGCGGGCGATGCGCGCGGCGGGCCACTGTGCCGCCAGCGCCTCTTCCACCTTTTCACTGCCGGAACCGAGAAAGTACAGGTGCTCGCTGCCGCAGCCGGGGCAGGTCGCGGGCGGATCGATGCTATAGCCGCACAGATGGCACAACAGCCGGGCGCTGCGCTTGTGATAGGTCAGCGCCAGCGAGCAATCGCGGCACATCACGCTGGCGCCGCAGGCCCGGCACATCACGACCGGAGCAAAGCCGCGGCGGTTGATCAGCAACAGAGATTGCTGGCCGCGATGCAGGCGATCGGCAATGGCGTCAACCAGCTCCGCCGAAAGCAGCTGTTCGTTTTCCCGGCGCGGGCGCCCGGGCTGACCTGCCGCCGCACCGCGCCGGAATTCCTCGCCCATATCCACCAAACGGACGGACGGTAGCGGGCGCTGCTCGACGCGTTCCGCCATGGTGAACAGGCGATACTTGCCCGAGCGCGCGTGTGTGTAGCTTTCGAGCGAAGGCGTAGCCGAACCGAGCACGATGCGGGCGCCCGCCAGTTGGGCGCGCAGTACCGCGAGATCGCGTCCATGATAACGCGGCGCTTCCTGCTGTTTGAAGCTGCCGTCGTGCTCTTCGTCGACAAGAATCAACCCCAGCCGTTGCACCGGCGCAAACACCGCCGAGCGCGTACCAATGGCGACGCGGGCCTCGCCCGCGCGCAAACGCTTCCAGTGGCGCGCACGCTCGGCTTCTCCCAGCCCGGAATGCAGCACCGCAACCAGATCGGGAAAGGCGGCCTCGAAATCGGCGAAGAGCGCCGGTGTAAGGCCAATTTCCGGAACCAACAGCAGGGCGGATTCGCCGCGCGCCAAAGCCGCTTCAATCGCCGCCAGATAGACAGCCGTTTTCCCGCTGCCGGTAACGCCGTGCAGCAGAAGAGGCGTGCGCGTGCTCTCGTCGGCAATGGCGGCGAGGGCGGCACGTTGGCTGGGGTTGAGGTCGGTAATGCGCGGACGCGGCTCCCACGCTGGCCGGCTGAGGGCCGCGGCACGGCGGCGGCGTGCGGGCTTATCCCAGCCGGGAGGCAGCGCGCAGCGCATCACCTCGCCCAACGGCGCCTGATAGTAGGAAGCGGTCCAGCGGACCATGGCCAGCACCACGGCGTCGAGCGCGGGCTCTTCCTCGATCACCTCGTGCAGTGGCCGAATGCGATCGAGCGGAAAACCCTCAGGCGCACTCTCACGTAACGCGACCACGACGCCGGAAAGTGTGCGAGCACCCCAAGGGGCGCGCACCCGCACGCCGGGCTGCAGAGCGTGCGCTCCTGCCAATGCCTCTGGAACACTGTAGGTGAACGCCCCATCCAGGGGGACGGGGAGAGCGACTTCCGCAAACGCCGGTGCCGTCGCCAACGGTTTAGAGGCCTTTGACGGCAGCGACAATGGCGTCGGCGTCAATACCGTAGCGATGCAGCAGCTCCCCGGGCGTGCCGCTGCGCGGAACGCCACGCACCGCCAGGCGATGGACGCGGACACCGGCAGGTGAGACCGCTTCGCTGACGGCATCGCCCAGACCGCCGGCGGAGTAGTGATCCTCGACGGTAATGAGCGTCTGATTGGTCGCCTGCGCTGCCGCGAGCAGCGCGTCCGTGTCGATTGGACGTACGCTGAACAAGTCGATCACGCGGATGGCGATGCCTTCTTTTAGCAAGCGGTCGTAAGCAGCCAACGCTTCGGTCAAGGTCACGCCGGCGGCGACGACGGTAACGCGATCTTTGGCGCTCTGGCGCAGCGTTTTGCACTTGCCCAAGGCAAACGGCTCGTTGTTTTCGTAGAGCACGGCAGCCTTGGGGCGGCCGGTGCGCACGTAGCACAGGCCCTTCTGGGCGGCCACGAGTGCAATGGCGCGCCAGGTACTGACGGCATCGCTGGGATAGAGCACCACCGAATGCGGCAGGGCGCGGAACATTGAGATGTCTTCCAGCCCCATCTGCGAGCCGCCATCTTCGCCGATGGAAATGCCGGCGTGGGTGCCGACGAACTTCACGTTCGCCTCGGCGAGTCCGGCCAGGCGAATGAAATCAGCCGCGCGCGTGAGAAAGCAGGCGAAGGTGGACAGGAATGGAATGCGGCCCGTGGTGGCGAAACCCATGGCCATCCCGGTCATGTTCTGTTCGGCGATGTAGCCCTCGAAAAAGCGTTCCGGCTGTAGCTTCTGAAAATCCTGCGTGAAGGTCGAGTTTTCGACATCGCCGTCGATAGTGACCAAACGCTGATCGTGCTGGCCCAGAGCAGCGAGCGCCTGGCCAAAGGCTTCGCGGGTAGCGACTTGCTGGCCGAGCGTGTAGTTGGGCTCGGGAGGGTTGCCACTGGGCGCGGGAACGGGCGCCGGCGCAGGCGCCGGCTTGCGGGGCCAGGGTTTATCGCCGTTGGGCGCCGGGCGCAGGGCGGCACGCAATTCGGCCAGCGCGCTGTTGGCCTCTTCGCCGGCTTTGAGGGCCTTGCCGTGCCAGCCGTTTTTATCCTCAATAAAGGCTACGCCCTTGCCCTTGAGCGTGCGCGCCAGCAGCACCGTGGGCTTGCCGGCGGTCTGGGCCGCGTTGGCAAAGGCCCCACGAATGGCAGGGATATCGTGGCCGTCGAGCACAATGGCATTCCACCCGAAGGCTTCCCAACGGCGGCGGTACACGTCCATGTCGTGCTGCAACATGGTGGGCTGGCTCTGGCCGAGACGATTGGTGTCGACGATGGCGCAGAGATTATCGACGTTGTAGAAGCTGGCGACTTTAGCGGCTTCCCACACCGAACCTTCGGCGGTTTCGCCGTCGCCGAGCAGCGTATAGGTGCGATAGGAAGCACCGGCGAGGCGAGCCTGCAGCGCCATACCGAGCGCGACCGGCAGTCCCTGGCCGAGTGATCCGGTGGGCACGGCGACAAACGGCAGCACCGGGGTGGGATGACCGTCGAGGTCCGAGTCGAGCTTGCGCAGCGTCAACAAATGCTCGCGCGGATACAACCCCAACTCGGCCCAGACGGAATACAGCACGGGAGCGGCATGACCCTTGGAGAGCACGAATTTATCGTTGGCAGGGTCGGCCGGATGCGCCGGATCGAGGTGCATGACCTCGAAAAACAGCACGGCCAGCAGGTCAGCCGCCGACATCGAGCTGGTCGGATGACCGCTGCCCGCCGCCGTGGTGGCTTCAATGGAATCGATACGGAGTTGGGTGGCGAGATTGTGGAGGGCTATATCGACGTGCTGGGCTTCGTGAACTTGGTGTATAGGCATGGCATTTGTTCCTGTAATTATCCGGCCAGAACCGCCTCCGGCAAAATGAAGCGAACATGTTCGTCAATGCCTTCGGTTTCTTCTATGTTGGTAAACCCATAACGATCGCGGAGCGCGGCGACCACCTGCTGCACCAGTGACTCGGGCGCGGAGGCGCCAGCGGTCAGGCCAACGACGGAGACATGTTCAAGCCAGGCGGGATCGATGGCTTCGGCATCGTCAATGCGGTGCGCGTCCGCACCTGCATTGGCGGCAACCTCGACCAGGCGCAGCGAATTCGAGCTGTTTTCCGAACCCACGACGAGCACTAGCCCGGCACGCGGGGCGATGCGCTTGAGGGCCGTCTGCCGGTTCTGGGTGGCATAGCAGATGTCCTGCGACTTGGGAGCAGCGACCAGGGGGAAGCGGGCGCGCAGGCGATCGATGATGGCGCGGGTTTCATCCAGGCTGAGCGTGGTTTGTGTGAGATAGGCGATGCGGGTGGGATCGGGGACCGATAGCGCATCCACCTGCTCGACGGTTTCCACCACCGGCGTGCCTTCGGCTACCTCGCCCAGCAAGCCAATGATCTCATCGTGATGGCGATGACCGATAATCACGATGCTGTAGCCACGGCGGGTGTATTCCTGCGCCTCGCTGTGGACTTTGCTCACCAGCGGGCAGGTGGCGTCGATGATTTGCAGACGGCGCGCCCGCGCTTCCTCCCACATCAGCGGCGAGACGCCATGGGCGCTGAAGAAGGTGCGTGCGCCTTCAGGAACCGAGGCCAGATCGGGCACAAAAATGGCGCCGCGCGCTTCCAGACTGGCAATCACGGTGCGGTTGTGGACGATTTCCTTGAGCACGTAAATCGGCGGACCAAACTTGTGTAGCGCCGATTCGACCGCATCCACCGCGCGCACCACCCCGGCGCAGAAACCGCGAGGTTTCAGGACCAGAATGGTTTTCTGGGGTGCCAATGGCATTCCCCTTGATTGTAAGGCATCGCTGCCTCCGCTCAGCGGTGGGGAATGCTCGGTTTGGTCTTCTTCTTTTCCGCTTTCTTTGCCTTCGACTGCGCCGCGGTGTTCGCATTCTGAATCACCAACGTCGCCGGCGCAGGAACGGTGGCCGCGGCGGCGGGATGAAGGCGGGCGGTGTGGCGGGCGGCGTAATCGGCGTTCCCGCGGGCTTCAATCCAGGCGCCGAGTTGAACGAGGCTGGCGCTCAGGTTCGATGTTGCCGAACGCAAGGCAGCGCCACCGGCCGCATCATCTTGCGGTGGCAATACTGCGCTGCTGCGCTGGGCTACGGCCAGCACAGCGTCGGCATCCTGATAGAGGCGGAAGGCGGCACCTAGATTTTCGGGCTCCTTACGGAAGACCTGCAGTAAGCCGGGCGTTGCCTGCGTCAGATTACGCATGAGCGAGGCCTGGCCGTCGGCAAGCGCCTGCTGTTGGCGCTTGGGAACATGCAGATGCTTGGCATCGAGAGCGGCTACGGCGCCTTGCAGCACCTGCAAGGCATGGCCCAGGTTCACCGCAATGGTTTGACCCGCCGGTGTGTGTGCAGCGGAGGTTGGCGGAGACTGAGCCCAACCACCAGTGCAACCCAGCGCCACGACGGCCAGCAAGGCCGGTAACGACGCCAAAACACGAAAACGCACCATTACCGGTTGGATGCAGCGGTGGGTTACTTGGCGGCAACCGAAACAGGCAGGGCCTGTCTTTGCCGGGGGCTGCGCCCCCGACGCCTCCCGCTGGTCGCCTCCCCTCTGCCGCTCCGGGCTCGGCCGATGGGGCCGTCAGCCAGAAGTTGTTCCCCGGCAACGGAATTGGGCCTGGGAGGAACCCCATTCCTCGGCCACGACCTTGCCTGCGCTGAGGCAGCTCGGCCGTTGCCGCGAAATGTGCCATAAAACAAAAAAGGGAAGTCGGCTCGCTTCCCCCCGGAAAAGCCGACTCCCTTATTTGCGTGCCTGATGTCGGAGCACCGATATCAAGCGTCTCGCCTTTACTAAAGCACGCGGCTGGCCAAACAGGGAATGTCTCCATTTGCTCAGCTTTTGAGCCATATGGCGCTTGCACATGCTTGCCCCAATAACTGACCAAGTAGTCATTACTAACCTTTTGACACTTTTACGCTATTGCTATGGGATTTACGCCGGAATCTTTTTGCATGGTGCCAGATGGCGATACCTACAAGGGCGGCAATCAGGGGTACCCAGATCACGTCGAATTTGTGGAAGTAAGGCGCAAGGGCATTCCAGTTTTCACCCATGCGGTAGCCAATATAGGACAAGAGAAAGCACCAGGCCAGCGATCCGATAAACGTATAGGTGTGAAAGCGCCACAGCGGCATGCGCACAACGCCGGCAGGGAGGGCAATGTACGTGCGGATGACGGGGAGAACGCGGCAAACCAGGACGGTAATGTCGCCACGCCGGCGAAACCAGGCCTCGGCGCCATCGAGATCGGCGGGAGCGATGAGCAGCCAACGGCCGTAACGGTGGGCGAGCGGGCGCCCGCCATAGTAGCCGATCGCGTAGCCAATCATGGAGCCGATGCTATTGCCAACGGCGCCAAATACGGCTACCCAGACAAGCTGAAACCGGCCGGTTGCGACTAGAAATCCGGAGAAAGTGAGGATAATTTCGGAGGGAATGGGAATGCAAGCTGATTCCAGCGTCATCAGCAGCACCACCCCGCCGTAGCCGAGGGTGGAGATCACCACGATGATGTGATGGCTGATCCAGGAGAGCACTGCCTAGCCAGCATACCAGCGGCTTGCGATTTTAGGGCAACGAGCCCCTGCCGTGGATGATAACGTTGGGTTAGGGACAACTAGACGACATGAACATTACCTTTCTCGGAACCGGCATCATGGGAGCTCCCATGGCGGCGAACCTGGCGCGGGGCGGTCACACGGTGCGAGTGTGGAACCGGACGAAGGAGAAGGCGGATGTCGCCGGGTGCACGCGGGTGGAGTCTCCACTGGAGGGCGCAGAAGGCGCCGAGGTGATCTGGATGTGTCTGAGCGACACGGCAGCAGTGGAAGCGGTCGCTGGACAAATGCTGCCGGCGGCGCGTCCGGGCGTTGTGGTGGCGGATTCGAGTACAATATCGCCGCGCGCCAGCCGCGAGTTGGCCGCGCAGTGGGCCGATCGCGGCGCAGTGTGGGTGGATTGCCCGGTAACCGGCTCGCGCAATGGCGCCGAGGCGGGTGAGCTGATCTTTATAGCCGGCGGACCGGAGGCCACGATCCAGCAGCTCTCACCTCTGTTTGAGACCATGGGGAAGCGCATTTTCCACATGGGCGACAACGGCATGGGGCTGGCCACCAAGCTGGCCATGAACCTGAATATTGCACTGATCTATCAGGGGATGAGCGAGGGCCTGGTACTGGCGGAAAAATCAGGCGTCCCGGCCGAGCAGATGCTGGCGATCATGGGCGCCACGATGCTGCGGTCCGGTGTCAGCGATTACAAATCGCCGGCCATCGCGGCGCGGGATTTCAAAGCCAATTTCCCGCTGCGTCTGATGCTGAAGGACATCCATCTGATGCTGGATCAGGCGCGCGAGCTGCGGGTGAAATTGCCGGCGCTGGAGACGGTTGAGGAAGTTTACTCGGTCGCCGAAGAAGAGGGCATGGGCGAGATGGATTACGCTGCGGTGCTGGCGCTGCTGGAAAAATGGGCGTCACTGCCGGGCGGGGACGTCACCCTCGCTGCGGACTGATCGCCGGAGGGTGGGAAGGTTTGGTAGCGCCAGCGGGATTCGAACCCGCGGTCTTCGCCTTGAGAGGGCGACGTCCTAACCGCTAGACGATGGCGCCACGCGACAGTTTCCACTCTATCACGGCTGTTTCGGGCCGTAGTGTTGCGTCAGGTAGCTGAGAATCTCGCTCAGATCGGCCGGGGAGGCGAACAAGCCGTTCTGTTTCATTTGCGCAATGGTGGCCTGCCATTGCGCCTTGGTTTGGTGCTGCCGCACCACGCGGGCCAAGGTGTGGCAGCCGCCGCAGACGCGGACGGTTTCGGTCTTGCCGGGACCAGCGGGCATGGTGGCAATGGCCGGATCGTTATTGGCGGCAGCGGCAGCCACCGCAGGCGGCACCGGCGCTGGAGCTTTGTGCGTACAGCCGGCAGCCGTCGCCATGGTCACGGCCGCTGCGACTAACCCTGCCTGCATCCGCCATTTCATAATTCAGTTTCTCACGCGCTCAGCGAGCGCTTGCGGGCGCAGACCAGGCAGGCAAAGGCGTGCTCGTCCGGATCCGGATCGGCGGGATCGGGGCGAAATTCTTCAAAACTCGCCTCGGCCCAACCGGCCTCGGTGAGCAGGTCGCGCCACTCGGCGGCGCTGCGCAGGTGCACCGGCACTGCCAACTGCTCCTTCCACTTTTGCGCGTTGGGGTTGCCGGTATAGAGGCACATCAGCAGGAACAGGCGGCCGCCGGGTTCCAGGATGCGCTTCAACTCGTCGAGTACGGCGCGCGAGTCGGGGTAGTAGTAAAAGCTTTCGACGCTGAAGATGTGCGTGAAGAAATCATTGGACCAGGGGATATGATCCGCCGGTGAACAGAGATAGCGCGTGTTGCGCAGCAGTTCCGGGTTTTCCATGGCTTCGCGGATCATGGCGTCGCTCACGTCAATGCCGACGGCGAGGCCGCGCGGGCCCACGCGCCCGGCCACGAGGCGTGTCGCCCAGCCCGAGCCGCAGCCCAGATCGAGCACGCGATCGCCGGTGGCAACCCCCATGCGCTCCAACATGCGCTCGGTGATGGCGCGATGATGGCGCGCCATGGAAGCGCCCTTGCCGCGCGCGGCCCAATCGTTGAACTCCTCGCGCAGCTTTTGGTTGGCTTGCTCGACCTCGCTCATCGCGCGCCCACCGGAGCTTGGGCACTGGCCGCCACGTAATCGTCAACGATGCCGTGCGCCATGGAACAGTGCTGCGGACCGCACATGGAGCAGAAGTGCGCATCCTTATAGCCGCTCTGCGGCAGCGTGTCGTCGTGCATGGCTTCGGCCGTGGGCGGATCGAGCGACAGCGCGAACTGCTGACGCCAGTCGAAGCTCTTGCGGGCCCGCGAGAGGGCGTCATCGCGGTCGCGCGCGCCGGGGCGATGCCGGGCGATATCGGCGGCGTGGGCGGCGATGCGGTAGGCCAGTAGCCCTTGTTTGACATCCTCGGCGTTGGGCAAGCCCAGGTGCTCCTTCGGTGTGACGTAGCAGAGCATGGCGGCACCGTGCCAGCCGATCATGGCCGCGCCGATGGCGCTGGTGATGTGATCGTAGCCGGGTGCAAAATCGGTGACCAGCGGACCCAGGGTATAGAAGGGCGCACCATGGCAGAGGGCAACTTCTTTTTCGACCTGCATCTGGATCTGGTCCATCGGGATGTGGCCGGGGCCTTCGACCATCACCTGGCATTCCTGTTCCCAGGCGCGCTCGGTGAGCTCGCCCAGGGTTTTGAGTTCGGCAAACTGCGCGGCATCGCTGGCATCGTGCAGCGAACCCGGCCGCAGACTGTCACCGAGTGAAAACGAAACGTCGAATTTGCGGAAGATTTTGCAGATGGCGTCGAAGTTGTCAAACAGTGGATTGTCCTTGCCGTTGGCGACCATCCATTCCGCCAGAATGGCGCCACCGCGGCTGACGATGCCGGTGATGCGATCTTTGGTCAGCGGCAGATACTCGCGCAGAATGCCGGCGTGAATGGTCATGTAGTCGACGCCCTGCTCGGCCTGGCTTTCGATCGTCTCCAGCAGCAGCGCCGGCGTGAGATCGCGAATCTGCCTGACCTTCGTCAGTGCTTCGTAGATGGGCACCGTCCCGATCGGCACCGGCGAGTGCCGTACAATCGTTTCCCGGATGCCGGGGATATCACCGCCGGTGGAGAGATCCATGACCGTGTCGGCGCCGTAATGCACGGCAACGTGCAGTTTTTCAAGCTCTGCGTTGCGATCGCTGGTGACTGAGGAGTTGCCGATATTGGCGTTGATCTTGCAGCGTGAGGCCACGCCGATGGCCATGGGCTCCAGTTCGGGGTGCTTGATGTTGGCAGGAATGATGAGGCGGCCGGCGGCCAATTCGTCGCGGATGAGCGCGGCGTCGACCTGTTCCCGTTTGGCAACGTAGTCCATTTCCTCCGTGATCAGGCCGCAGCGGGCGAAATGCAGTTGGGTCATGGCATCGGAGCCAGCCTCAGCCTGGCGGGCGGCACGATCGGCAATCCATTGCGAACGGAGCATAGCGGTGATCCTCTTCCCTTCTGGAATTATGGCATGTAGCAGTGCACTCCCAAGGGAGCACAATTGGCTACCCTGATGTGCCGGTGGGGGAGCGCAGGGCCTGTGGAGCTATGATCGTGGCATGGCCACCACATCCTCACAGCTCTATCCGCCGCCGGCCGGTTTTGCCGCCCACGCGCATGTGAAAAGCCGCGCCGCCTACGATGAGCTGCGGCGCGCGGCGCTGGCCGACCCGGAGGCGTTCTGGAGCGCGCGAGCGCGCGCCAGCCTGCATTGGTTCAAGCCCTTTACGAAGACGCTGGAATGGAAGGCGCCGTTTGCGCAATGGTTCGTGGGCGGAGAGACCAACGCCAGCTACAACTGCCTCGACCGGCACTTGACCGGTGCGCGGCGCAACAAGGCGGCGCTGATCTGGGAGGGCGAGCAAGGCGAGCAGCAGATTCTGACCTACAACGAGCTGCACCGGCGCGTGTGTCAGTTTGCCCACGCGCTGGCGGATCTGGGCTACCAGAAGGGCGATCGGGCGATCATCTATTTGCCCATGATTCCGGAAGCCGCCGTCGCCATGCTCGCCTGCGCACGGTTGGGCATCATTCACTCCGTCGTGTTCGCCGGGTTTTCAAGCGAAGCCCTGCGCACGCGCATGGATGACCTCGAAGCGCAACTCGTCATCACCGCCGACGGCGGGCGCCGCCGCGGACGCGAAGTGGCGCTCAAAACAAGTGTCGACGCAGCCCTCGAGCACTGCCCCGGCGTGAAGCACTCCGTCGTGTTCCGCCACACCGGCAGTCCCATCACCATGAAGCCGGGGCGCGACGTGGAATGGGACGAGCTGGTAGCCAAGGCGCCGGCACAATGCGAGGCCGTTCCCGTCGACAGCGAGCATCCACTGTACGTGCTCTACACCAGCGGCACCACCGGCAAGCCGAAAGGCGTGGTGCACTCGACCGCCGGTTATCTGGCCGAAGTACAGGCCACGATGGAGTGGGTCTTCGACCTGCACGAAGACGATACCTACTGGTGCACGGCCGACATCGGCTGGGTGACCGGCCACAGCTACATCATTTATGGTCCGCTGGCGGCCGGCGCCACCACGCTCATGTACGAAGGCGCACCGGATTACCCTGCTCCGGACCGCTTCTGGGAGATCATCGCCAAGTACAGCGTGAACCTGTTCTATACCTCACCGACCGCCATCCGCAGCTTCATCCGCTCGGGCGACGGATTGCCCGCCAAACATGACCTGTCGAGTCTGCGGCTGCTGGGCTCAGTGGGCGAACCGATTCAGCCGGCGGCGTGGGAGTGGTATCACCGCGTGATCGGGGGCGGGCGCTGCCCGATTGTCGACACCTGGTGGCAGACGGAAACCGGCGGCATTTTAATCTCGCCGGTTGCGGGCGCAGTCGCCACCAAGCCCGGCTCGGCGACGCTGCCGCTGCCCGGCATCGATGCCGATGTTGTGAATCTCGATGGCGAACGCGTTGCAGACGATCAGCAGGGCTATCTGATCATTCGCAAGCCGTGGCCTTCGATGCTGCGCGGCCTCTACCGCGATCCCGAACGCTACCAAGAGGCGTACTGGTCGCGCTACCCCGGCCTGTATTTCACCGGTGATGCAGCGCGGCGCGACAGCGATGGCTATTTGTGGGTGCTGGGCCGCGTGGATGATGTGATCAACGTCAGTGGTCATCGCATGAGCACGATGGAAGTGGAATCGGTGATGGTGCGGCATCCGGCTGTGGCCGAAGCCGCGGCCGTCGGCCGGCCCGACGACCTCAAGGGCCAGGTGCTGGTGGTGTTCGCAACCGCGAAAGGCGGCGGTGCGGCCGACGCCAAGCTCGCCGAAGAGCTGCGCGCGTGGGTGGCGCAGGAAATCGGCGCCTTCGCGCGCCCGGAAGAAGTGCGCCTGGTCGAGGGCCTGCCCAAAACACGCAGCGGCAAGATCATGCGCCGCCTGCTGCGCGAGCTGGTCACCACACACACAATCGAAGGCGATACTACCACCATCGAGGATTACTCCGTGCTGCTGAAGCTCAGTGCCCAGGGCACCGACGAAGACGAATTGATCAGAGGCTGATCACCAGGTCGGGAGGGTTGCCGCTCAGCGCCTTGTAGACGTCGGGGAAACAGCCGACGTGCAGCCCGTCAATGGCGTTTTGGAGCTGAATTTTCTCGGGCGCGCCGGCGAGACGAGGCGACAGCCGGTCGGGCGTACACCAGACCGGCTCGCCGGTGGCCAGCCCGCGATCCAGGGCGCACATGTCGCACACGCCGAGCCAGATGTTATTCTTTTTGGCCACCGCGGCCAGCCGGTCACCGATGGGGTCGCCCTTGCGCAGCACGAAGGCGTTGTCGTCAAAAAAGAACATGCCTACCACGTCGACCCCGTGGGTGCCTGCTTCCAACTGGGGCAGAATCATTTTGGCGAGCTTGTAGTCAACGTTATGACCGGAAGTGATAAAGAGATAGGCAACTTTCATTGGCCTATTTTACGGTGCTTCCCGCAGTGGCGCGAGTGACTTAGGTCGCGGCCGTAACAGCTAGCTGCGCTCGAGCAGTTCGATGAGCAGCGGATGGTCAGGATGCGCGAACGGGTCAACTACAGTCACCCCGCGCCAGCGGAAGCCGTGCTGCATGTCTTCCGACAGCAGCAGCGCGCAGCCGGCATCAGCGGCCGCATCGAGAATGGCGGCATCCCAGATGCCGAGACGATGGGCGGCGGCAAGATCAAGCGCGGCATTCAGCCAGCGATCGTTTTCAACCACTGGATAGCCGCTACGCCATTTCTGAGCCGCTACGTGTGCCTGTTCGTGCGTACGCCGGCCCTTTCGCGTGAGTACGTGAAAGAGTTCGGCCAGCACAATGGCTGGCAGAACGATTCGATCCGCAGCGCCGTCAATAATCTGCCTCGCTTCTCGCTGCCGGACAAGGCCGTTCACGCCTTCGGCGTAAGCCAGCAGATTAGTGTCGAGCGCTGCAATCACCGCTCGTGCATCTCGTCACGGGTAATATGTGGCAGGTTCATCACCGGCTGAGCGTCCAAGTGCTTCTTGAGCTCCTCCCAGGCTTTGTTGCGACGCGCCTTCTCCGCCTCTGACGACAGCCGCGCCGGCACCAGCTCTGCGATGCGCTCGCCGTGACTCGTAATGACGTAAGTTTTGCCCTGGCGCACCTCGCGCAGCAGCTTCGAAAATTTGCGGTTGGCCTCGGTTGCGGTAATGGTCGCCATGGTGCATCTCCCCAGTAGTGATTGTCACTACTTTAGCATGGCTTCAGTTTACCGTGAGGGTTAGAGCAAA
This sequence comes from Terriglobales bacterium, assembly GCA_050745425.1. Classification (GTDB taxonomy): domain Bacteria; phylum Acidobacteriota; class Terriglobia; order Terriglobales; family SCQP01; genus SCQP01. Next base: position 12,966 of record JBOGKK010000028.1, read on the forward strand.
AACAGCTCTGCTGTAGCATCGCCGACCGTACCGCCTGCGGCTTTGACCCCAGGAAAAGCCGCACGCAATCGCCCGAAGCTTGCTACACCGACGCTGTTTTTGCTCTAGCGAGGTTGTTCCAGCCACACTTCCGCTGGCATCTATCGCCGGGACGACCAGCGTGTAGGTGCCGGAGGGGGTGGCGTTCGGATTGATTTGCGGCGGCGGCTTGACTGTCGTCGCCGGCGATAGAGCGAGACAAGGAGGCAGAGCAAATCGCTCAAGAGAACGAGCAGAAGCCATGGGCCGAGCCGGAGCGATTGCTCAGGTCCGGGGTCGAGCGGCGGGAGCAGCGAACTGGCGGTGGTCGTCTCGCTCACCGTGATGGGCGCGGCGGATGAGCCATCCAGCTTGAGCGTGGCTGGACTCGGTGTACAGGCCGCACCCTGCGGCGCGCCCGTGCAGCTTAGGTGAAGCTGCCCGCGAGGCTCTGGAACGGCGTGGCCACGAGGTGGGCGCGAGGTCAATCGACAGCACCGGCGCCGCTGCAACCGCAAAGCTCTGCTTCACGGCTGACGCCGCATTGTGGTTGCCGTCGCCTGCCTGATCGGGCTCAACCGTGACCTCACCGATGCCAGTGAGCGTCAGCGTTGACCCGCTAAGCGTCGCGGGAACGGCGTAACGCCATTACGTTTGGGCGAGGGCTACTCGCAGCGGAGGGCGGCGAGGGGGTCGGCGTGGCTGGCGCGCAAGGCGGGGACGAGGGCGGCGGCGAAGGCGATGAGCGCGAGGGCGGCGGTTGCGGCGATGAAGGTGAGCGGGTCGAGGCCGGAGACGCCGACCAGAAAGGCTCCGGCGAGCTTGCCGATGGCGGCGGCGAGGAGCAGTCCGATGATGATGCCGCTGACGATAATGATGCCGGCGCTGCGCAGGATGGCGGCGACGACCTGGCGTGGGCGCGCGCCGAGGGCGACGCGGATGCCGATTTCATGGACGCGCTGCGCGGCGGCGTAGGCCACGACGCCATAGACGCCGATCAGCGCCAGAAATAAACCGAGCAGGCCGAGCGCGGTCGCCAGGCGCGCGCCGAGGTTGAAAATGAACAGGCCGTTGATGCCCTGCAGAGCTGCCGCCAGCGGCTGGACGACGCCGAGAGGAACGTCGGGAGCCGTCCGCGACAGCAGTTGTTCAACGGCAGGCACGGGTGAGGCGCCATGGCGCGCGCGGACCTGCAGTACCTGGCGGGGAACGTAACCCTGGGCGAGCGCAAAGTAAATTTGAGGTTCGGTCTGATCGCTCGAACCATACCGCACATCGCCCGCAACGCCAACCACGGTGGCTGGCTTTCCAGAAGAACCCAGTTCCACCTGACGGCCAAGGGCGCTTTTTCCAGGCCAGAGCGCGTGCGCCAGATGCGCGCTGATCACGGCGACGGCGGGAGCGCTGGCGGTATCCGATGCGGCGAATCCGCGGCCTTCAAGCACAGGGATGCCCATGGTTGAGAAATATTCCGGCGAGACGCGGTTGCGCGTGGCGGAAACCCACGCCTTGGGCCGGGCAGCGGGATGGGCTGGGCCGCCAAAATGATCGGTGCCGAAGGGATAGGACATCGCCAGGCTGGCGCTGCCAACGCCGGGCAGAGCGCGCACCGCAGGCAACAGTCGCGCGAAGAATTGCCGGCCCTGGGCATCGCTGTAGCCGGCGCCGGTCGCATTGATCTCAAAATTCCACACGCCGTTGGCTTGAAAGCCCAGCGGACGCTGCTGCGCGTAGTGCAGGCTGCGCACGAACAGGCCGCCGACGATGAGCAGCAGGAGCGATCCTGCCACCTGTGCTACCACCACCGTCGAGCGCAGCCGCTGCCGGCGGCGTCCTGCGGCGTTGGCTTCCGGCCCGCGCAGGGATTGGCTGGGGTCGGCGGAGGCGGCGCGCAAGGCGGGGAGCATTCCGGCGACGACGGCCATGAACAGGGCCATGGCGCAGCCAAAGCCGAACACGCGCCAGTCGAAGCCGAAATCGAGCACGATCGGCAGCCCGATCTGCGGCGGCAAGGCGCTCAGCATCCGGCTGGCAACCATGCCCAGCAG
>JBOGKK010000029.1:0-3104 GCA_050745425.1 Terriglobales bacterium
AAGACGCTCTACAACGACGCCGGCAAGCGCGTACACGTGCGCGGCACGCTGAAGGGCACAACCATCACGGTCACGTCCGTCAGCGCAGCGAGCTGAAAATGACTGGCGCGGGGCCGGGCAGGGGGCCCCTGGAGCCCGGCCTGGCCGCGACCAGAGCGAGCGGGCCAGGATGATCGCGCCTGGCCCGCACATTGCAAATTAGTGCTGCAGCTTCAGGTGCATGTCGCCGAGCAGCGTATAGACAGCGCGTTCGTAGGCGAGTTTGGCGATCTGGTAGCTGGTGTACGCCGATACGACTTGCGATTGGGCGTTGCTCAACTGGGTCTGTCCGGTAAGGAGCTGAAACAGCGTGGTCGTGCCGAGCAGGTATTCCTGTTGATCGGCATCGACTTCCTTCTTTGTGAGATCGCTAGCCGTGGTGGCCGACTTCACCTCCGCGACCGCCATGCGCAATTGAACGTCAGCCAGACGCACGTCCTGCCGGATCTGCTGTTCCTCGTTGCGGATGTCGTACTCAGTCTGGGTCTGAGCCACGAGCGAGTTGGCCAACTGCGATTCCGCCGTACTATTGCGCAGCGGCAGCGTCAACTGCAAGCTGAAGCCATAGGTTGGATAGCCAAAGCCGAACAACTGGCTCATGTCATTGCCGAAACCGGTGGTTTGGCCACCAACGATGGTGCCCAATGCCGTCTGGGTGGCAATCTGATTGCCGGCCAGCGCGTTCGAGCCGTAACTGCCGACCAGGTTCAATTGCGGCCGCAGCGCATCATGGGCCTCGGCCATGGTGAATTTGTTTTCCAGGTTCTGGCGCTGATAGGCGTCCAATTCAGGCCGGTGCGCCAGGGCGGCCGTGATGGCGTCATTGAGCGGCATCGGAGGCGGCTCGGGGATCGTCGCATTGGGTTTGTCGTCGAGCACAATGTTCACGTTCTGAGCTGCCGGGTCAAGATCGGCGCCAATCAACCGGCGAATCTGATCCAACTGTTGCTCGTATTGTGACTGTGCCTGCAGCAGCGCCGTCTTGTCCTGAGCAAGCTGAGCTTCCGGGGTGAAGATATCGCCGGGAGCGAGCGCACCCAACTTCAGCATTTCCTTGTTGCGGTCGTAGGACTGCTGCGCCAGGTCCACGGCTTGCTGCCGCACCGTAATCTGCTCGTGCGCCTCAACCGTGTTCCAGTATTGATCGGCCGCTTGCTGGATAGCAGTGGCAATCGACGCTTGCGTCTGATCGCTGACCACCAGCACCTGGGTTTTGGCGACCAGCAGTTGCGTCTTATCCTGCAGACCCGAGCGGTTTTGCAGCAGTGGCTGCGTAAAGGAGAATCCCAGGTTGGCGCCCAGGCTCGGGTTAAAGGTACTGAAGGCGTTGTTGCTGGACAGGCGCGAGGTGCCGAAGCTCGCCTGTACGGATTGACCTGTCGGTAAGATCTGCCTAAAGCCCAGCGAGCTGGATTGGTTCAGGCTGCTGAGCGTCGAGGCGCCGCTGGTCTGGCTGGTCTGCGGCTGCACCGAGCGCGTGCCGCCAAAGCTGGCCGTCAGGTTGGGGTCGAACGGGCTTTTGGCGGCGATTACGCTATTGCGCGCTGTGTATTCATTCATCTGCAACAGGTGGATCGCGGTGTCGTTTTGCAGCACCAGTTGCAGATAGTCCTGCAGGGTGAGATGCAGGGCGCCGTTTTGGATGCGCTGGTTCAAGCCCGCAATAGGCTCGACCTTGGGCGGATTGAGGTGGAAATGGAGAATTGTTTGCGCACCCAAGGGTGCCGCGAGGAAGGCGACGGCCAGAGCCGCAGCCCGGAGACGCGAACTATTCATAGCGAAGGGCCTCAATAGGATCAATGCGCGCAGCTTTGCGGGCAGGATAAATGCCGAACAATACGCCGACGCCCACGGACACGCCGAAGGCGATGATGATGGACCAACCGCCAACAATGGCCGGCCAATGCGCCGTAGCGGCGATGGTCCACGATAATATATAGCCGAATAAGACGCCGACGGCACCGCCGGAGACCGAAATCAGGATGGCCTCGGCAAGGAACTGCCGCATAATGTCGGCGCGCCGCGCGCCGGTGGCGCGGCGCACGCCAATTTCGCGCGTGCGCTCCATGACGGTGGCCAGCACGATATTCATAATACCGATGCCGCCGACCAGCAGCGAGATCGCGGCCACCGCCACCATGACGAGCGTAAAAATGCGCTGTGTCTGCTGCTTTTGGGCGAGCAGCGCAGCCGGAACAGTCACGTTGAAGTCGTCCGTGTCGTGGTGAGTAGAGTTCAGTATGGCGGTCACAACGGCCGCGGCTGCCACGCTGTTGGCGTCGGGCTTGAGGCTCATGTCCACGCCATCAAGAAAATCCTTCTGCGTAAAGCTGTTGTCGTAGAAGCGGTTGTTGAAGGTGTTGAGCGGCGTGAAAATGACGTTGTTCCAGTCTTTGCCCGTGCCGGATCCATTTAACTGCTCGTCGAGCACCCCCACCACACGAAGCCAGGCGTCGTTGACCTTGATGTACTTACCGACCGCGGGCGTGTAGCCGAACAGGCTGACCTTGGCGCTCTGGCCCAGCACCGCCGCCGGGACGCTGGCCGCGTTGTCGAGCTGATCGAAAAAGCTGCCATCGAGCTCATGGAAGTCATGGATCGCGGCAAAGGACGGATCTACGCCCTCCAGCGTGGGCATGGCTTGCGTGGGCTGAGGCAGGAGCTTTTGCGGCTGGAGCGAGCGGCGGGGAGAAATTTCGCTCAGACCGGCGAGATTGGCTTCCACGATCCGCACATCGCGCATGGTGAGGCCGGGCGAGGTCATACGGCGCTGCTGCAGTTCCTGCGGGCTGCCGGGCGGGATCGAATCCACCATGAGGTTGTGTACGCCGAGCGCTTCAATGGTCGCCAGCGCCTGTTGTTTGGCACCGGCGCCAATGGCCAGCATGCCAATCACTGCACCCACCCCGAAAACCATACCCAAGGCCGTCAGCATCGTACGCGTCTTCTGGGCGCGCAAGTTCTGGCTGGCCTGAACCAGGTCAGTCCCAATCCGTGTAAAGTCGTTCATTTAAAGTCCTCGACCCCCGCCTGCTGGTGCGCCTCGCCCGCCGCCGGGGCCACCA
>JBOGKK010000030.1:0-6901 GCA_050745425.1 Terriglobales bacterium
CGCCTATATCGAGTTTCTGGGCAGCGAAGGCATGCAGGCCGCCAAGCGCAAGCGCCGCTCCGAGCGGCTCGAGCGCAAAGCGGAAGCGCAAAAGAAGGCCTCCGAAGAGATGGGTGAAAAGAAGGACTCGGAAGAATAGCTTTACCATAGAAACGATTGCCCTCGCTCCGCCCCAATCGAGACCTGCGCTTCCTCCGGCGCGTCGCCCCCCTGCTACTGCTGGCTTGCATTACGGCGGCCTGCGGCCGCCGCGTCAAACCGCTCCCGCCCAGCGCGCCTTTGCGCTCGGCTACCCTGCCGCGACTCGTATCCAGCTTCAATCGCGATGCCCAGGCCATCCAGACCATGTCGCTGAAGCTGGAGCTGTCGGCCAAAGCCGGCAAGCACAAGTACCCCAAGATCACCGCCTACCTGCTCATCCGCAAGCCCGACGACATACGCCTCTGGGGAACGTTTACCCTGCTCGGCAAGATCTTCGATATGGCCTCCAACGGCCAGCACTTTGAGCTGAGCATTCCCACCCGCAATCAATTCATCGTTGGCCTCAACGACGTCATCCCGAAAAAGACGAGCAGTCCCTGGGAGTCGCTGCGTCCGCAGGTCATCCTCAACGCGATGCTGACCCATCCCATCGCGCCCGCTGCCGATGTGGCCCTGGATCCTGGCGCTCCTCCGGCGGCCTATCAGGTGCTCGTGCTCGCCGGCCAAACCGATCATCAGCAGCGCCTCGAACGGCGCATTACCTTCAGCCGCTACGACCTGCTCCCGCACAGTCAGGAAATCTACGATCAGGATGGCATTCATTTCACCCGCGCCACCTACAGCGGCTACACCACCCGCGATAACATTCCTGTTCCTACCAAAATCGTCATCCAGCGCCCCGTCGAGGGCTACACGCTGGTCCTACAGCTCAAGCCCGCAGGCATCACGCTCAATCGCCCCTTGAACGCGCCCAACACCTTTCATCTCACGCCAACTCCCGGCGCTTCCGTGATCACCCTCAGCGGTCCCAAGTAGCGGCGTGGCGCCGGTAGCGCAGCGCCTGCTGCGTGAACCGTTCACGGTCGGGGCTTGTGGTTTGTGCTGCCGCCAGCTCGCAATAGCCGGCCCGGAATGCCGTATAGGCCCTCCCATGCCAGACGAGCCGGGGCGCCAGCGCGCGGTGTGTCTCCCCGCTGGCGCGGCAATAGGCATCGAGCACCGCGCGCCCGCGTGCCTTTCCAAATTCCACCGCGACCGCGGCCAGGTCCCAGGCAATATCCGCCGGCCCGGGGAAAAAGGGATCGTCACCGTGATCGGTGCCGTCGAATTTAACGTATCCGCGCGCCGTTTCCCCCCACTCACACGGCAACATCCGGCCATCGAGGGCGGCCACCGGCCCCTCCGGCGGCTCCTGCGCTTGTTCCAGGTTGGCGGATACCATCTCCTGCAACTCGGGCGAGGGTGGTACGCTGTCTTGCCGCCGGTAGGCCTGCGCCACAAAGGCCAGATAGCGCCCCGCGAACTCGCACCATGCCGCGCCCGGCCGCACCAGCGGTGCGGCCGGAATACGGCGGTAGCTGATCCAGCCCTCCCCGGCATCGCCGCTCTGCGGCGCCAGGGCCGGTCCCCAGCCACGGCGCGCCAATTCTGCCGCACGCTCCCGCGTCGCGTGCCCGTAGCGGCCGAAGCCGCCAAACTTGAGCAGCACCCGTCCCCGGCCGCACAGGAATTTGCGGCGCTCGTGTTGTGGCCAGACCGGCTCGCACTCGTGGGTACCAAGAATCTGCCGCCACTTCCCGCCGCTGGCATCCTGCGCGTCCTCCCCGGGCACGGCCAGCCCCGCCGCCGCATACACGCGCCAGCTTGCCCAGTTCTGGGCTGCGTAGGCGTTGCTCAGCCGCGACGGCTCCGGCGTCCACGACGGCAAAAGTGCGATTCGCTGCGGGGCAATGCCGATTCCGCGCAGCGCCGCGACCGTTCCAGCAAAGCTGGAGCCGCTCAGCCCCGGCCCTTCATCGACAATCAGAAATTCACCCCTCCAGCGCTGCATTGCCACCTGCAGGCTGCTCTCCACCTGCAACTGCCGCTGGTCCGGTGCTCCGCTCGGCCGCAGCGTCAGGCAACGGGTCCGGCAATCCCGGGTTTCCAGGGCCGCCGCCACCACCGGCGCCAGCACGCTGCCCATGGATCGCAGCCCGATCACCCAGGCGGCCGCGTTCGCCTGCGCCTGTTCTCTGCGCCAGCGCCGCGCCGCCTCGGCGTAACCGGCGGGGGAGAGCGCATAGAAGCGGATACCCTCGAAGGCGGAGAGCTGTACCGCCGCCGTTGCCAGCGGCAAATGGGCTTCCAATCCCCAGAGTTCGGCCGCGCTTGGCCGAGGCTGTTGCCCCAGAAAGTAGCGTGCTGCAAGCAATGACAGCTCGATCAGTCGGCCGCCGGTCTCGGCGCCCCCATCGGCGCAGGCGCACTCCAGCCGCGCTGCCGCCAGCAATAACTCAAACGGCGAGCCCGACCGCACCGCTTCCCGGCACGCCTGCCAGAGCCTGCCCACCGTGGTGACTTCCGGGGCATGCCGAAACACGACCACGCTAGCGTATCCCCTGCTGCTTGAGTAGAATAAGGGGCGGCACGGCGCATAACTTCCAATCCGTCCAGGAGACCATAGTGGCCACAACCAACCCAGCGCGTCCGGAGAGTTCCCACCTCGGCAAATCGTTTCAGTTCAAGGGCGACATCAGCGGTACCGAAGACATCTACATAGATGGTGAGGTGGAGGGAACCATTCAACTACCCAATCAAATTGTGACCATTGGCCCCAACGGCTCGGTCAGCGCCGATATTCTGGCGCGTGAGCTGATCGTACACGGCAAGGTGAAAGGAAACGCCAACGCGCAGGACCGTATTGAGGTCGGGCGCAGCGGCTCGGTTCTGGGGGACATGGCCATGGCGCGCATCTCGATTCAGGACGGTGCGTTTATTCAGGGGCGCGTCGATATTTGCGTTGGCGGCAACCTCGCCTACACCGAGGTCGCGGCCCCCGCGCTTGCGGAGGAACCATCGCCCGTGCTGGCGGCTTCCGTACCGCCCCTTTCAAATTCCGCCGCGAGCACACCCGCTCCCGGCGCTGCCTCTGGAGGTGGGGCCCAGCAAGGGCGCCTGCTGGACCGACACGTCTGACCAATGCTGGACAAAGTTCGTAGCCTTTTTCAGTCCGATGCAGTCGCGCTGGCTTCGCCGCGACTTGCAGCTTCCCCCCAGGCTGCATCCCACGCCACGCCTGTGCTGGGCACCTTGCGCCATAGCAACGGCCTGCGTGAGTTCCTGCACGGCTGGGACAAAACTGAGGGCCGCCGCGTGCTCGACCTGGGCTGTACCTCGAGCGCCAATCTTACCTACTTCACCAGCCGCGATCACAGCATCTACAGCGATGATCTGCTGCACGAGTGCGCCGAACCACGCTATCAGGCAATGACGGATGCCGGGCCGGTTTTCGATGCCGCTCGCTGGCTGCTCGATAACTTGCAATTCAGCGCCGAGCACTTCGACGCAGTCCTGCTCTGGGATCTTGTCGACTTCACGCCTGAGCCGCTGGTCAAACCCTTGCTGGAACGCCTGACCACCATTCTGCGCCCCGGCGGTACGGTGCTGGCCTACTTTCATACCCGCGACGCCGGGGCTGGTTCCCCGTTCCAGCGCTATCACATCCACGATCACGAAACCTTGGAATTACGCCCCGGCTCCCCGCATCGCCTGCAGCGCATCTTCAACAACCGCCACGTAGAGAATCTGTTCCACGGCTATCGTTCGGTCAAGTTCTTCCTTGCCCGCGACAACCTCCGCGAAGTCATTGCCGTCAAGTAGCGATCCTCAGCGGTGCTGCATACCCGGCTGCGCCTCGTACAAAGTAGTCTTGTAGCGCGGGCATCGGGTGTGAGCAGCGGAATGGGTGAACCTGCGCCTGTCGGCAGCAGCTCATAATGCAGCGGGGTCGTGGTGTCCGTCGGACGAAAACCGCGGCGACGCTCATGCCGTAGCAACGCCATGGCACTATGACAGCAGGCATCGCGCTGCTTTTAGTGGCGGGTCGCTTTTTTCAGCAGTGCAGTAACTTTCGCTTCGACGGCGGCACTCCATTCCGTCAAGGCAAAGCTCGTGGGCCAGATGGCGCCCTCGTCGAGCTTGGCTTTGTCGCTGAAGCCGAGCGTGGAGTAGCGGGCTTTGAACTTCCCGGCATTTTGAAAAAAGCAGATGACCCGGTCGCCTTTGCCGTAGGCCGGCATGCCGTACCAGGTGCGGGGCGTAAGTTCAGGCGCTATCGTTTTGATCAGAGCATGCAGACGCTCGCCGAGAGTGCGGTCGGGCTCGGGCATGGCGGCGAGTTTCGCCAGCACGATCGTTTCGCCATCGGCTTGCGACGCCTTCAATTCCTCGGCGCGCTCTCGCATCGCGGCGCGCTCTTCGGCCGAGAAGCCTGTCTTCCTGCTGCTCGTCGCCATGGGATCAGTATACGCGCGCCGGCCTTGCGGGCCAGACGCGCTACGTGCTGAATAACGGCACGCCGGCGCTCCGGCGCGCGCTTACTCTGCGCACCAAGGCGACGGTACGGCGCGGCCCTGCTATGCTCGGCTTATGCGCTTGGATAAATGGCTGTGGGCGGCGCGGTTCTTCAAGACGCGGGCGCTGGCCGCGCATGCCTGCGACCTCGGCCGGGTGCTGCTCGCTGGACAGCCCGCCAAGCCGGCCCGCGAGATTCGTGGCGGCGAACGCTTGCACGTCACCAATCCCGGCGGCGATTTCGAAGTGGAGGTTCTGGAGTTGAGCGAGGTGCGCGGCCCAGCGCCAGTGGCGCAGAAGCTCTATCAGGAGACGGATGCGAGCCGGGAAGCGCGCCAGCGCGCCTCCGCTGAACGGCGGCTGCTGCACGCCGGTGCGCCTGCACCCGCCGGCCGCCCCTCGAAGCGCGACCGGCGCCGCATCCAGCAGTTCCGCAGCCGTGCGCAGTGATCGATCACTCTTGGTTTGGGGACTCGCCAGGATTTGAATCGTCCACCGTAGACCGCGGCAATGCGACCCTTCTTGTCGATGAGGAACGTGTCGGGCAGCTCCGTGATGTGATACGCGAGCGGCATGACCTCGTTAGCCATGAGGATGGGATAGCTCATGTGATGAGAGCGGGCGAAGGGGCGCACTTGACGTCACGCCTGCGCTGGGCTGGTGATGTTCTCGTAAGACATGTCCATTGAGATCCCTACAACGGTGAAGGGCTGACCGTGGAAGGCACCGTCTATGCGGACCAGCGACGGGATTTCCAGAACACAGCCACCGCAGCCCGAGGCCCAAAAATTGAGGAGAACGACCCTGCCGCGGTAGTTGGATTGTCGCGGCCGGCGCCAGTAGATGCGGCCAGATGGAATGCGGGAGCGGGCTTCCGCCGGGCCACCGCAATCAGCGTGGCGTGGACATCTGGGCCAATAGACTGGGCATGGCTCCTGGAGCCTTCATCCGGCAACCCTGGCGCGTGCGCTTCCCGGAACCCGCCGCGCGCGGCCGGAAATGCTGGTTGCCGGCGTTGCTGGCGGGCGACCAGACCGCGCTCCTGTGCCTGATCCAGAGCCTGAAGAAATGCGTGTTGACAATAGTTGTTGCGACGACTATTATGAGATTGTGGATACAGCAAGCGAGAAGCGGCAGCGTGGCGGGCGGCGGTCCGCGAGCGCGGAAGAGACAGCGTTCCTGGATCTGCTGCGGACGTGCGATTTTTTGACGCGCGGGATGGTGGGGTTGTTGAAGGCGGCGGATCTGTCGACGACGCAGTATAACGTGCTGCGGATCCTGCGCGGTGCCCAGACCCCGCTCACCTGCGGGGAAATCGCCGGCCGGTTGATCACGCGCGATCCCGATACCACCCGCCTGCTCGACCGGCTGGAGAAACGCGGGCTTATCGCGCGCTCGCGGGAGGGGAAGGACCGGCGCGTGGTCCTGACGCGCATCACCGCGGAAGGGTCGGCGTTGCTGGCCGAGCTCGACGGGCCGGTGCGGGAGGGCCATCGGAAGCAGTTAGGCCATCTGGGCGCCGAGGGCTTGCAGAAGCTGCGGGAATTGCTCCGCGCGGCGCGAGGCGAGGACGCGTGATTTTTTTGGCGGCTATATCTGTTTCGACGACTATCGTCGCGACTAATTAAGAGAGAGCGAAAACACAAGGAGAACACCATGACAACCACAGCGATTGCAACCCAAGTCACCACCTGGAACATTGATCCGGCGCATTCTGCGGCCGAGTTCAAGGTCCGGCACATGATGATTTCAAACGTGAAGGGACGCTTCAGCGGAGTCAGCGGAGCGCTGCAGCTGAACGAGGCCGACCTGACTGACTCGACCGTGACGGCTTCAATCGAAGCCGGCTCGATCGACACGCGCGAGCCGCAGCGCGATGCCCATTTGAAGAGCGCCGACTTTTTCGACGTGGAGAACTTTCCGACGCTGTCGTTCACCTCGACCGGTATCGCCCGTGATGAAGACGGCGAGATCACGGTGGCGGGAGATTTGACCATGCACGGGGTCACGCGCAGCGTAATGTTTGCCGTGGAGAGCTTTTCGAAGCCGTCGCGAGACCCGTGGGGCAATCTCCGCATCGGGCTTTCGGCGGCGACGAAGATCAACCGCAAGGACTTCGGCATGACCTTCAATGCGGCGCTGGAAACAGGCGGCGTTCTGGTCGGAGATGAAGTGACCATCACGCTGGAGGTGGAGTTCATTGGGGCCGCCTGAAAACCACCGCAAACACATCTTCCGCGCCCTTATTGCGGATGCAGTGGGGGCGCGTTTCCTTTCCATTCCAGGAGGCGGACAAAGGAGCCGCGTAGGATTGCAGGTTGGGGGTCGAGCTTGAGCAACGCCAGGTCGTAGGCGTCCGGCACGA
>JBOGKK010000031.1:0-8515 GCA_050745425.1 Terriglobales bacterium
GGCCTGCAGGCGCTGGGCGTCTCCGTGCCCTTGCGCGCCGATGCCACCGGCGCCGTGGTGTCCAAATCCAATCCCACGCTGACCGGCTTCTTCAATACCGCCGCCTTTGCCGCTCCCGCCGCCGGCGCCTATGGCACCGCCGGACGTGACAGCATCATCGGTCCCGGCCAGTTCGATCTCGATGGCACCCTCAGCAAAACCTTCCGCATGGGCGAGTTCCGTTCCCTCGAAGTCCGTTTTGCCGGTACCAACGTCCTCAATCATCCCAATTGGGCCGGCATTGACACCAACCTGAGTTCGCTCACGTTTGGTGATGTCACCGGTTTCGGCGCTCCGCGCCAGGTCACCTTTACCGCCCGCTACAGGTTCTAGTCTATGAAGTGCATCCTGTTTGCCGCCGCTCTTCTGCTGGCGCCCGTTGTGGCGCAAACGCCGAAGTATACCTTCAAGGCCACCACGAATGTCGTGTTGGTGAACATGACCGCGCGTGATTCCCATGGCAATCTGATTACCAATCTCAAGCCCAGCGACATCACCGTCCTCGAAGATGGCAAGCCGCAACACATCCTCAGCTTCGATTTCGAAAACGTCGACTCCGCGCCTCTTGTGACCGCCGCGCAGGGGTCCGCGCCAGCCAATACCGCCAGTGCCGGCCCCTCCGGTACCGTCATCATGGGCCAGCCCGCCGCGGCGAAAACGCCCAGCCCCATCGCCCCGGCCGCTTCCCGGCAATACCGCAATCGCCGCCTGATGGTCATGTACTTCGACCTGACCACGATGCAGCCCGATGACGTGCAAAACGTCATGCAGCAGGCCGAAAAATTCGTCAACCAACAGATGCAGCCCGCCGATCTCGTTGCCATTGCCACGCTTGGCGATTCGCTCCAGGTCAACCAGGACTTCACCAGCAACAAAACCGCCCTGCTCAACGTGCTGCATGGCTTGAACCCCGCCGCCGCCGCCGGCTATGCCGATGGCGCCTCCGGTTCCACCGAAGGCACCGCCGATGACGGCTCCAGCTTTGCTGCCGATGACACTGAATTCAATATCGCCAACGCCGACCGCAGCCTCGAAGCGGTTGAATCCATCTGTGATATGCTGCGCGGCGTCAACCAGAAAAAATCGCTGATTTATTTCTCCAGTGGCATCCAGCGCTCCGGCGTCGACAACGAAATCACCCTGCGCTCCGCCGTCAACTCCTGCGTCAAGTCCAACGCCTCCATCTACAGCGTCGATGCCCGCGGTCTGCAGGCCAACCCTCCCGGCGGCGCCGCCTTCAGCGGCAGCGTTCGCGGTCACTCCGCCTTCAACGGCGGCGCGCAATCGGCCACGCTCAATGCCCAGTTTGCGCAGCAGGAAACCCTCTCGACCCTCGCCACCGATACCGGCGGCCGCGCCTTCCTCGCCTCCAACGACTTTGGCCGCGTCTACACGCAGGTCCAGACCGACACCCGCTCCTATTACCTCATCGGCTACATCAGTACCGATCATGTCGAGGACGGTAAGTACCGCAAAATCCGCATCATCGTTCATCGCTCTGGGATCCGCGTCACCGCCCGGCCCGGCTACTTCGCCCCGCGCGACATCCACCACATGGATTCGGCCAGCCGCAAGGCCCAGCTTCAGGACGAACTCAACGCCGACGTCGCCGACCATTCCCTCAACCTCTATCTGGCCGATTCCTGGTTCCGTCTAAGCCCGTTCCGTTACTTTGTGCCGTTGGCCATTACCATCCCCGGCGGCGAGATCCCGCTGCACGGCTTCAATCCCAAAGCCACGCCCGAGGTCGACATTGCCGGCGAGGTGATCGATCAGGCGGGGCGCAAACTCGACCACGTTGCTCAGACCATCCAGCTCACGCCCCAGCTTGCCGGCCCCGGACAGCAATTGCACACCAAAAACCTGCAATACACCACCGGCTTTGTCCTCTCACCCAACCAGAAATACCAAATCCGCTTCGCCGTTCGCGAAAATCAAACGGGCCAGATGGGCGCGTTTGAAACCGTGCTCACCATCCCCAACGTCGGCGCCGATGAAACCCGCCAGCCCCACGTGCTGGCCATGAGTCCGGTACTGGTCGGCTCCCAGTTCCGCCCCGTTCACCCCGATGCCGAGGACCCGCTCACCGCTTCCGGCCGCGCCCTGGTGATGAGCGTCAGCCACGTGTTTTCCGCCAATCAGCACCTGTACCTCTACTTCGAGGTCTACGACCCCAAGCTCATCGGTCATTCCCGCTCCGCCATCAAGCTGGTTACGAATGTGGCTTTTTATCATGGCCGCGTCAAAGTCTTTGCCAGTCAGGCCGTCACCACCGAACGCCTCACCGACCCTCGCCGCGGCGCCGCCGTCATCGAGCTCGATGTCCCGCTGGCGGAGCTCAAGCCCGGCTACTATCTCTGCCAGGTGAACGCCGTAGACCCCGCCGACGCCCGCTTCGCTTTCCCCCGCATTCCGATTCTGATCCGTCCCCAGGCGCCGAACAGCACCAAAACATCCTCCCCGCGCCCCTGACGCGTTGCTCGCACTGCAGACCCGCCTCCTGCAACAGGCAGTCCAGTTCCGCCCGCGTGTAGCTGCGGATGCATAACCGCGCGCTGCCGCTGTCCCAGTACACCTGCGTCACCGCGCGCGCGCTGGGCGCCCGGTACCAGCTTTCCAGCACGCAGTCATTCGCGCGGTGCGCCCCATGCCAGCCGCTGGCCATAACCTCTTCCGGGTACAAATCGAATACGAACGGCCCATGGGGCCGCAGCGCCCGCCGCACCATCGCGAGCACCGCCCGCAGTTCGCGCACCCGCATAATGTGCGGCAGGCTGTTGTAGGCGCACACCGCCGCGTCAAATTGTGTCTGGGGTTGGTACGTGCGCAGATCAGACTGGATCAGCGTTGCCTGCGGCGCCCTCTGCCGCGCGTAGGCGAGCATGGCTGCCGAGCGGTCCACGCCCGTCACCCGGAATCCCGCCCCCAGCAGCCGCGCCGCAATTTCCCCTGTGCCGCAGCACAGATCCAGCACCTGTGCCCGCGCCGGCAGGCGCGGCAACAACAGCGCCGTCAGCGTCTGCCAGGTGCTGGCGGCCGCTTCCGGCCCGAATACGCGCTCGTACACCGGCGCCAGTGCGTCGTAGTCGTCCGTCGCTTTCCCCACCTTGGCGCCGATGAGCCCGCGAACGCCCGGGTTGTCCGCCTACGGCGCGCTCGGCGCTTGGAAGCTGGCCGCATCCACCGCCGGGTTCAGCTTCACCGCGGTGACGGTGCGCTCCCAATGAGACTCCTGGTTGGCAAAAACCATCGCAAACGGCAGCTTGACCCCATCCACCGTGCGGTAATCGCTGTAGTTTACCTGCAGCGGCAGTTCCCCTAAAAACGTCGGCACGCCCGTGTTGTAGCGCAGCAGCAGCCCTGTCGTGGCGTCAAAATCGTAGCTGTCGAATCCGTTGGCGGTGCGCACTCCGACCACGTATGCTTTGTGGCCATTGACCGTCTGTTTGGTAAAGACCCGCGCCTTGGCCGCGTCCAGCCCCGCTGCCGGATACAGCGGCAACTCCGAACGCAGTTGAGTGATCGTGTTGCTCTCCGGGTTCCGGCTCACGCCGCGTCGGCCCGCGCTCCAGTAGACGCTGCCATCGTATCCGGATTTGTTCTTGCCGTTGACCACGAGCAGCTTGCCTGCGCTGCGCGTCAACGTCACCGCCGACTTCCGGCCAAACCTCGTCTGCTCCGCCTGCACCCGCTCGCTGTGTACCGCCTGCAGGGCGCTCGCGCCGCCAATCGCGGCCAGGTACTTGTCGAGAATCTGCTGTGCGCTGGGCAGTTTGGGCCTCGCGCCCGCTTCCATCCGCCCTTCCCCGCTGATTTTCCCCGCGCTGCCGGGCGAAGCCGTGTTGACCAGGCTCGCCACGCTCAACCGTCCGTCCGGATGCGGGCTGCCGCGGTGGCAGGTATAGCAATTGACTTCATTACGGCCGCCAAACGTGCTCTTGTTGATGGCGTACACCATCTCGACCATCTGCCGCGCCCGCCGCTTCGTCGGCTTCGCGTCGGAGCTTTTGTCCGGCATATGGCAGAAGCTGCAATGGACGCCGAGTGAGCCGGCAATGAAGTCCATCGTCGGATACAGCTCATTGGCCGGCTTGCCCTTGAATACCTGTATGTTCTTGAAGACCTGCCCGGCCGTCTTCTCGGCTGGTGTTTGCTGCGCCGCCGCCAGACCCACCGTTGCCGCCAGCGCCACGCCAACCATAAGGGATCGCATCGTAAGTAGCCGCATGTTCTTACACTACCACCCAACGCCCACGCATCTTTAATTGCGGCAATGCGGTAATTTGGCGGCGGATTTTCTAAACTGAGTAGCCATGGCCCAGTTTCCGCTCACGCTTTGTGCCCATCCGCGACTGGCGCACGAGCTGCATGCGGCCTACGACAAGGCCCAGGCGGCGCACCACCGGAGCTGGCCATCCGCACCGATCTTCACCCTCGATGCCTGGCTGGAGCGCCTGTGGGCGCAGGCCGGCGACGCCATGCTGTTGACCGCCTGGCAACAGACCCTCCTGTGGCGGCAGATCATTGCCGCTCATGCCGGCGCCCACGACGCGCTCGACCTCGACGCTACGGCCGAGGCCGCCAGTGAGGCCTGGCGTCTGGCGCAGCAGTGGAAGCTGCCATTGGCCGGGGCGGCTGGCGATGGCTGGCAGGAAAGGGAAGAGCCCGCCGCCTTCCAGCAATGGGCCCTCGAATTTCAGCGCCGCTGCCGCGCCGAACAATGGCACAGCCCGGCGGAGCTGCCATCGCTCATCGCCGTCGCACTTGCCACCGGCCGCGTGCCCGCGCCCCCGGCCCTGCGCTGGGTGGGCTTTGACGACCCCACGCCACTGCAGTTGGATCTGCTCAGCGCGTTTCACGCAGCCGGCACCAGCGTGGACGCCTCCTCGCCTGCCGCCGCGCCGGCGCTGCCGCGCGTCTGCTCCTTCCGCGAGCCAGCGCTCGAGATGGTGCAGGCGGCACGCTGGGCACGCGCTCAGGTCGACGAGGATCCGGGTGCCCGCATCGGTGTCGTCGTCCCCGGCCTTGCGGCGCAGCGGGAGCTGGTGGAGCGAGTCTTTCTTGATGTCCTTCACCCCCGCCGCGCTCCCTGGGACAACGCTCCGCGCGCCTTTCATCTCTCTCTCGGCCCGCCCCTGGCGCAGGCGCCGCCGCTCGCCGCAGCGCTCCGGCTCGTCGCCGTGCTCTCCACCCCCGGCCCCGTGCCACTGGGAGATGTGCTCGACTGGATCCGCTCGCCCTATCTGGAAGCCGGGGATGCCGAAGCCTCCCTGCGCGCCCGCCTCGAACACACGCTGCGCCGCCAGCAGCGCGAGCTCTGGCGCTGGTCCGAGCTGGCGCGCTGGGCGGCGCGTGAGTGTCCTGTGCTTGCCCGTGGCCTCGAGCGCGCTCATCGCCGGATGCGCCGCTGGCCGCCGCGGCAATCCCACCAGCGCTGGGCCGAGGCCTGGGCCGAACTCTGGGAAGCACTCGGCTGGCCCGGCGAACGCACACTCGACAGCGCCGCCTGGCAGAGCGTCGCCGCCTGGCAGCGCCTGCTCGACGATTTCGGCCGTCTCGACCAGGTCGCGCCCGCGCCCGTCGACGCCACGACTGCTCTGGCGCGGCTGCACCGCGCCGCCGCTTCGCGCCCGTTCCAACCGCAAGCTCCCCCCGCCCCGGTGCAGGTGCTGGGCTGGTGGGAGGCTGCCGGGCTCTCGTTTTCCCATCTCTGGGTTTGCGGTATGCAGGAAAGCGCTCTGCCTCCCGCTCCCCACCCCCACCCATTCCTGCCGCTGAGCCTCCAGCGCGAGCGCCATATGCCCCACGCCAGCGCCGAACAGGAAGCCGCCGTCGCCCTGCGCCACTGGCAGAGGCTGTGCGCCACCAGCCACACGGTAACCGCCAGCTTTGCCCTCGCCGATGCTGCCGGGCGCCCGCTCCTGCCCAGCCCGTTGCTGGCCGGGCTCGATGTCCTCGACGTCTCTCCGCCGCATCAGGATGCCGCTTCCGCGCCTGTCGAAACCCTCGACGATCACCTCGCGCCGCCCGCCACCGCGAACGAACGCCGTGCTGGCTCCTCGCTGTTTCTCGATCAGTCGGCTTGTCCGTTCCGTGCCTTCTCACATCGGCGCCTGCACGCGCAGAGTCCGGAGGATTTGGCGGTGGGACTGCCGGCAACCACGCGCGGATCCCTGCTGCATCGCGTGCTCCACGATCTATGGGCCGAACCCGAGGCCGCCGTGTTAAGCCCGGAACGCATCGCGCGCCTCGCCGCTGCCGCCGTCGCTGCGGAGTCCAGTCTGGCCGCCCGCCCTGCCTTGGCCGCCACCGAAGCCGCCCGCCTTACCTCGACCGTGCTGGCCTGGTGCGAGATCGAGCGCCAGCGCCAGCCGCACCGCGTGGTGGCCCGTGAGCATCGGTTGCAAGTCGAATTCGCCGGGCTGGATCTCGACCTGCGCCGCGACCGCATCGACGAGCTGCCCGATGGCAGCCTCGTCCTGCTCGACTACAAGTCGGGCCGATGCTCCGCCTCAACCTGGCTCGAGCCTTATCCTGAGCAGCCGCAACTGCCCCTCTACGCGGTGACCGAACCGCGGCGCTCTCAGGTTGCAGCCATCGCCTTCGCACAACTGCGTACCGGCGACATGAAACTGCTGGGCCTGGAGCGCGCCCCCGCGATCGTTCTCAGCGCCCCGCTGCCTCATGGAAAATTGAAATTCCCTTCCTGGAACGAGCAGCTTGCCCGCTGGCAGCACGCGCTGGAAGTGCTGGCCGCCGAGTATCTGCGCGGCGAGGCGCGCGTCGACCCGCGCCAGCGCGCGAGCTGCCGCTACTGCGACCTGCCCGCGTTGTGCCGTATCCGCGAGCACGGCCTGGCCGCAGCCGCTGACGACGAGCTCGAGGAGGATGATGGCGAAAGCGACTGAAGCGCGGCTGCCATCGGATGCCTCCGTGCGCGCCCAGGCCCTGGCGATCAACCGCTCCTTCCTCGTGCGTGCTCCCGCAGGCTCGGGCAAAACCGGGCTCCTCGTGCAGCGCGTGCTGGCGCTGCTGGCGGTCGTCGACGATCCGGAAGCCATCCTGGCGGTAACCTTTACCCGCAAAGCTGCCGCCGAAATGCGCGCGCGCGTGCTGCACGCCCTGGCGGCTGCATCCGCCCCGGAGCCTGACGAACCCCACCAGCGCCTCACCTGGCGCCTCGCCGTCAGCGCCCAGTCCCATGCCCAGGCTCGCGGCTGGGACCTCGCTCGTACGCCCGCCCGCCTGCGTGTCTCCACGCTCGATGCCCTCGCGCTTTCCCTGGTGAGCCGCATGCCATGGTTGTCACGCCTGAGTGCGCCCCCGCAGCCCACCGACGATCCTGCACCGCTTTATCGTGCCGCCGCCGTCGCCCTGTTCCGCCGCATCGAGGATGGCGATGACACGGCTGCGGCGATCCGTGCCCTCCTGCTGCAGTTCGACAACGATCTCGAACGCGCCGCCGGCGAGATTGCCGGACTGCTCGATCACCGCGCGCAGTGGTTGCCACTGGCGGCCGAGTTCACTGCTCTCGACGCGCGCCAGCGGCTGCAGCAAGCCTTCGTCGATCAGGCCGAGCTCGACTGGGCGCAATGGCGCGCCATCATCGCGGCCGATCCCGGCGCACCCGCCACTCTTCCCGCCGCCACCCTCGACGCACTGCCCGAATGGCAGGCTTTGGCCGCCAGCGTGCTCACTAAGGCCGGCACGCTGCGCAAACGCAAGCCCGCCTTCGTCCTTGCCGATCTCGCCTGCGCCGCCTTGCACTGCATCCGCGAGTCACCGCCGCTGGCACTCAGCGATGTGGCCTGGGCGCGCCTGTGCCATCTGCTGCATCTGTTGCCGCTCGCTGCCGCCGAACTGCAGTGGGTGTTCCACCAGCGCGGCGCCTGCGACTTTACCGAATGCACCTTGGCGGCCCTGCGCGCGTTGGGCGATAGCGACAACCCCTCCGCTCTGGCGTTCGCGCTCGATGGCAAGCTCCAGCATCTGCTCGTGGATGAGTTTCAGGACACCTCCGCCGCTCAGTTCGCACTCCTGCGCCGCCTGATCGGCGACTGGCAGCCGGGCGACGGCCGCACCCTGTTTCTGGTCGGCGATGCCGTGCAGTCCATCTACAGCTTCCGCCACGCGCGCGTGGACCTGTTCCTGCGCATGGCGTCGGAAAAGCATTTCGGTCCGGTCGCCCTCGATGTGCTCGATCTCACCGCCAACTTCCGCTCCCAGTCCGGCATGGTGCGCTGGTGCAACGAGATTTTCAGCGCCGCGTTTCCGCCCACCGCCGCTGCCCTCGACGGGCAGGTCGCCTTTCAGCCCGCCGAGGCGATTCACGGCGGCGGCGAAACCGTGCAATTGCACCCGTTGATCGCCAACAATGCAGCACTCGAGGCCCGCGCCGTGGCCGCCGTTGTCGCCGAGGAACGCACCGCCAGCCCTTCGGCCACCATTGCCATCCTCGTTCACAACCGCAAGCATG
>JBOGKK010000032.1:0-7193 GCA_050745425.1 Terriglobales bacterium
AGGTTGCGCCGCATTTCCGCCAGATCGGCATCGGTGAGCGCCGACTGCACGGTGGCGATGAGAAAGGGACCCTGTTTTAGGACCGGAACATCCACAGCAATGCCTTGGACCTGAGTTTACCCCTCGATCGGGCTTTCGGCCAAGGGAAGCACCTTGTAGCCCAGCAAACGTTCAGCTTCCTCGATGCCGCCTTGCAGATCGCCGACCGTGGTCATCTTGCCCAGGTCCACGCCGATGGTGACCAGGGTTTGGGCGATCTCGGGCGACAAGCCGGTGACGATGACGGTGGCGCCCAGCAGGCGCGAGGCTTCCACCGTCTGCACAATGTGGTTGGCGACGGTGGCGTCCATGGCGGCGACACCGGTGATGTCGATGACCACCACCTTGGCGCGGTTGGTGCGGATGCCGCGCAGCAGTTGTTCGGTGAGTTGGCGCGCCCGCTGCGGGTCAATGACGCCGATGATGGGCAGAATCAGCAGCCGCTCGCGCACCTGCAGCACCGGGGTCGACAACTCGCGGATGGCTTCCTGCTGTTCGCGGATGATGCGCTCGCGTTCCTGCACGAAGCCGACCGCCACGGTGTTGGCGATGCGGTTGGCAGCGGGCTCGTAGGCGTCGAGAATGCGGTTCAGCTTGGTGAAGTCGGTCTGGTACTTGGCGACCAGGGAGCGGGCCAGCACGTCGCGCAACAGCAGCACGATGCCGACGACCTCGTGGGTTTCCACACCGCGCGGAATGATGCGTTCCGACAAGTTGCGGGCGTAGGCCTGGAGGGCCTCGAAGGTGCCGGTTTCGAGCGCCTCAACGTAGTTGTCATACACCGAGGTAGCTTCGGCGAAGATTTCTTCCTTGGTCATGGCCGTGAGCAACTCGGCTTCGGTAATGCGCCGCGCCCATTCTTCGCGCAACTGGGTACGGTTCTGGCGCATTTGAGCGACCAATTCTCGCAACAGGGCGCTGGCGGCTTCCGCCGTGGCGGCGGCGCTTGCAGCGGGATAACTCTGGGTTTCGGATCCACGAACTGGCATATCAAACCTCACTGCCCGGCAGAATGCACAACTCCGGGTGGATGCTCAGCTTAGCGCGTCCGCCGGTGGCGGTGTCAAGCGCTATGAGTCGTGGTTTTCCCGGAATCGGGCGGGAAAAAAACCGGATGCGATAGCCCGCGCCCAGCATGCAGGAGCATGCACAATCGCCACCCGGCTGAGGCGGCGGCACCGCGCGGAGCGCAGAAAAGCCGCCGGCAGGGCGAATGGCCGCACGCGTGCAAGCTCACCGGCAGGATACGCAATGACGTCAACCGCTCTAGACCCTGCCGCGACGCTTCCCTGCCCGGATGGAATGCCCAGTCCGGAGTTGCTGTTTGGCAATTCACGCGCGATGCGGCGCGTGCGCGAGAAGGTGGACCTGCTGGGCGCGGCGCCGATTCCGGTGCTGATCACCGGCGAAAGCGGCACCGGCAAGGAACTGGTGGCGCGCCTGCTGCATCAGCAGGCGGCGATGCCGGGTCCGTTCGTCAAGCTCAACTGCCCGGCGATTCCGGCGACCCTGCTCGAGAGCGAGCTGTTCGGCTTTGAGCGGGGCGCCTTCACCGGCGCGCACCTGATGAAGCCCGGCCGCATCGAGCAGGCTGAGGGGGGCACGCTGTTTCTGGATGAGATCGGGGAGCTCGAGCTCGGGCTGCAGGGCAAGCTGCTGCAATTGTTGCAAGACCGGCATTTCATGCGTCTGGGCGGGCGCAGCGAGTTGCGGGCCAACGCGCGCATGCTGTTTGCCACGAACCGCAATCTTGAGGCGGAGATGGCGGCCGGACGTCTGCGCACGGACCTGTACTACCGCATCAACGTGGTGGGCATCGAGCTACCGCCGCTGCGCCACCGGCGGGATGATATTCCGCCTCTGGCGCGGTACTTTGTCCGCGTTTACAGCCGCCATTACGGGCGCGCGGTGCCGCCGCTGCCGCCGGAGTTCGTGAGCCTGCTGCAGCGGTACGGCTGGCCGGGGAACGTACGCGAGCTGGAAAACATGATGAAGCGCTACGTGGTGCTGGGCAGCACGGCCGAGCTGCTGCCGCCGCTGGCGGCGTGCATGGAACCGGAGGCGGAGGCGGGCGAGCCGGTATCGCTGAAGGCGCTGACGCGGCACGCGGTGCGCGAGCTGGAGCGCAACGTCATTCTCCAGGCGCTGGCCGCCCATCACTGGCACCGCAAGCGCACGGCTGCGGCGCTGCAGATCAGCTACCGCGCGCTGCTGTACAAGCTGAAGCAAAACGGACTGCAGGCCGGCGCGGAAGCGGCGGCCGCACCGCGCGGCGAGGAGGAGTCATGAAGAATTCCGTCCGGATGTGTCTTTTTGCCTGCCTGCTGTTGTGCGGCCTGAGGCCGGGGCAGGCGCAAACTCCGTTGCATTGGCTCACGCCGTGGCGTGACACGACCCCGGCGCACGCAGCGGCAGCGAGTGGGAAAGGGCGGGCGAGCGCGACGGTGGCAGCCGGATACCGGATCGGTCCCGGCGACGTTCTGCGCATTGATGTATGGAAGGAGGCGGAGATCTCGCAGACCGAGCCGGTGCGCCCGGACGGCGAGATCACGCTGCCGCTGGTGGGCGCGGTGCGCGCCAGCGGGTTGACGCCGGCCGCGCTGGGCCATCAGATCGAGACGTTGCTGGCGGCTTACATTGCGCATCCCCAGGTCACCGTGATGGTGGACAAGGTTGTCAGCCGTGCGTTTCAGGTGCTGGGCTCGGTGCTGCGGCCGGGCAGTTATCCGCTGGTGCGTCCCACGCACGTGCTGCAGGCGCTGGCGGAGGCGGGCGGCTTCACTCCGTATGCGGACCGCAGCCATCTCGTGGTGCTGCACTGGAACGCCGCGGGTCAGCAGGAGCGGTTTCGGTTCAACTATTCCGATATCATTCACGGCCATCACCTGCAGCAGGATCGTCTGCTGCAGCCCGGAGATACGCTCATTGTCCCGTAAACTCCAGGCGATAATGCGCGCGCCGGCACTTGCGGCCTTCCTGCTTGTGGCCGCGGCGTGCCAGCAGGCCGCCCCGGCGGGAACCACGGCGCCCGCCGCGCCGTGGCTGGTATCGGCGAGTGCGCAATCCAGCTACGACAGCAATCTGCTGCAGAACAACCAGCAGACGCTGGCGGGCTGGGAGGAAGATTTGAATGCACTGCTGCAGTGGCAGCAGGTGCGGCCGACGCGGCGGCTGCAATTGCAGTATCGCCCGGCGCTGCAGATGGTGACCGCGGAGCCGGGCCTCAACAGCCTGAACCAGTCCGCGGCGGCGACGCTGGCGCTACAGCCGGCGCCGCGCTGGAGCCTGCAAGGGAGCGCGCAGGGCAGTTACTGGGAGCGGATGCCCACCTCCGGGGTGGGGCAGCCGGGCGGGCTGGGGGTCGCGGCACCACTGCCGCTGCTGCCGCGCACGCGCGCGGTGGCCGGCACCGGCCAGTTACAACTTGGCTACGCGCTCAGCCGGCGGAGCACGCTGGAGGTATTTGGCGGCTACAACGAGCGCCGCTTTCCCGGCGCGGGTGCCTGGTCGCAGACCCTGCGCGGAGAGCACGGCTCGACCAGCGGTTTGCGCTACGGCTTCCAGTCGACGGCACGCACGCAGTGGGGCGTCGAGCTGGACCACCAAAACTTCAGCATCGGCCACAACGCGCATCTGGCGGCGGCGAGCCTGCTGCTCCGGTTCGAGCATGCGTTCACGCCGCTGACATCGGTGCAGTTTGCCGCAGGACCGGAATACAGCCAGGACCACGAAACCGACGTGCTGCGCCTGAACGTGGGCGGTCTGCCGGTCACGCTTACCGACCGCCTGTACCGGGTGCGGACGTATCCGCGCATCCAGGCCGCCATGGTGCATCAGAGCCGCGCTTGGCGCTGGCGGCTGGATGCCGAGCGGCAAGTCAGCAGCGGCGGCGGCGCGCTGCCGTTTCCGACCTCGCTGCTGATGGTATCGGCCAGCGCCGGGCGGCGCGTGTCGCCGGCGTGGCGCGTGCAGGGCGGGTTGAATGCGTCGCAATTCCAGGCTCTCGACGGAGGCGCACAACTGACCGGACATGTGCGTTTTGCCGCCGTGGATCTTGCGCTTGTGCATACGCTGGGGCGGCACTGGCGTCTGGAGTTTCACTACGAATATTTCCTGCAGCGCAGTTCCGGCCTGATGCCGCTCGCGCCGGCGGTAAACCGGAGCGTCGGCGGCATCCGCCTGCGCTGGCAATGGCCCCCAATACCCGAAGGAGCAAACTGACGTGCCCAACCCCAACTGGACTTCCTCCAGCCTGAGTTTTCCGGCCGCCATGGCCGTTCTCCGCCGCCGGCGCTGGTGGCTGCTGCTGCCGCTGGTCGGAGGCTGGCTGGCTGTGGTGTCGCTGCGCACCGTGCTGCCGGCGCAGTACCAGTCGCAGGCACTGCTGCTGATCGAGCAACAATCGGTGCCACAAACCTACGTGCAGCCGAACGTGACGTTCAATGCCGATCGGCTGCTGCAAAGCCTGGGACAGCAAGTGCTGAGCCACGACCGGCTGGCGCAGGTGGTGCGCCAGCACCATCTGTATCCGGGCCTGCAGGCGCGCCAGGGCCTGGATGCGGCGATTCTGAAGCTGCGCAAAGCGATTTCGATCCAGCCGGTGAGCCTGAACAGTCTGCCGCACCCGTTGCAGGGCGACTGGAGCGCCATCACGATCGGCTTTGAGGCGCAAACACCGGCACTCGCGCAAGCCGTCGCCAACGACCTGACGACCATGTTCATTCAGGACAATCTGCAGGCCACGCAGCAGGCCTCGGCGCAGACCACGACGTTTCTCGATCAGCAACTCGAGCAGGCGTCGGCGCAACTGCAACAGGCGCGCCAGCGGGTGCAGACCTACGAGCGCGCGCATCTGGGCACCCTGCCCGGGCAGACGCAGGTGAACCTGGCGATGGCCATGAGCCTGCAGAGCGAGCTGGCCTCGAGCACGGCGGCGCTCAATCGCACGCAGCAGGAGATCGCCTCGGATCGCGGCCTGCTGGCGCAGGCGCAGACGCCGGCGGAGCAGAAAAAGCAGCAGCAACTGGCCGATCTGCAGACGCAGTTGCAGCAGTTGCACAGCCGCTACACCTCCCGCTATCCGGCGGTGGTCGCGCTGCAGCAGCAGATTGCCGCGCTGCAGAAGCCGGCGCCGGCGGCGGCGGCGGCGCCAGGCGCGCACGCAGCGCCCGCGCCGGGCACGGACGGAGATTCACTCACACTCACTCAGATCCGCAGCCAGTTGCAGGCCGACGAGGGGCTGCTGCCGCGGCAGCAGAAGCAGGTGAGCGCGCTGAACCGGGAACTGCAGCAGTATCAGCATCGTCTCTCGCTCGCGCCGCTTCCGGCGGCGCACCTGGCCGGCCTGCAGGCGCAGGAGCAGCAGGCAGCGGCGGCCTACCAGTCGCTGCTGGGCAAGCGGAATGCCTCGCAGATGGCGAGCCAGCTCGAGGCGCAGCAGGGCGGGGCGCAGTTCCGCCTGCTGGACGCTCCGGCGCTGCCGCAAAAACCTGTCTCACCGAAGCCGGGAGTGCTGAGCGTGCTGGGACTGGCGTGCGGGCTGATTCTGGGCCTGGGCGCCAGCGCAGCCGCCGAGTTGAGCCAGGACCGCCTGCGCACGGAGGCGGAAATCGTTGCGCTGGGGCTGACGCCGATTCTGGCGCGGGTGCCCAGCCTGCACAGCCGCCGGGAGCGCAACCGGAGGCGGTTGCGGGCGCGGCTGGAATGGGCGGCGGGCGTGGTGCTGGTGCTGGTGCTGGTTGCCGGCAATGTCTGGATGTTACGGGGTTGAGGATGACCATGACGGAAACTGCCGCTGCCACTTTGATTTCGCTTTCCCCGGTTCCACTGCAGGCGGTGGAGCTGGAGCGCGCCCGCATCGTGCGGCCGCCGGTTCCGCTGCCGGCGCAACTGGTGGCCTGCGCCGATCCGCAGAGCGTGGGGGCGGAGCAGTTCCGCCGCCTGGCGGTGAGCCTGTCGCATACGCGCGCGCAGCGCCGCCTGCATACGGTGCTGGTGAGCAGTGCGGCGCCGGGGGAAGGCAAGACGATCAATGCCGCCAACCTGGCGCTGACGCTGGCGCGCCCGGGGCGGGAGCGGGTGCTGCTGCTGGAAGGCGATTTGCACCGCCCGGCGCTGCTGGCGCGCATGGGAGTGCAGGCAGAGCGGGGGTTGGGCGACTGGCTGGAGCAGAGGCTACCGCTGGGACAGTGCCTGCTCCGCTGGAGCGGATTGCCGCTGTGGATCCTGCCAGCGGGCCGGCGGCGGAGCCTGCCACTCGAGTTGCTGCAGACCTGGTCGCCCGCCTGCATTCTGGAGTTGCTGACACCACATTTCGACTGGATCATCGTGGACTCGCCGCCGCTGCTGCCCATGGCCGATGCCTCGCATTGGGCACGCGCGACCGACGGCGTGATACTGACAGTGCGGGCGGAGCGGACGCGGCTTGCCGACCTCCAACTGGCGGTGCGCCAGATCGAACGGGAGCAATGGCTTGGCGTCGTGCTCAACGACTGTTCCGCGCGCGAGCACCGCTACTACCGTCACTACTACCCGGAAGATCCGGGGAAAGGAAAGGCGGGACAATGACGGCCCATGCGCTCCCGGCGTATCTGCCGCGCCGCCGCGGTTGGCAGTTCGCTCTGGGGGAAGCCGGACTGATGGTGGCGGCGTTCAGCGCGTGGTTTCTGTTCCGCTTCGGACGCGACGCGCTACTGGTGGTGCAGGAGGACGAGGGCTGGCGCATCGCGCTGGCGTGCGCGCTGAGCGTGGCGTGCCTGTATCTTTGCGATCTGTACGAGACTCCCGTGCTGGGTGACTGGCGCGAGCAGTGGCGCCGTCTGCCCCTGGCGGTGGGGACGCTGGCGCTGCTGCTGGCGGGCTGGGAGTGGCTGCACCCGGTGCTGGGACCGGGGCCGCGCCTGCCGCTGGTTTGCGTGGCCGTCACGATTCTCACGGTGGCGGGCGTGCGTTCGGCCTGGCAGCTCACGGTGCAGGTGCTGGGGCTGCGGCAAGACGCAGTGGTGATTGGCAGCGGGGATCTGGCGCTGGCGCTGCATACAGAGTTGCAGCGTCACGGGGAGCTGGGCTGGCGCCTGGCCGGGCGGCTGAGCACCCCGCGCCAGGACTGTCTGCGAGCGCTGGCGGAGGGAGGAACGCACGGCTGGGCGCGGCGC
>JBOGKK010000033.1:0-4551 GCA_050745425.1 Terriglobales bacterium
GTCCCGTTCACGGTCGCGCCGGTCGACGTGATTGCGGTCGCGGCGCTGGTGGTGACCACAGGTGCGTTCGTGGTGGCGGCTATCGCATCTACGGCAGAGATGCCACCTACCACGGCAAGGGCGACAAAGAGCAAAGCTGAGCGCAAATGCCTCATGAGCCTCCTCCTTTCTTGAGTGTTCAATACACCCCGCAACCGGTCAAACCCCAGTAAGTTGCGGAGTGCCACCAAGATCCGTCAGCATGTTGACCGGTTGGTGAAAGTTGGGGTCTCCGGTCGAGTTGTGCGTGAGCGACTCGCGTCGTTGGTGTTGTGAGCGGGACTTCTGGTTGAACAATTCGTTGGAGGTTGCGCAGAGGGCGACGCCCTCGGCGGCACGCTGCTGGCTGTCAAGGTCAAGCGGCCCGCGAAGGAGGGCGGCGTGCGCGTCTGCGCCGCGCCTATAGCCGCATCGACCGCGCGCTACCGCTACGCCACGGTCTCGTACTTGGCCCCGAGCTCGCTGCCGTTGTGGAAGCACTCGACCGGCCGCGGGTACGCGCGACTGCAACCACGGCAGACCGTCCCCACAAACGCAAAACGCCGCAACCGCGGGCGTCTGGGGCGAATGGGCGATCCAGGATTCGAACCTGGGACCTCTTCCTTATCAGGCTTGTTCAGGTGTCCCAAGAGTCCTCTTGAGGTCCTGTAAATGCCCGTAAACACAGGGTTGATCGAGTTTGGAGGGGACATCGCAGGACTCCTGGACCCAGGTCAGTGGCCCCCAGATGGCCCTTCGGCGCTGATGGTGGCGGCGAGTCGCTGCCCCGGCAGCGGACAGGCGCACCCATACTGAAGCGCCAGCCCGAACCCATAACGCTGAGCGACGCAGGGTGCTGCCCCGTACCAGATCGCCCCGTCGAGCGAGCGGCCGTCTGCCGCCGCCGGCCACGCGGTCATGCTCCTGGCGAAACTCAGGTCGCTGAATTGCTTCAGGGCTGAGACTTGCTTTGTGTTCACAGCGTGTCCGGCCTGCTCGCGTGAGGTGCGCCTTCGGGTCTTGTGTGACGCGGCGCGCGATGTTGCAGTCGGCTGCTGGGATGTCTGGGCGCGTTGCTCGACCCTTCTCTGTGAAGCTCGTGTGAGACAGCTTCCGCTGAGAGTTAACTGAGCCGAGGGCGAGATTGGGTGTGGTTTTGCCCGATTGCACCGAGCTCGACCGGTGGTTGGTGTCGACCTGCCGTGGCGAGCCGAGCGCTCGCTGCCATGCGGTGTTTTTGCATTGTGTCGCGTTTATGCGGTTAGACTCGCGCCTCTTATGCGCTGGTGGATGCGATGCGTTCGCATGCTTTGCTGCGAGGACGGGGTTGGGATTGCCTCCTGGGGTGCGGTCGTGCTGGCGTTGGCCGTTGGCGTTGCGTACGCCGCCGGCCCGCTGCCTGGAGCATCGGCGGCCGGCCCGCTTCCGGTTGCCTGTAGCGCGGCAGCCGTGCGTTCCGCGATCTCGTCGGGTGGCGACTATTACTTCGATTGTTCGGGCACGATTGAGGCGGAGGACGCTGGCGGCGATCCCCAGCCGTTCATCGTGCCTGGTAGCTCGGTGTCGTTTGACGGTACTGGGCAGACGGTCGTGTTCGACGGTGATGGCAATCGCACGCAGGTGTTCGTCGTCGACGCTGGCGCGAGCTTGACGCTGAACGGTGTGACGGTGCAGGATGGGCAGGCCGCTGCACCTGACGGCAATGACGGAGATGACGGCGGCGACGGCAGCGACGGCAGCGACGGCTCACAGGGCGCCACAAGTAGCAGTCCGGGCGCGGCGGGCGGTGTTGGCCAGGCTGGCAGTGTGGGCGCCCGAGGTGGTGACGGTGATGGTGGTCAGCCCGGTCTTGACGCTTACGGGGGTGCGATCTCCAACCAGGGGACTCTTACGGTGTCTGACTGCAGCTTCTACGGCAGCAGTGTGATCGGCTCCGATGGCGGCGCGGGCGGAGATGGTGGCTCTGGCGGGAATGGTGGCTCTGGCGGTGACGGCGGTGGCGGCGGCGCTGCCACCGAAGCCACCCAGAGCGTCGGTGGCGCGGGCGGCGACGGAGGAATCGGCGCGGATGGGGGTGACTCGGGCTTGGGCGGCGCCGGCGCGACCGGCGGTGATGGTGGCGGCGGCGCGATCTACAACGCTGCCACCGGCACGTTGACGGTCAGTGATTGTGCGTTCACCGGCAACAGCGCGACCGGCGGTGATGGTGGCGGTGGCGGTGCCGGCGGCTTTGGCGGTCGCGGTGGTGATGGCGGCCTTGGCGTCTTTGGCAGTGACAGCTATTCGGGCTCACCTGGCGCCGCGGGTGGCGCCGGGGGTGATGGCGCGAATGGCGGTACGGGCGGTACGGGCGGTACGGGCGGTACGGGTGGTAATGGGCAGGGCGGCGCGATCTTCAACGACGGCGGCACGCTGAGCGTGAGCGGCGCTGAATTCGACTCCAACACGGCCACCGGCGGTGGCGGCGGTGACGGCGGTGACGGCGGTCTCGGCGGCGTCCCTGGCAACGGCGGTAACGGCGGGGGCGGTGGCGCGAACTACGGCCCCAACACAGGCGGGACCCCGCCACCGGCCGTCGGCGGAACTGGGGGAAGCGGAGGTAGCGGCGGGACTGGCGGCAATGGCGGCAACGGTGGCAGTGGCGGTGCGAGCGGCAACGCGTACGGGGGTGCGATCTACTCGACCAACGCGTTCAGTCTTGACGGCCAGAGCGAGATTCAACGTGATCTGGCCACACGCGCGGATGCGGGCGTCCTGACCGGTGGCGTCACCACGTTTGCCGGTGACACCGTGACCGCGGGTTCGGCGGCCAGTGGCGGCGACGGCGGCGAGCCCGCTGAGGCGGACTCAACTTGCCTCGGCGAGGGCCTCTGCTCGACTGCCGGCTACGGCGGCCAGGGAACTCCCGAGAACGCCGCCGACATGGGGGCCACGGGCAGCAATGGGTCGCAGGCGATCACTGGGGAGGATGGTGATCCCGGCCAGCCCGCGACCGGTCAGGCATTCGCGCTGGGCGCCGACTATTACGTGGTGGGCACCGAGGGCTCCGGCGGCGGCACCGGGGGTTCCGGCAGCGGGGGTTCGGGCGGGGGCTCAGGTGGCAGCGGAGGCGCGGGCGGTGGTGGCACGGGCACGACCCCCACGAACACTGGCACCGCTCCCACGACACCGGTCCACAAGGTCTTCAAGCTGCGCGCGGTCATCGAGGTGACCGGCAGCAACGCTTCGAGCCCGAAATCCAGGCCGGGGCGGATGAGCGCGAAAGCGATGGCGTTGGCGGCCAAGGGCATTGAGCTCAGCGAGGGGTTCCGTGCGTTCCCGTACAACGACCTTGACCCCCACAACAACCCGAAGATCAAGAACAAGGGCAACTGCACGATCGGCTACGGGACCAAGCTGCACGACGGCGCATGCACCGCCGCGGACCGCGCCAGATACAAGAACGGGATCACCAAAGCAGAAGCCCAGCAGTTGCTGATACGCGACATGGGGAGCGCCGCCGGAACTGTCGCGCGCTACGTGCATGTGAAGCTCAGCGATACCGAGAAGGCGGCGCTGGTTGAGTTCACCTATAACGCCGGCAACGGCGCCTTCCGCGGCTCGACGCTGCTGCGCAAGCTCAACGGCGGCAACCGCGCGGCCGCCGCCAACGAGATGCTGCGCTGGACGCACGCCGGCGGTCACAGGCTCGCGGGGCTCGTTGCGAGGCGCAAGCGCGAGCGCGCACTATTCCTGTCCGCCGCCCACGCGGCAGCGGCGCGCGCGATGGCCGCTGCCGTGACGCTGACGGCTCCGGGGAAGGTCACCGCCGGCAAGACGCTGACGCTCACCGGTGCCGGCGCCGGCGCGGGCTGCAGGGTCACGCTGACCGCTGTGGTCACCGGGGTCAGCCCGTACTCAGCGATCGCGTTGCCGAGCGCGACCGCCACCGCGACCGGCACCTATACGGTCAGCTGGCACGTACCGAGTTCGATCACAGACACCTTGCTCTGGCAGATCACGGGCAGCGAAGCTTGCGCCGCGTGAGCACGTAACCGGGAGACGTTGAAGCATGCGACACCGCCACGCCAATGCCCCACTCATGATCCGCGCCCTGCCGGCAGAGGTTCTGACGCACGCTCGCTCAGCGACGCGGGGTCAGTGGCGCACGCGGCTGCTGTCCGGCGCGTTACTGGTTTGCCTGCTGGTCGCTTCGGCTCTGATCTTGAGCCCGAACGCCGCAGCCGACCCGACGTGCACGATCACCTACACAGGTGCCTATCAGCCGGACCCGTTGGCGTGGGAAGAGGCGGGTAACTGGTCTCCGGTGCGCGAGCCCGGGCCGAGTGATTACGCATGCATCCCGGCCGGGTTCACCGGCGGCGTCGTCGATGTCGGGGACGGATCGAAGGTCGAAGGCGTCTCGGTCCTCGACGGTGCCGGGTTGCGGCTGCACAACTTCGGGCTCGAGTTGACCGACCCGGCCACGCCCTCGGTGATCAACAGCGTGAACGTGAGCTCACTCGCCACTTTCACAATCGATCAGGGCATCAC
>JBOGKK010000034.1:0-5342 GCA_050745425.1 Terriglobales bacterium
GCCTTGGTCCAGGTCTTGCCGCCGTCGGTGGTCTTGTACAGGCCACGTTCGGGGTTGGGGCCAAACAGGTGCCCGTTGGCCGCCACGTAAACCACGTTGGGGTTGCGCGGATCGACCGCAATGCCGCCGATCGATTGCGTCTGGCTCAGGCCCAGGTGCTGCCAGGTCTTGCCGCCATCGTGCGTGCTCCACATGCCATCGCCGATGCTCGAACTCTGGCGGTTGTTGGCTTCGCCGCTGCCGACGTAAACGATCATTTTGTCCGAGGGCGCGACCGCAATGGCCCCCACGGATTCGTTGGAGTGGGTATCCCACAGCGAGGTCCAGTGGAGTCCGCCGTCGGTCGAGCGCCAGAGGCCGCCGGTGGCAAAGCCCATGTACAGCAGCATCGAATCCTGTGGCGTACCTTCAATGTCGTCGACGCGGCCGAGCATGGTCGCGGGCCCGATGGAGCGGAACACGAACGGGCGCAGGAGCGGGTTCGTCGAGGCGTTGACGGGCGGTTTGGGCGGCGGGGCCGGCCTCCGGCCTTGAGCGCCCAGCCAGCCGCAGGTGGCCAGCGCCAAGCCTAGCGTCAACGGAATACGTAAGCGATGGGATAAAGTACGATTCGTCATAACCCGACCTTTCGGCAAAGCATGCGGAACTGTAGCACAAGCGCGCTGCAGTGGAACCAAAAAATGGTCCGAGGATGATGTGTTGGTCAGGCGCGACTTGGCGGACAAGTCGCAGGTGCGGGAACCGGCATCGGGAGCGGGCGAAAATAGCGTTTCAGGCCCAGGATTGGCCGCTCATAGCCGTACCAGATCAGGGTAGCCACGCCGAGAGAAACGGTAATCCGCATGACGACAATCAGCAAGTCGCCGGCGGCGCCGGCGTGGATGTGATCCATATAGACATCCACCCCGCCGAGCAGGGCGAATACCGGCATGTGGGTGAGATAGACGCCGTAGCTGATTTTGCCCAGGAAGCGGAGTGGTCTCCAGCTCAGGCCTGGTATGGCCGGGGCGGAAGCGGCCAACAGAAGGATGCCGGCAAAGCCGACGGCGAAACACGTGTTCAGCAGTGGCGGACGGTCGAGCGCAGCAGCGAAGGCGCCACCAAGACCAACAGCGGTTGCGATCCAGCCGGCGGCGCGCCAGCGAGCCGCCGACGCATGCCATGTTCGAATGGCCATTGCCAACAGGCAGCCGGCCGCGAGTCCATCGAGATGGTAGAGGGTGTGAATGGGCGGAAGCGAACCAAACAGGTGCGTGCGCAGTCCGGCGCCGCTGGCCAGAACCACGAGCAGGAGAGCGGCCAGCAGCTTTTGGGGGACGAAGCGTACCAGGGGCGCCCAGACCAGGTAGAACTGTTCCTCGATCGCCAGGCTCCAGGTTGGGTACAGTGCGCCGTTCAGTCCGGGCACGAGGTTCTGGACATAGAAGAGGAAGTAGAGCCAGCCGGGGCGGGAACCGATCCAACTGGAGTGGGGTCCAAAGGTGAAGTAGACCAGGGGGACAACGAGGAAATAAAGAGGCCAGATACGCAGGCCGCGGCGGGCATAGAAGTTGCGGAAGAAATGCGGCTGGGTGCGCTCATCCAGCAGGATGCCGGTGATCAGAAAGCCGGAGAGAACAAAGAACAAATTGACGCCGACCCAGCCCCAGGCGGAGACGGTGCCAAGTCCCAGCGAGCGCAGGCGCGGCTCGCAATGGTGCAGAAGGACCAGAATGATGGCCAGCCCGCGCAGGCCGTCGAGAGCAGGGATGTGGTCGCACAGCCACGAAGGCTTTGCCATAAGCGCCTTCTCTACTGTAGCGAACGCTGACTTGACAGAAACGGCAATCAGCAGAAACTAAAGGAAATGATGGCAAGCGGCGGCGAGGACCTGATCGCCGCGGCAAAGAGAGACCATGAGGCATGACGCAATTTGGAGGCTGGGCGTGCTGGTGCTGCTGGCGGCGGCGGGGCTGGGGGAGTCGCGGGTACGCATCGTGATCATCACCTTTTTACAACATCAAGTGCAGGTGAAGCTGCCCGAGCCCCACCCGGACCGTGCCATCGTGACGCGCTGGACCACGGCGCTGCTGAGCGCGCCGGTGACGGAGGGCGAAAGCATCCGCACGCAGAGCAATAGCGCGGCCGAAGTGGAGCTGGAGTGCGGTTCGGCGTTGCGGTTGGCGCCCCAGAGCGAGCTTACATTCAACCGTCTGCGCCTGCGTGACGATGGCGTACACGTAACCACTGTAACGCTGGCGCGCGGGGAAGCGTTTTTTACCATGCAGGACGGCGACAGCCGCGATTTCCATGCGCATCTGGGAACGGGTGTGGTCAGCATGCCCGACGGCGGGGCCAAGTTGCGCCTGGATGCGCCGGTAGGAAATCCTGCCAGCGTTGAGGTCCTGAATGGCCAGGTTGTGGTGCAGTATGCCGGGCATATGGAGAGCGTGCAGTCCAGAAACCGGTTCGAGTTCATGCCCGGCGGAGGCATCCGGCTCATTGCCATGGCCAAGCCAGACGCCTGGCAGGCGTGGAGCAAGAAACGTGATGATGCCTTTCAGCGCGCGGTGCTTGCGAACGGTCCCAAGCCGCCGGCGCAGTTTTCGGCGGTAACGAGCAATCCGGCGGTCGCGATTGTGCCGCCATCAGTCTATTCACCGGAAGCGGTCACGAGTGAGATGAAAGCGATCGAGAATAAACATCCCGATCCTTTCAAGCCGCGCGCGGGCACGCCACCGCCGGTGCCTGCTTGTGCGCACCGGTAAGCCGATGACCACGCCCCGGAGAGTCCCGCGCTGTGCAGCGGTTCTGTTCGCTGCTGCCGCGATGGCGCGGGGGCAATCCGCACGACGCACGTGCGTCGTTCACCGGACCCGGCCGGGCGTAAGCGGGTCGCGTGGCGCAGCCAAACGGGGTCCCGCGCCAGTCAATGGTCCCCGCTGCGCGGGCGGCTAGAGCGAGTCGTCAGGTCAGTTCGCTGCGGCGGCAGAGGCGGCGCAGGTGCTGAAGTTGTGGCCGAAGTTGGCGGGCGGCGCCGGCGGGCGCGGAGCCGAAGCGCAGAGCCTGGTAGTCGCGCACAAACGCCGCGAGGGCGACGGTGAGCTCCGCAGGAACGTGTTTCCCATCGACTACAGCCAATAATTCCTCCGGGGTCTGACCGGGCGGATGTTGCAGGCCGCAGTGCTGCAGATGGCGCAACAGACGACGATAGGCCGCCTGCGCCTGGCGGCGCACAGCGGCTTGATCACCGCCGACGCGGCCGCGGCGGCGCGAGCCGTCAAGAGCCCAACCACTGCGGCAAAGCACCAGGCCGCCGAGGATGCAGATCGTGACCACCAGCAGCGCGCTGGCCCAGAACTCCCAAACCGCGCCCGAACGACTGGGCGTGTGCAACTGCGACCAGGCCTGCTCGGCAGCGCTGGCGGTGCGGGTAAAGGCTCTGCCTGCGGCGGCATCCACGTCGTGCTGTACGAAGGCGGCCATCCGCGCCTGCCGGAACCAGTCGTAATTGACGATCCACTGTTGCCAGGCGCTGGAGAAAGCATCCAGAAACATGCCCGAGCCGGGGAGCAGGCTGGTTGCGGCGGCGGAGTCGGGTGTCGCGTCGAAGGTGATCCAGACGGCGCGTCCAAAGCCGTCGCGCAAGCCCTGATACGAGGTGGGGAAGTAGGCTTCCACCCAGGTGTGCGCGTCTCGGCCCCGCACCAGGTACTCGCCCGTGAGCGGGTTGTAAGGGCCAAGCAGAAAACCATTCACCAGGCGCGTGGGAATGTCGAGCGTGCGCGCCATCACCGCCAGAGCAGAGGCAAAATACTCGCAATCGCCCGTCGCGGGATCGAAAAGAAACGCCGACAACGGGTGCGCGCCTTGAGGCAGGTTTTGCAAGCTGTAGGCATAGTGGGTTTTGAGATAGTTGGTGAGCGCCTGCATGCGCTCCCAGTTGTTGTCGGGCACGCCGGCGACGACGCGGCGGGCCAACTCGGGGATGCGCGGGTCGAGATCGTGCGGCAGTTGCAAATAGCGGCGCAGCGGGAAATGGCCGCGATCCCATCCGCCATGCAGGCGCAGATCCTGGGGCGAGGGTACGGCAAGGTCGGAAACGCCCGAATACGACGCCCCGGTTCCGTTGGCGCCCAGGCCGGCGAGGGTTGCGGTGTAGCGATCCCACGAGAGCACGGGGAAATGCGTAGCTGCGCGCAGCAGGCGCGGCGGAAAAAACAGCACCGGTGACTGAATCGGCTCCAGCGAAACCTGGTAGCGGACCAGTTGTGCGGTGCCGTCGGCGGCGCGCACGCCGACTTCAATGCGTCCTGACTCGCTGCCGAAGACCGCGGGCGTATCGGGGTCGAACCAGCGCGTTCCGTCAAAAGTTGTGAGGCCGCGGCCGCGCCACGGGATTTGCTCGAAGGCGGCAGGGGAAAGCGGCGGCTTGGAATCGATGAGCCGGATGTGCATGATGGGGCGGTTGCTGCGCTGCAAATTGGCAATCGCGCCGAGGTGGACCTCATCGTTGAAGCCGGTAAGGCCGCCGCCGAGCGGGCGCGCGGACCATCCGCCCAGGGAGGTGCGCGGCAGCAGAAAAAACACGAGAGCGCCGCAAACGGCCACCATGACGCTGAGCGCCAGCGAAAAGCGCAGCATGCCGGCGCGTGGAATGCGCGCGACGGTCTCGGGCGCACAGCCGGCCGCGGCGTGGGCGCGCTCCATTTCGAAGGCCACAAGGGTGGCGACGAGCAGCACAATAAAGATCAGGAAAAGGATAAAAAACGCGCCGGAAACGGTGAGCAACGCCGCCGTCAGCACTTCCAGAAAAGCCAGCAGTCCGAGCAGCAGATCGTCGCGGCCGGAATGAGGGGCGAACAGGCGCGCCGCTCCGGCCAGCACCACCAAATGCAGGCTGGCTTCGAGGAAGCTGTGCGAGAGCACCAGGCCATCCCAGGCAAAAATGGGCAGATACGCCAGCAGGGCCAGACTCCAGGTGCGGCTGGACCACAGCAGCGGCCGGCGCAGCAGGAACGTAAAGCCGCGGATCAGGTAAGCGGCAGCGCCGATCATCACCACCAGCCAGCCCAGGCGGCCGGTGATGGCCAGCATCAGAAAGCCGGTGGCCAGCAGCAGCAACAACAGTCCTTCACTCGTGCGCCGCATACGCTCAGTTTACTATTCAGCTCCAGCCGATTGCGGCCCCGCGGCAATGAAAGGATGCGCAGCGGGTGGCTGGGGCAAAGGGCCCCCAGCCAGGCGCGAGCAGAAGCGGGTCGGTCGGCGCAGCCGAGCGCGGCCCCGCGCCAATCAATGATAAGGTTTGTCACAGGTTTCCATGTCTGAATCCGCGGCCTTTGCCTGGACCTTCCATACCC
>JBOGKK010000035.1:0-18789 GCA_050745425.1 Terriglobales bacterium
GCGCGTGGGCGGGCAGATGCGGAAGCGGCCGCTTGTGAACACGGCGTTCGGTTATGACGGGCATGGGAGAAGCTGCAGGGTGAGAGGATGCTCCTAAGGTGCCGGGTTGTATTCCAGCTCGCGTGGATTTTTACTCCCGCGCGTGCGGTACTTTTTCATATTCCTTGGCCCATCGCGCTTGCTGTAGATCGCCAGAGCGACATTTTGTTCCGCAGCGACCTGCTTCGCCCACGGGTGTTTGAGTCGCCCGCACGGTTCTTCTTTGGAGTGGATCGCGGGAAACGGAACACCCGGCGATACTGGCGACGGCGGGCCGAGGTGCCAGGCGAGTATCGGGGGCGAAGGCGCCGTGGTGGCCGGCGCGGCGAGCTGGGCACGCAAATCCACTGCGCGTGCTGCGCACCGGCTAAAAGCGGCAAACGTACCTGTTGACTTTCCACAGAGCGCGCGCGTACACTCCCTCTGTTGGCTATCTAAAGGAGTCCACCATGGGCGAGAACAAAGCCGATCTGTTGCGCGGCACGCTTGATTTGCTGGTGCTGAAGACGCTGGAGACCCTGGGCCCGCTGCACGGCTATGGCATCGCGCGGCGCATCGAGCAGGTGTCAGAAGATCTGTTGGCGATTAACCAGGGCACGCTCTATCCGGCGCTGCTGCGGTTGGAACAGCGCGGCTGGATTCGTTCCGAATGGGGCGCCAGCGAAAACAACCGCCGGGCGCGCTACTACTCTTTGACCGCCGCTGGCCGCAAGCAACTGACCACCGAGGCTCGCGAATGGCAGCAAATGGCCGCGCTGATGGCGCGCGTGCTCGAGGGAGGCGGCCGTGGCTGACGAACGACGCCTCCGTGAAGAACTGGCCCAGCATCTGGCCGAGTTGACTGCCGAATACGAGCGCCAGGGGATGCCGTCCGAGGCCGCGCGGCGCGCGGCGCGGCTGAAGCTGGGCGGGGAAGATCAGATTCGCGCGCTCTGGCGCGACGCGCGCCGCTTCGCGTGGTTCGATCCCTGGTCGCGCGCCCTGCGACTTGCCTTCCGCTCGCTCCGCCGCTCGCCCGGTTACGCCGCAGCCGTCATCGTCACCCTGGCGCTGGCGATTGGGGCTAACGTCGCGGTCTTCAGCGTGACCGATGCGCTGCTGCTGCGCCCGCTCCCTTATTCCCAGCCGCAGCAGCTCATGATGGTGCAGGGCTCCAGCCATGCACACCAGTTTGCTGGTATTTCTTACCCGCAGTTTCGGGCGTGGCGCAACCATAATCACAGTTTCACCGGCATGGCGGCGTGGGGCGGGGCCGAGGGCGTGCTCACCGGGCACGGGCAAGCGGTGCAGTTGACAGGTGCGATCGTTTCCGCCAATTTGTTCTCGCTTCTGGGCGTGCAGCCGTTTGCAGGGCGCTTCTTCCGGGACGACGAAGATCGTCCGCACGCAGATAGTGGGCTCGACCCGGTTGTGATCAGCCACAAGCTCTTCGAGAGCCGCTTCGACGGCAATCCGGCGGCACTGGGCAGCACACTGACGCTGTCGAACAAAGAGTACGTTCTGGTCGGGGTGACTACGCCCGGATTCGTGTTCCCGCCCGCCGCGGCTGAGGACTACTGGATCACCGCGGCTTTCTGGGCGGAGCCCAAGCCGGGTCTGGCGCCCGCGGCGGCATCGGCCAGCTACCGGTTCCTGGAGCCGATCGCGCGCCTGCTGCCGGGCGTGAGCGCAGTCCAGGCCACTCGTGATTTGGATGCGATTTCAGCGGCCTTGCGGCAGCAGCACCGCAACAAGTGGTCGTACCCGGACGCGCGCGTGTCAGACTTCCGCCAGACCCTGGTCGCCTCGCTCGCACCGGAACTCAAACTGCTCTGGGCCGGCGCGGGACTTGTGCTTCTGCTGGCCTGTGCCAATTTGGCCGGGCTCGGCACGGCGCGCGGCATGGCGCGGCTGCCGGCGCTGCGCACGCGGGTTGCGCTGGGCGCGCGCCCGCGCGATCTGTTGCGTGAACTGCTCGGCGAATCTGCGGTCCTCGCTGTCGCGGGTGGCGCCGCCGGGATCGCCCTCGCCTGGCCGGTTATTCGCCAGCTTGCCCGTCAGTTCGACTTGCCCGGCTTCGCTCCGATGCTCGACGGCAGGGTTCTCGCCTACACGGCTGGCCTGGGTGTTGCGGCGCTGCTGTTGATGGGTTGCTGGCCCGCCTGGGCGGCCACGCGGGGCGCGCTATCGCGCAAGCCAGGCTCGGCGCAGCGCAGCCGCAGTGCGCTCGTCGTGGCCGAAATTGCCATCGCTTTGGTGCTGGTCGCTGCCGCCGGGCTGCTGGGCCGCACGTTGTACCGCATGGCGCATCGCGACCCGGGGTTCAATCCCCAGGGGGTGCTGACGGCGCAACTGACGCTTCCGGATTCTACGCCGCTCGCGCGCCGGCCGGATGTGGTGCAGACGCTCCTCGATCGTATCCGTGCGCTGCCCGGCGTGACCTCCGCTGCCGCCGGCTTTCAGCTCCCGTGGAGTGGCAATTGGAATATGAACTCGATGGCTGCGGCGAGTGGTAAGCCGATTCCGGCGGGCCATCGCTTTGGCTTCGACGTGGTGCAAGTGACGCCGGGCTATTTCCGTACGTTGGGCATGCACGTGCTGCGCGGGCACGGATTCAGTCACGGCGATTCCGCGCAAGCACGGCCGGTTGTCGTTGTGAATCAGCGATTTGTCGCCGAGGTGCGGCAGGCGATGCCCGCATGGAACGGAAACGTCGTGGGCGCGACCGTTGCACCCTACATTGGCAAGGTGCTACCGCGGACGATCGTGGGTGTGGTTGGCGACATCGCAACGCCGGGCAGCAGGACGCATCCGACCCTTTACTTGCCTTATGCGCAGGACGCCGACATCTGGTCACTGTTCCTGTCGGTGCGGGTGGCGCGAGGTGATCCGATGGCGCTGTTACCTGCCGTGCGCAGGCAGCTTGCCGCGGTCAGCCCGGATCTCGCTCTGGGGCAGGCGCAGCCACTCACCGGTTATTGGTCCAACTGGGGCGCGCAGCCGGAAGCGGCGGCGGCGGCCTCCGGCATGTTCGGTGTGCTCGCGCTGTTGCTGGCCGCAACCGGGCTGTACGGGCTGATCGCCTACGCCGTGCGCCAGCGTGAGCGCGAGCTGGGCGTGCGCGTGGCGCTGGGCGCGACCCGCCGCGATCTCTACCGGCTCATTCTTGGTATGGGCTCACGCCTGCTGCTCCTTGGCTTGCTGCTGGGCGCTGTGGGCGTGTGGGCCATTCGCGGTCTGCTTGCGAGTCAGCTCTACGGCCTGAGCCCGCTTGATCCGGCGACGCTTGCGGCCGCGCTTGTCGTGCTGGCTGCGGCGGCGCTGGCGGCCTGCTGGTTGCCGGCGCGCCGCGCCGCGCGTGCCGACCCGATGCGCGTGCTGCGCACGGACTAGAACAGTTCCAGCGTTGGTGTATCCGGCTTCGGGAGCAGGGCGTGCGGCTTTTCTTGGGGAAAAGCCGCATTCGATCTGGTCCGACGGGCTACAGCGAAGCTGGAACTGCTCTAACGGCATCTTCGTGACGGGGACCGATACCGGCGCAGGCAAAACCGTAGTCGCGGCGGCATTCATGCTGGCGCTGGAAGGCGCTTGCTACTGGAAGCCGATTCAGAGCGGCATTGCGGGCGATCCGGCGACCGACAGCGAAGCCGTGGCGCGCTGGACGGGCCTGCCGCGCGAGCGCATTCTGCGCGAAGCCTACCGGTTGCCACTGCCGGCTTCGCCACACGTTTCCGCCGCCGCCGAAGGGGTGACGATTCGGCGCGAACGACTGGGGCTGCCGGTTGCTCCCGGCCCCATTGTGGTCGAAGGCGCCGGCGGCATCATGGTGCCCATCAACGACGAAGCTACCATGCTCGATCTCATGGTTTGGCTGGCGCTGCCGGTGGTGCTGGTGGCACGCACACAACTCGGCACCATTAACCACACGCTGCTCAGCCTGGAGGCGTTGCGCCGCCGCGGGCTCAAGGTACACGCGCTGGTGCTCAACGGCGAGCCGGTCCCCACGACTACGGAAACGCTGCGGCGCTGGGGCAAGCCCGAGCGGCTGATCGAGCTGCGGCCGTTGCCCGCACTCAACCCGGAGGCACTGCGTGGCCTCTTCTAATCTCTACCGTGGTCCCTATCGTGGCCGCATCTGGTTTCCCTACACCCAGATGCAGGATCTGCCGGCGCCGCCCGAGATCGTGCGTGGAGAAGGCGTCTGGCTGTACGCCCGCGACGGCAGCCGCACGCTCGATGCCATCAGCTCCTGGTGGGTGACGCTGCACGGCCACGCGGAACCGCGCATTGCCGAGGCGATTGCGCGTCAGGCGCGCACGCTCGAGCAAGTGATTCTGGCTGACTATACCCACCCACTCGCCGAAGAGCTCGCCGACAAGCTGGTGGCCATCACACCGGCGGGCCTGCAGCATGTCTTCTATTCCGATGACGGCTCCACTGCGGTCGAAGTCGCGCTGAAGATGGCGCTGCAATGCTGGCAGCAGCGCGGTGAGCGGCAGCGCAAGCGCATCGTCGCGCTCGAAGGCGCTTACCACGGCGACACGCTCGCCGCGATGTCGGTTAGCGAAGCGACTGCGTTCACTGCGCCCTTTCGCCAATGGATGTTCCCGGTGGAGCGCGTTTCGGCCGAGCGGTTGGAAGCGCTGGCGGCGCTGCTCG
This sequence comes from Terriglobales bacterium, assembly GCA_050745425.1. Taxonomy (GTDB): domain Bacteria; phylum Acidobacteriota; class Terriglobia; order Terriglobales; family SCQP01; genus SCQP01. Next base: position 4,678 of record JBOGKK010000035.1, read on the forward strand.
CCGATCACGGCCCTGAAGTCGCAGCCCTCATCATCGAGCCGCTCCTGCAGGGCGTGGCCGGCATGCGGGTGCAGACGCCGGAATTCCTGCGCGCCGTGCGTGACCTCTGCGACGAGCATCAGGTATTGCTGATTGCCGACGAAGTGCTGACCGGGTTCGGGCGCACGGGCACGATGTTCGCCTGCGAGCAGGCGGGCATCGCGCCCGACATCCTGTGTCTTTCCAAAGGGCTGACGGGCGGAGCGCTGCCGCTGGCGGCGACGCTGTGCACCGAAGCGGTCTATGATGCGTTCCTCTCGGATGACCGCGAGCGCACGCTGTTTCACGGCCACTCCTATACCGGCAACCCGCTGGGCTGCGCCGCAGCGCTCGCCTCGCTTGCCATCTTCGAGACCGAGCCGGTCGGGGAACGCATCGCCGGCATTGCGGCGATTCATGCGCAGCGCCTGGAGCGATTGCGGCCGCACCCGCGCGTGGCCGCGGTGCGGCAGGCGGGAACGGTTGCGGCCGTCGAGCTGCAGCGTGCCGGCCGCGGTTACTTATCCGAAGCGGGTTTGCACCTGCGCCGTCATTATGAAAAGGAAAGCGTGCTGCTGCGGCCGCTGGGTCCGGTGATCTATGTGCTGCCGCCCTACCGCATTCAACCCAGTGAACTCGAATGGGTCTGGGATGTCATCGCCGACTCGCTGGAGCGGATCGGGTGAGCATGCCAATGTTTTCCGACCAGCCCGGCTCAACCTGAAAAACGACCTGTTTGCCGTCCGGGGAAACGGTGAACTGATTGTCAACCCAGTTGTCGCGGGCGTAGACGAACCAGAGAGCAGGAATCCGGGTTGTGACCCGCGTGAGGCCGGAGCCGTTCCAACCCATCTTCCAGAGCACGGTGCTGAGGTCAGGGTTGAACTGCAATAGATAAATCGCCGCGGGAGTGGTTGCCACCGTCACGCGGCCGCTGAAGATGCGCCGGGGCGGATGATGGAAATCGGTGAGCCACACGCCGGTCGGGTTGGCGTAGACAGCTTGCTGCTGATCGGGAGACCACTGGGGCACGCTCCCCGGGAAGCGCCCCATAACCGTGGTCCGGCCGGTACGTGGATCTACGGCCTCGACGGCATCTCCATCGCGAATAAAAAACCGTCCATCGCGCCCGGGGGGCGAAAACATGTCCTGATGGATCGAGGTTAGCGTGCGTGGCGCGCCGCCGGTAACGGGGACGATGCGAACGCCGAGCGGGTGCGCGCCCTTGCTCTCGAAGAGGATGCTTTGCCCGTCGCGGCTCCATTGCGGAAAAATGTTATTGCGCCCGTCCTCGACCAGCGTAACGGCGCCGGAACCATCCGCGTTGGCGAGACCGATGGTTTCACTGAGAACGCCTTTGAGCGAGGTGTGAAACACCAGACGCTTGCCGTCAGGAGAAAATTCGGGAGCAAACAGCCAGCGCGCCGGATCAATGTGCAGAACGTGAATGGTCTGCTGATTTTCCGGGCCGGTCAGGTTCATCTCCGCCAGGGCGATTTCGGTATGGGCGGTGTCGTACACGATGCGCTGGCCGTCGGCCGAAATATCGAGATCGGTGTCGTCGCCCTCGCCGGAAGTAATCTGCTGCAGTCCGGAGCCGTCGACGCCGATTTTCCAAAGGTTGAGCGCGCCGCCTCGGTTGCAGGAAAAATAAATCGAGCGGCTGCCGGGCGCCCAGGCGGGGGAGACGGCCAGGCCGCTGGTGGTCAGCAAGCGAATTTTGCCGGTCGCGACGTCGGCCACGGCCAGATCACCATTGGGCCCTCCGCTGATCGCGGCATCGAAGGCCACCCAGCGTCCGTCCGGGGACATGCGCGGGTACAGATCGCCGGAAGAACCCGCCGGCCGGCCGGCGATCTGGCGCGGGTCTTCGCCACTGGCACTGGCTTGCCAGATAGCGCCCTCGTGCACGTACACGAGGTCGCCGCCCGCAGTGAAACTCGGATCGAAGCCATCGGGCACGACGCGGCGCGGCGTTCCGCCCAGAGCCGGAACTTCCCAAACATCCCAGCCGCCGCTGCGGTTCAGGCGAGCGTAGGCGATGGTGTTGCCATCGGATGACCAGGAAGGGTGGCTCTTGAGGTTGGGACCGCGTGTTACCTCGACGGGCGAAGCACCGCCGATGCGGGTGACGTAGATATTGAAGTGGCCGTCCTGGCTGGAGGTGTAGGCGATGGAGCGGCCGTCGGGCGAAAGTGCGGGTTGGGCCTGGATACCAGCGTAGCTGGTGACGGCGGTGAAGTGCCAGTGCTGCCGGGCGGCTGGGCGCGCCGTGAAGAAGACGGCGAGGCCAACCACCACGGCAGTGATCGCCACGGCGGCAAGCAGCGGGAGGCGGTGGTGCGATGGCGGCAGCACGGCGAGTGCCGCGGTGTTTGTCGAGGAGCTGCCGGTGAGGGAGGCGAGGGCGAAGTCGAGATCGCGGGCGGACTGAAAGCGCGCCGCCGGGTCTTTCTCCACGCAATGGTCCACGATGCGCTGCAACGCGGGTTCGAGCGCGCCGGTGGCGGGCACGATCGCCGGCGGGTCCTCTTTGAGCACCGCAGTCATGGTCTCAGCGGCAGTGTCGCGCTGAAAGGCGCGCCGGCCGGCGAGCATTTCGTAGAGAATCGCGCCCAGCGCAAATAGATCCGAGCGCGCGTCGGTCGCCTGGCCGCGCACCTGCTCGGGTGACATGTAGCCGGCCGTGCCCAGCACCTGTCCCGCACTCGTCAGTTGGCTGGCGGCGACCGTTTCGGCGTCATCGCTGACGGCTTCGGCGACTTTGGCCAGGCCAAAATCGAGAATTTTGGCCTGGCCCTCGCGGGTGAGAAAAATGTTTTCGGGCTTGAGGTCGCGATGGACGATGCCTTTGGCGTGCGCCGCCGCCAGTCCGCGCGCCACCTGCTGCGCAATCTCGATGGCCTTGCGCGGCGGCAGCGCGACATTTCCGGCACCCGTGGCGCCCGGCGTCAGGCGCGCACGCAGCGTTTCGCCCTCGAGCAGCTCGGTGACCAGGTAAGGCGCGCCCTCGGCCACGCCAAAGTCATAGACGGCAAGGATGTTGGGGTGGTTGAGCTGGCCCGCCGCGCGCGCTTCCGTCTCGAAGCGCCGCAATCGAACGGTATCGCCCGCCATCCCCGCAGGCAAAACTTTGACTGCGACGTCGCGGTTCAGGCGATGATCGCGCGCCCGGTACACCTCGCCCATGCCGCCGGCGCCAATGGGTGCAATGATTTCGTAGGGACCGAGACTGACTCCGGCTTGCATGCGTGGTGGTGGCGATTATACTCCTCGCGCGCCGTTACCGGGTGGCTCGCCGCTTTACAGCACCGTTACATCTTCGGCCAGCAAACCCTTGGGGCCCTGCTTGACCTCGAACTCGACCGCCTGGCCCTCGGCCAGCGAACGATAGCCCTCGCCCTGAATCGCCGAGTAATGCACGAAGACATCCTCGCCGCTCATGCGGGTGATGAATCCATAGCCCTTGGCATTATTGAACCACTTGACAGTTCCCTGCTCTTTCACTGACTACCTCACGGAGTAAAGAAATACGCGCCGGGATTGGATGCTGACTCTTCCGCAGCCACCCCAAACACGCCGCACAGAATAGCATGGAAGGGCGCTGCGCCACCAAAGGTTTTCGCACTAGCATCGTAGTGCCTGTGTGCGTAGCTTCGCAGGCGCTGAGTGAAGCGAGTTACCAGGCGGCGAGGAGGTTGGCGATTTGATCGAGTTGCTTGCGGACCAGAAAATTGGGGCGGTTGATGTTGTTGCTCAGGATTGAGAACACCAGCTCGTCGCCTTCGCGTGCGTGCACGTAACCGCTGAGCGAGTTGACGTGGCTGAGAGAGCCGGTCTTGGCCTCGAGCCGGCCGGTGGCGGCATCGTGAAGAAAACGGTGCTGGAGGGTGCCGTCCAGCCCGGCAACGGGAAACAGGGCACGCCAGGCCTTGGATTCCTTGCTGCGCGACATATAAAGCAGAAGGCGCACTATGCCCGCCGGGGTCACCAGGTCGGTGCGCGCGAGGCCAGAGCCATCGACCAGTGCGGTATCGGTGGCATTGAGACCGGCTTTGTAAAGGAAGCCGTCGACCACGGCTTCACCAGCGCGGGTTTCTGGCCGGGCGCCGCCACCATCGTGCGCCAGATCCGAACTGTTGCCCAGCAGCTTGCCCAGCGTGCGCAGCAGCAGCTCCGCTTCGAGGTTCTGGCTGACTTTCGCGGTGACCTGCTCAATTTCACTGAGCGGCGGCGATTCCCAATCCACGAGCTGATAGGGCTGCGAGGAAGTACATTGGGCATGACAAGCGAGCGCCTTGCCGTCGACCTTGATACCCTGCATGATGAGCGCGTGGCGCAGCAGTTCGGCGGCATAGAGCGCCGGGTGATGAACCGCCAACGCTTCCATCACCCCGGGGCTATCGAGCGCAATGGTACCGCGCAAACGCAAGGCGCCGGTGACCGGATCGGTAGCCAGATCAATGCGTGTGCGGCTGCCGGGAGCTGTGGTCCGCAATTGGTTTTGGACGGCCGGCGAGCGCAGTGCCGGCGACCAGACCAGCTTGGGCAATGCACCGGGATGCGCGCCGGGCTCGACTTGAAGGAAGCGGGTATTGTCGTTGAGCGTGAGCGCGGAAACCGGCGCACCGTAGTCCCAAAGCTCGTCACCAATGGCCCAGCCGACAGGGTAAGGATCATCGGTGAAGTAGCTATCATCGCCCACAATGTTGCCGGTGATGCGCGTAACTCCAAGCGCCGCCAGCTTGCGCGCCAGCAGCAAGGGGATGGCATTGGGATCGTAGGGCAGGGCGGGATCGGGCGGCGGCAGCTCGTACGGATAGGCGCGCCCGGACAGGCTGGGGTCGCCTGAGCCCACGAGATCAACGTTTCCCGCAATGACGCCGCCAGCATCTGGAGCTGCCGTGGACTGCGCGACGGTGTGGAAGCGGTAATTGCTGCCGAGCAGGTCGAGTGCCGCCGCCAGGGTGAAGAGCTTGGCGTTCGAGGCCGGCGTGAACCAGCGCTCGCCGTTATGGTCGAACAGCACGCGGCTGCGACTGAGATCGAAAACGTAAACACCCCAAAATCCGTGCTGGAACGAGGGGCCGCGCATGATTTTGGCGAGGCGGCGTTGCAGAACGCGTTCGACCGGGGAAAGTGCTGCTGGCTTGGGTGGCGGCACGGCGGCCGCAGACATGCACACGAACGCCAGCAGAACGCCCAAGAGGCGCTTTGTGGACTTTTGAGGCAACCCTTGGTATACTAATGGCATCTTACTTCCACTACGGGGTCCAAGCGAACCATCGCCTTGCCCGCCCTTCAGGAAGAATCCCAAGCCAAGGAGTTTAACTCTACAGCCTTACCTGGACAGCAAGATTCGTCCGCTATCCTCGCATGAGACGCATATTAGCCCTCCTTCTTCTCACGATCTCGCTGGCCAGCGCACCGCTGGCCGTACACGTACCATATCCCTCATCGGCAGGGCAAGCTGCAGACTTTAGCCCTGCGCTACCGCCGGTTTCGCTGGCAAAACCGCCCTATCAAGTGGGCATTGCAAGCTGGTACGGGCAGTTTTTTCAAGGAAAGACGACCACCAGCGGGCATCCATTCAACATGTGGGCGATGACCGCGGCGCACCGGACACTGCCGCTGGGCACGCGGGTGCGGGTCACCAACCTCGAGAACCATCTGGCGGTGATCCTGAGGATCAACGACCGCGGTCCGGTGCCCGATTCCCGCATTATCGACTTGAGCTATGGGGCGGCGCGGGCGCTGCAGTTCACTGGGCAGGGCATCACGCCGGTAAGCATTGATATTTTGCCGCACCAGGGACCACTGGGCGTAACGCATGCGCCCAACGCGCGCTAAGCGCGGCCCTGCTACCCTAGACGAGCATGCAAGAGCGTTTACAGAAGCTGATTGCGCAGGCGGGGTATGCCTCGCGGCGGCAGGCGGAAGTGCTGATCAGCAGCGGGCAGGTGAGCGTCAACGGGCGCATAGTGTCGGAGCTGGGGAGCAAGGCCGACTGGAATTCCGACCGGATTGCGATTGACGGCCGGCCGCTGCAGCGGGAACGCCAGATGCGTTATCTGCTGTTTTACAAACCCAAGGGGGTTGTAAGTACACTACGGGACCCGGAGGGGCGGCCAAGTATTCGCGACTACACGCGGCTGCTGCGCGGCATCAAGGAGCGGCTGTATCCGGTCGGGCGGCTGGATTTTCACTCCGAGGGGTTGATTCTTCTGACCAACGATGGCGAGCTGGCGAACCGGGTTTTGAAAGCCAGCACGGCGCTGCCGAAGACGTACTGGGTGAAAGTTGCGGGGCGGCCGGGCGAGGAGCAACTGGAACGGCTACGACGGGGCGTGGTGATCGATCGACGGCGGACGGCGCCGGCAAAAATCCGCTGGCTGCGGCAGACCGGTGCGAGTGGACGCGAACGGCAGCAGGCGGGGGTGTACCGAACGTCGAGGGACAACCCATGGCTTGAAGTGGTGCTGGTGGAGGGCCGCAACCACCAGATTCGCAAGATGTTCCAGGCCGTTGGGCACCCGGTGGAAAAGCTGAAGCGAGTGGCGATTGGGTCGCTGACCATTGGCCAGCTACAATCAGGGAAGATGCGTCCTTTGACGGAAGCCGAAGTTTTAGGATTGCAGAAAGCGGCGCCTCGCAAGCGGAAATGAAGCCGAGCCCGGAAATTCTGGAGTTGATCAGCAGCGCGCACACCATTGCCGTGGTTGGCCTGTCGAGCAATCCGGCGCGGCCCAGCTATGGGGTGGCGCGCTATTTGCAAACGCAGGGCTATCGCATCATTCCCGTGAACCCGCGCGAGCGCGAAGTGCTGGGCGAAGCCGCGGTGGCATCGCTGGACGCCATTGCCAGCGAACAACGTCCGGTGGATATCGTGGATGTGTTTCGGCGCAGCGAATTTGTGCCCGAAATCGCCGAGCAGGCGATCCGGCTGGGAGCGCGGCTGCTGTGGCTGCAGGAAGGGGTGCGGCAGGAAGAGGCCGAGGCCAAAGCGCGCGCCGCCGGATTGCAGGTGATCAGCGATATCTGCCTGCTGAAAGTTCACGGCCGATTCATTCGCCCTGCGGGAGCAGCACAACTATGAATCCATGGACGAACGTGGTGAGCTGGGTATTGGTGTTTCACATCGCCGGCATTGTGCTCTGGATCGGCGGGCTCTTCTACGCCCTCTCGGTGGCGCGCAGCGGACGCGGTGACGATGGCACGGCGGTGAAGCAACAGCGGGCCGAGCTCGCACAAAAAGCCATGCGAGCGCTCGCCCACCCGGGTGCGGCCATTACGATCGTGGCGGGCGCCTACCTGTTTTATTTGTTGCCGGCGGTGCGCATGGCAGCCTGGCTGCACGCGAAATTGCTGCTGGTCGCGATCCTGATCGTCTTCGACATTCTGCTGACGGTGCGCGTGCGCCGGATGCCGAAACAGGAGACGGCGTCGAAGGAGTTGGGTGTTCTTCACGGCGCGATTGCCCTGGTCTTTTTTCTGATTTTAATCATGGTGCTGATCAAGCCCTTCTAAGCGCAATGGATAGGGTTTACATCGTCGTTCTGATTGCCTGTAGCGCCGCCGTGATGGGCCTGGTGTTGTGGCGGCTATCGCATTTACACGCGCATCCGCTGCCGAGCCGCGGGCGCTTGCTCAACGAATGGATCTGGACGGTGGTGCCGGTTGCGATTTTGGTTGGCCTGCTCTGGCGCGTACTCGTGTCAAAATAGACGTTTGGCTCACCTGCAGCACACCTCTACCCCGGAATTGACAGCAGCCCGCGCGAAAGCTCGCACGCTGCCGCCGGCTGCGCCCGCGCATACGTTGGGCGAATGGGCCGGAAGCTGTCTTGCGCTCACCAAGCCGCGGGTGACGCTGCTGGTGGTTTTGACCGCCGTTGCCGCCTGCTACGTCGGCGCGGACACGGCGCTGGGCTGGCAACTGCTGGCCAAGCTGGCGGTGGGCACCGGACTGCTGGCGGGAGGGACGGCGGCGCTGAACCAGCTCTGGGAGCGGCGCACGGATGCGCTGATGTCGCGCACGATGGCGCGTCCGCTGCCAGCGGGGAAACTGAAACCGCCGCCAGCCGCACTGTTTGGCGGGGTGACGATTGCCGCAGGGGCGGCGCTGCTGGCGTGGGGGATCAACTGGCCGTGCGCCTATTGGGGGCTGGCGACGAGTGCGGTGTATCTGCTGGCATACACGCCGCTGAAATTCACATCGCCGATCAGCACGCTGATCGGCGCGCTGCCGGGCGCGGGGCCGATACTGATGGGCTGGGCGGCGGCGCGGGGCGGACTCGATGCCGGAGCGTGGATTCTGTTCGGGATTCAGTTCCTGTGGCAATTTCCGCATTTTCTCGCGATTGCCTGGTTATACAAGGAGCAGTACGAGCGGGCGGGCATCCGCATGCTGCCGGTGGTCGATGAGAACGGAAGCGAGACGTCGCGGCAAGTGCTGTTGTACACGCTGGCGCTGATACCGGTGAGCCTGCTGCCGAGCCTGATCGGGCTCACAGGGCGGCTGTATTTTGTGGGTGCGTTGGTGCTGGGCTGCGGGTTCCTGTACGCCAGCCTGAAGAGCGTGCGCGCGAAGACACGCAAGAGTTACCGTGGACTGCTGCGCGCGAGTGTGATCTACCTGCCGCTGCTGTTCGGATTGATGGCCTACGACCGGCTGTTTCATCCGTAGCCATGTATGTTGGGCTGGAGATCACTGCCGGGCTGGACTGCCACTCTCAACCTGGTGAGTGCGGTGCTGCTGCTGTGCGGGTATATCTGCATCCGGCGCAAGCACGTGCGGGCGCATCGCGCGTTCATGATCGCCGCATTCGCCACGTCGGCGGCGTTCCTGGCGGTGTATTTGACCGGCCATTTTCACAACGGCATCGTCTACTACACCGGCGCAGGCTGGCATCGGATCGTTTACTTCAGCATCCTCGGGACACACTCCGTACTGGCCTCCGCGATTCCCTTCCTGGCAGTCATCACGCTGATCCTGGCGCTGCGCGGCCGCTTCGGAACGCATCGGCGGTGGGCGCGCTGGACATGGCCCATCTGGATGTATGTATCGGTGACTGGCGTAGCGGTCTACTGGATGCTTTACCGGTAAGTTTGGAAGGCCAGTTGCAAGCACCGGGGGCAGGAGGGATTTTCAATGCGAAAGTACTGTGGATGGATCGCGCTCGTGGGGCTATTGCTGGCTTCGTTGCCGGCGCTGGCACAGAGACCGGCACGCTATAACATCTTTGGCGGCGCGCTATTGGGGTCTCCCAGCGGTTTTGCGGCGGGCGGCGAGCTGATTTTCCCAATCAATCGCCACGTCAGCTTTGTGCCCAGCGCGGCATTGGGGCGCAGTGGCCACACGGGACTTTTTACGCTAGACGGTACTTTTCGCTATGCGTTCCACCTGGACGATGAAGCATTCATCCCCTACCTTCTGGGAGGGGTAGGATTATCGCAATGGGGCTCGGCAACCCACGGTTCGGGCATTATCGGCGCCGGAGTGCGGTTTCCCATCGGACACGAGATGTGGATCGTGCCCGAAGTGCGCGCCGCCGATCATGGGTTGGCGCGCTTCACGATCGGCTTCAGCAAATCGTTTTAAAATGAGAGCAGCGTGAAATCTGTAAAAGCTCCCTTGTTTTTGCTGGGTCTGGCGGCCGGGTTGGCCTTGTTGGTGACCCTCACCAATGTAGGCCACCGGCCCGTCTTCAATCCTGAAGCTGCCGCGGCCAGTGCCCCGGTGCCGGAAGAAGCCGATGCCGCGGTGGGGCAACTGGTACTGGCGCGCTGCGGGTCGTGTCACGGGCTCAATACGCTGGTGCAGCATCCGCAGAATGCGGCGGGCTGGTCGAAAACCGTAGACGAGATGATTGGCATGGGAGCGCAGGTCTCGCCGCAGGACAAGCCGGCGCTGATCGCCTATCTCGCCAATCATTTTCACTGATGGCGGAGGAGCTTGACGACCGTCTCGATGTGGGCGGTCTGCGGAAACAGATCCAACAGGTGGACCTCGACGATGGTGTAGTTGGCGGCGAGCAGCAGGCGCAGGTCGCGACCCAGGGTAGCGGGATCGCAGGCCACCAGGTGCAGATGCGTGGGTGCAAGAGCAACGATGGCGTCGGTAAGTTCGGGGCCGAGGCCGGCGCGAGGGGGATCGGCGACGAGCAGATCAACCGGAGGGCCGCTGCGGCTGCGCACGTAGTCCAGCGCGAGCATGGAGGCGACCAACGCAGCCGGCGCGTTGGAGCGTAAATCGTCAGCGGCGGCAGGATCCGCCTCGACTGCTTCCACGCGCGCAAAGGTTTCCGTCAAAACCAGGGCAAACAGACCCACGCCGCTGAACAGATCGAGCGCGGTTTGTCCGCTAGCGCCAGCAGTCACGGCGGCCACCAAATCTGCGGCAAGGAAGCGATTCACCTGGAAGAACGCCCCGGGGGTGGTGCGATAGTGGCGCCCGGCGACGGTGAACTGCAGGGGGGCATCATCGTGCAGGCCGCGGTCGCTATTGTCAACCGCCAATTCGATTTCGGCGCGTGCGGTGACAGAAGCGGCAGCGAGCTGCGCGAGGCCACCATTCAGTGCCGGGGAAGCGATGGGGCAGTGGGTGACCGGCAGTACGCGATGGCTTTGGGCCTCGAAATAGCCGACACCGACGCCGGGGACGGACTGCAGCCGGATACGGTTGCGGTAGCCCCAGGGCGCGGCGGCGTGTTCCTGAATCGGGCCGCTCCACGCCACGCCGCCGGTGCGCTGCAGAGTTTCGAGCAGGACCGCACGCTTGAGCGCGAGCTGATGCGCGGCGCCGGTGTGCTGGAGCTGGCAGCCGCCGCAGCGCGTGAAGTACTCACAGGCAGGGGCAATGCGTTCCGGGGAGGGTTCAAGGATTTCGAGGAGCCGAGTGCTGCGCCCGTCGCGGGCGATGCGCACGCGCTCGCCGGGCAGGGTGAAGGGGACGAACACCACCTCGCGGCGGCCGGCGGCGTCCGGGGGCAGACGGGCAAGGCCATCGCCCCCGTTCACCAGTTTTTCGATGGTGACGATCATTGTGTCTCCAGGTAGAAGAGGCTGAGGCGGGGAACGCGCCAATGTTCGAGCAAGCGGCGCTGGAGGAATTGGCGCTCGATCATGGCCAACTGTTCGGGGCGGAGGCGGCGGCGGTAGGGAGCGAGATCGCGGTCCAGATCGGCGCGCAGAGCGGTCATCACGGCGACCGGCGTGGCGAGGGTGAGGGCAGCGAGGAGCTTTTCGTCGCAGGCGGTCAGGACACGGTCGAGATCCTCGAGCGGGGCGGCGGGTTCGGTTGCGGCGAGGCGGCGCAAAGTGGCGAGCACGTCATCCATCGTGGCCGGGGCAGTGGCGGGGGGCAAGACCGCGGTCAGGCGGGCGACGGCATTTTCCAGATGGGTGCGAATGCGGCCGGGGCTGAAGGCATCCTCCTGCGGGCGCGGCGGCGCAGGCGTTGCCGGAGCGCCGACGGCGGCGGCACGGGCGGCGGCAGCGGCATCGAGCACGGCAGCGGCGCAATAGACGAGCGAGCGATGGCGCTGGGTGTCGCGCCGGCGGCCGGAGTCGAATTTCTCGAAGGCTTGATCGATACCGGCGAGCACGGCCTGGAGGGGGATTCCGGCTTGCTGCCAGCTTTCAATCAGAGCCCAGTCGACCGGGGAGAGCAGAATCTGCGCCCCACGCTTGCGCTGAAAGTGCTCTTCGATTTCGGTGAAGTAGTTGAAGTAGTTCAGGGGTTAATCGTTGACAGCGGATCGCTAATGGTTATTGTTCGCCGGGGGGCTCAAGACGGAACCAGTAATAGCCGTAGGCCCCGAGGGTGAGCTGGTAAGGTCCGGTGGCGATGGGCGGAAAGGGTGTCTCGCCGAACATTTCATGCGGGGTCCAGCCGGCGAAACTCGACAGATCGAGTTCCACGGCCTGGGAATGGCGGGAAAGGTTGGCGACCACAAGCACGCAGCGTGCGCCTGGCATTTCCATCCAGGACTGTCCGGATTGTTTCGGCAGGCGGCGCAAATAGACCAGAACGCGCTCGTTCGTGGGAGTGAGAAAAGAGATCGCACCCCAGCCAAACAGCGGGTTTTTGTGGCGAAGGCTGAGTAGCGCCTTCATCCAGTTGAGGAGCGAATTGGGATCCTGGAACTGGCGCTCGACATTGACTGCCTGGAAGCTGTAGATCGGATTTTGAATGGGCGGGGCATAGAGGCGTTCGGTGGGCGCCTTGGAGAAGCCACCGTTGCGGTCGACATTCCATTGCATGGGCGTGCGCACGCCGTTGCGGTCGGAAAGATAGATATTGTCGCCCATGCCGATTTCATCGCCGTAGTACAGGATCGGCGTGCCGGGCATGGAAAACAGCACCACGTTCATGAGTTCGATCTCGCGGCGGCTGTTCTCGACGATGGGCGCCAGGCGGCGGCGAATGCCGATGTTGAGCTTCATGCGAGGTTCGCGCGCGTACTCGTAGTACATGTAATCGCGTTCCTCGTCGGTGCACATTTCCAGCGTCAACTCGTCGTGGTTGCGCAGGAACAGACCCCATTGGCAATTTTCCGGGATGGCAGGGGTCTGTGCGAGGATGTCGACGATGGGACGGCGAGTTTCCTGGCGGACTGCCATGAACAGGCGCGGCATGAGTGGGAAGTGAAACGCCATGTGGAATTCAGGAGGTTCGCCGGGTTCGGATTGTCCGAAATAGCGCACGACATCGCTGGGCCATTGATTGGCTTCGGCGAGCAGGATGCGGTCGCCGCCGTAGCGGGCGTCAACCTGGCGGCGCAGCTCCTGCAGGTAGGCATGGGTTTCGGGCAGATTTTCGCAGATCGTCTGGTCGCGTTCGAACAGATAGGGAACGGCATCACAGCGGAACCCATCCAGTCCCAGGTCGAGCCAATGGAACACCACCTCCAGCATGGCCTTGCGTACGGCAGGCTCGTCAAAGTTGAGATCGGGCTGATGGCTGTAAAAGCGATGCCAGAAGTAGGCGTTAGCCGCAGGGTCCCAGGTCCAATTACTGACTTCGGTATCGGTAAAGATGATGCGGGCCTGCGCGTAGCGGTGAGGATCGTCGCTCCAGACGTACCAGTTGCGGTAAGGGGAGCTGGCGGAGCTGCGGGCTTGCTGAAACCAGGGGTGCTGGTCGGAGGTATGGTTGAGCACCAGATCGATGAGCACGCGCATGCCGCGTGCGTGCGCCTCTTCGAGCAACTCGCTGAAGTCATCGAGGGTGCCGTAATCGGCATCCACACTGCGGAAATCAGCGATATCGTAACCATCGTCGCGCAGGGGCGAAGGATAGACGGGCAATAGCCAGAGGCAATCGACGCCCAGCCATTGCAGATAGTCGAGCTTGTCAATCAGGCCGAGGATGTCGCCGATACCATCGCCGTTCCAATCGGAAAAGGCGCGGACCGGCACCTCGTAGATCACCGCGTTTTTGAACCAGAGCGGATCAGGAGTACTAGCGGATGGGCTCATGACAACTTTCTAGTTTGCCGGAGCGGCAGTCGTGGCGTCTACAAGATTCGCGTCGAGTGATGGTGCCGGCTGACGCGGCAGGACGACCCGGAAGGTGGTGCCCTTGCCGGGCTCGCTCGCCACTTCGATGCGGCCGTGGTGCAGCTCAACCACAGAGCGGGCAAAATACAGGCCCAGGCCGGTGCCGAACTCGCGGCCGCTGAGCGGGTTCTGAATGCGGTTGAATTTGAGGAACAGGCTGGAGAGCTTGTCGGCAGGGATGCCGACGCCAGTGTCGGTGACGTCGACGGCGACCTGATCGGGGTGGGGGTACCAGGCGAGGCGGACGGTACCGCCCTCGGGAGTGTACTTGATAGCGTTGTCGAGCAGGTTGGCAAACACTTCGCGCAAGCGCATGAAGTCGCCGTGGACCAGTCCCGTCAGAGACTCCCCGGCGCCGGGCGCAGGGGCTTCGAGCAGTAAATTCTGATGGTAGCGGGCAGCGCGGGGCTGAAATTCGCTGATCAGGGTGCGCAGCAGAGCGGGCACGTCCACCGCTTCGGGGCGCAGCAGCAGGCTGCCCTGCTCCAGCCGGCTGACGTTGAGCAGATCGTTGACGAGAGCAATCAGACGC
>JBOGKK010000036.1:0-7913 GCA_050745425.1 Terriglobales bacterium
GTAGTCGCGGGCGTGAAAGTCAGCGACGGCGGCAAAGCCGGCGTGCAGCTCGGAGGAGAGCTCGGCAACCAGGGCCTGACGCCCTTCCAGCCAAGCAGGCACTGCGGCCGGCGCCAACTCCGGCCTGAGCCGCTCGCAGATGGAAGATCGATTACCCATTGCCTCGCGGTCCCAGCGCTTGCGGGTCGGTGAGCATGGCATCGGCCACCTGGGTGGGATCCACCGCATAGGAGCCATCTGCAATCTGCGACCGCAATTTCTGTACCAAATCCGTGCGGGTGTCAGGCTGGGCCAGGGCTGTGGCCGTCAATTCGACCGCGGAAGAGCCTAGCGTTGTCTGATCGCCCGTGGATACGGTTGCGCCGGAGCCGGAGGTAAGAGGAGAGGACTTCGCCTTGGTGATCCGCTCGGAGCTCGACGCCTGGTTTTGTGCTACCAGCGAAGGCTCGACATTGGGATTGTGAATTCTCACCGTGGCTTCTCCATCTTCAGCGAGGAACCTGAGGTTTCGCTCCAACCAGCATATCGGCAACCGGCGGTTTGGACTTTAATGACGTGAGTTGATTTTCAGGAAGCGGTTTAAGCGGCGCGGGCGGATCGAGTTGGTGCTCGATCAACTGGGCCATACCGAGTCCGCCGCGAGCCGCTATAGCGGACGACATCGCTTGCAGCCCTAGGCCTTTGAGGTTCTTGGCTCCAGGGTCGGAGAACTCCCCCGGCTGGGTGGCCAGAGGGTCGTTTTGAAATTCGCTCCAGAGGGTGTCAATCAGGATGCCGGCGAATTGTTTGGCTGCCGTGTCGAGTTTGTCATGTTTGGCAGCGGCCGAGGGGGTCGTTATCGCCGGCGCGACAGAGTTATGGACCAGGGCCAGATTCATCAGATGACCTCCAATTTGGCTTCGAGGGCGCCGGCGGCTTCAATCGCACGCAGGATGCCGACGATGTCGCGTGCGGTGGCGCCGATGGATTGCAGGCCGTTGACGAGGTCCTGTACGGTGGCGCCGGGCTGGAGCACGAGTTTGGCGGCAGGAGACTCTTTGGCGGTGACGGTGGTTTTGGGTAGGACTACAGTCTGGCCGCCCTGGGAGAGCGGACTGGGCTGGCTGGCCGAGAATGTGGTGGTGACCTGGATGGCCAAATTGCCGTGCAGGATGGAAACCGGTCCTAACTGGACGTCGCCACCGATCACGATGGTTCCGGTGCGTTCGTCGACCACGACGCGGGCCGGTGGGGCGACATCGACGTGGAGCGACTCGACGCGGGACATGAAGTCGGGAATCTTGGCGGCATCGCTGGGCCAGGAAACATCAACCCGGCGGCTGTCGACGGCATGGGCGATAACGCTTTTGCCGCCTGCGATGGTCTGGTTGATGGCGATCGCGATGTTGTTGGCGGTGATGAAGCTGGGCTGGCGCAACAGCAGCGTCAGTTGCTTGAGGCTGGCCAGCTTCACGGCCGTATCGCGCTCGACGATGCCGCCACCAGGGATGATGGCGACGTTGGTCTGATTGACGCGGATATGGGTCTGCTGATTGCCGGCACTGTAGCCGCCCACGGTGAGCGCGCCCTGAGCTTCGGCGTAGACATTGCCGTTGGGGCCGTGCAATGCGGTGAGCAGCAGCAGGCCGCCCTGCAGGCTGCGTGCATCGCCCGTGGACGAGACGGTGACATCAATCTGCATGCCCGGCTGCGCAAACGCGGGCAGGGTCGCGGTGACGAAAACCGCGGCGACGTTGTGGACCATCATCATCTGCTGTTGCTGGGCGGAGGTCTGCACCCCCATGCGCTGCAGAATGTTGCTCAGCGTCTGAATCGTGAACTGCGTTTGCCGCTGGTCGCCGGTGCCGTTCAACCCGACCACCAGGCCATAGCCGACCAGCATGTTGCCGCGCACGCCTTCGACGGTGGTAATGGCAGCAATGGGGACGCTCAACTTGTTGCCGCGAGCGGGGAGGCCGGCCGCGGCGGCCAGAATGGACAAGCTGAGCAGCAGCAACGGGGTTACGAGTTGGCGAAAGCGTGGCATGGGAAGATCAGAACGTCAGGAACTTGAGCAGGAAGTGCAGCCAGCCGGTCACTGGGCGCGTGGTGTCGCTGAGGACGCCCTTGCCCAGCACGTCTACTTCCAATTCACCGACCTGGGTGGAGAGCACCGAATTATCGGGCGCAATGTCCGCGGGTCGAACCACGCCATTGACCACCACCGTTTGCTGCTGCTCGTTCATGGAGATGGTGCGCACCGCCTGGACCACCAGAAAGCCGTTGGGAAGTACATCAACGACGCGGCCGGTGAGGCTGGTGGTGAGCTGGCTGGAGCTGGCGGTGGCGGCCTGGCCTTCGAGGTCGGTATTCGAGGTGGGCGCCAGCAACGTGGTCAGGCCGCTGGCGGTGCTACCGAAGACGCTGATACCGGAATTCCCAGTAAAGCCGCGCTTGGCGCTCACCGTGCCGGTGCCGGCGGCCTGGGTGGCTTCGACGATATTTATGGTGAGCAGATCATTCACGCGCTGCGCTTTGAAATCGCTGGAAAGGTTGATGAAGCGGCCCTCGGGCGTCCACAGGCTGCCGGTAGTGGTGGAGGTGGCGCCGGCGATCAGGCGCACCTTCGCGAGATAGTTTTTCAAGGCCTGCTGCGCGGGCGACAGTACCGGCTGACTGTGCTTCTGGGCGGGCGCGGTGACGACCAGCGCCAGCGCGATGAGCAGGCACAAACTCCAGCGGCTAGTTCCGGCCATGGATACCTCCTTGCGGCAGAATCGCCAGTGAGCGCGGGAGAATGCCGACTTGATCGTGCCCGGTCACGAGCACCTGTAATATCGCCTTGGTTGCCAGGCTGCGCACGCGGATATGGTCGCCTTTGCGTCCCGCCTGCAGGGGTTGGACTAGGGTGGTCATCGCGAAGCCGGGCTGGCTGATTACCAGTTTGGCCATGCGCCCTGGTTTCACCAACTCGGGCTGCGGCACAAGCGGAGTACGAACTGCGGCATCGGATTTCTGCACCCCGCGCCGGAGCTCCTGGCGCGCCAGCGCGGCGGCTGGCATGCGTACGGAAACCGCGAAGGGCAACAAACGAGGGTCGTTTTGCGCGCGGCAAATCACCTCGAGGCGGCCGTGAACGAGGTCGGGCACGGAGCGCAGCACGGCGACTACGGGCGTGGTGGCCGTGGTGAGTGGCGGAGTGAAGCGGATGTCGGCGGGCGCCAGGGTGCGGTGCAGGAAGGTGGCGATCGCCTCGTGCACAGCGGCCGCCGGGACGGGTTGCGCCTCACGGCGGATTTCGATGACCTTGGGAATCGCGAACTCACCCGGCGCGACACCGGCGCTGCGCAGCCGCGCCGTAAACTGCTCCCGGCTCCAGCGCAGCGGCGTGCCCGGCTGGGGCGCGACCCCGAGCTGTAGCGCGCGCAGCGAAGCCGGCAGCTCCGCCTGTGGGTTGACCAAATCGCCGAGCCGGACCACAGATTGTCTGACGGTGATGTGCGTCCGGATGCGCCAGCGCGGCGCCGCAAAGGCAAACGCCGCAACCAGTAGCAGCACGCCGGCGACAGGCAGCCGGCAACCGGCAACTTTATTGTTGCAATCCATTGAGTTCCTGTTGCATCTGATCGGCAGCCTTGACGACGCGTGAGTTAGCCTCGTAGGAGCGTTGCGCCTCGATCATCTGCACAAATTCATCAACCACGCTGACGTTGGATTGCTCCAACTCTCCTTGTTGAATCGTGCCCAGGCCCTGATTGCCGCCGGGCGTACCCACAATCGGATCGCCCGAGGCGGTGGTGGGCGTGAACAGGTTGGAGCCGCTGCTGCTCAGGCCGGCGACGTTGGCAAAGGTGGCAAGCGTAATCGAGCCCAACTGCTGCCCATGCGTCGAGCCGGGGATGGTAGCGGTGACCGTACCATCGGTGCCGATGCTGAGGTTGGTCGCATTCGCCGGAACCGTAATCGGCGGCTGCATCGGATACCCGTCCGCAGTGACAACGTTCCCGTTGGCATCGAGCTGGAACGCACCCGAGCGGGTGTAGGCGGTGGTGCCATTCGGCATCTGGATTTGAAAAAACCCAGCACCCTGAATCGCCAGATCAAGCGGGTTGTTGGTCGACACAAGCGTGCCCTGCGTGGAGACCATCTCCGTCGACGAGGGCCGCGTGCCCATGCCCACCTCGAGACCGCTGGATACGGTTGTGTTCTGTGTCGAAGCCGAACCCGGCGCTACCAGATTCTGGTAGAGCAAGTCCTCGAACTGCAGGCTGCGCTGGCGGAAGCCGGAGGTCGAGGCGTTGGCGAGGTTGTTGGCAATGTTTTCGAGGTCCATTTGCTGGGCCTTCATGCCACTGGCGGCGGTGTGCAGTGCTTGAAACATGGAATTCTCCTGACGGCTTACGTGCCGCTCACCCTGGGCAGCTCGGTGGTGGCAGGCTGATCGAAATCGGTGTTGAAAATCTGCAGGGTGCGCTCGAGCATATCGAAATGGCGCTGCAGGCTGATGAGGTTGGTCTCGGCGGCAATGGGATTCACATTAGAGCTTTCTAATTCGCCGGCACTCAGCGAAGACTGGGTTGCGGTGTGAACGTTGGCCGCCGGGGTGGTGAAATAGGCATTGCCGAGAGGTTTCACCTGCGCGTCGGCGGTGAACTCCACCAGATGCAGCTTGGCGGCGAGGGCGCCATCGACGGAGATGGTGCCGTTGGCGCTGATGGCGATCTTGCCGCTGGGCAGAAAAATGGGAGCCAATTTCCCTTTGGGCTGTTCGCCCAGCACGGCGTCGCCCTGGCTGCTGAGCAGTTCCCCCTTGGCGCCAATGCGCATATCGCCGGCCCGCGTATAGGCAAGACCAGCCTTGGTTTGCACGGTCAGGAAGCCGGGGCCTTGAATCGCCACATCGAGCGGGTTGCCGGTGTTCTGATAGGCGCCGGTGGCGAAATTCAACTGCTGCCCGCTGAGCACGCCGAAGTCGTTGACGGCGTTGTTCAGGGCACCCTGCGGCTGGTTACCGCTGGCCGCGTTGAGAGCCTTGTAAAACTGGTTTTCCTGGAGGTAGCCCGTGGTATTGGCATTGGCCAGGTTGTTGGCCAGGATGTCCAACTGGTGCATGCGCGCAATCAGCGCGGAACAGGCTGCGTAGATACCGCTCTCCATGGGTCCTCCACAGAAGTCATAGCAAGTGGGGGGCCAATTGAGTGCGTGACCTTTGCAAAATTAATGTTGCGGATGCCAGTCAGGAGCGCAGGATGATGGCGAAAGGGGTTACTCGCGCTATGTCGCACCGCGCCGCGGTCGAGCAGTGCGAAACGCAGCCGCACAGTACCGCGACCGTTCATTTCTCCGTCGTTCCGTCAACGGATCCGGATTACGGGACCGTATCCGTTGTAGTCGCCGGCGTAACATCGACGATCTCCTACAACACGGACCAGGGCACTGTGGCGCTCAACGAGGAGCTGGTTTCGGTTCTCGACGGGAACCCGTATGTAACCGCAGCCTACGCGGCGGGTGAGATTACCATCACCACCATCGCCGGCGGGCCGTACACCTTGTTCACCATCAGCGCCAGCGTCGACAACCAATGCACGCCGGTGCGCTACTGCGGGCATCCGCCAAGCCTTACTCACAGCGATTTTTCCGGCGGTTTATGATCGTCAGAAGTTCTCTTCGGCGGCTTTGCGTCCTCTACTGCGAGCGACTTGACGGCTGGTCATTAGCCTGGAGGTGTTGTAAATGTACAAGAATCTGCGTATGTTCTTCCCGGTCTTATTGGCGGGGTTGGTATTCACCTGTTTTGCTTCCCGGCAAGTGCGGGCGCAGGGGCTAGCGGTGCCGGCGGCGAGTGCGGGCAAGCAAGCGGGCTCACGAACACCGGTTCACACCGTAATTCCTGCGCCCGCACGGGCGGCGGCACCAGCGCGCTCCGTATCGAGCCAGCGCAAGAAGCGGACATGGTGGATCCTTGCCAGCGTAGCAGCTGCGGTTACGGTGGTTCTTATCCTGACCCTCCGCCCTCCCCCAAAAAAGCCGGGCGAGGGGTACGCTTGCATCCAGTCGGCCTTTCACTCTTGCCCTCCACCACTTCCTGTCGAGCCCTTTCCGGGCGGGTAGCGCGGCTACGGCTGCGGCAGGAGCGGCTAGCTAAACGAACAGCGGCGCGATGTAGTCTTTGATCTGGTCGGGCGTGAAGGGCTTGCGGATGTAGCCCTGGGCGCCGAGATCGAGAGCTTCCTGGACCTGCGCCTCGCTCGCGTGACTGGTGATGAAGACCAGAGGGACGGTACGGGTGGCTTCGGCTTCGCGCAGTTGCTTGAGCAATTGCAGGCCATCGATGCCGTCGAGCATGATGTCAGACAGGATCAGGTCGGGACGGGTCTGCTCGATGACGTGCAGGGCTTCGGCGCCGTCGCTGGCCTCGAGTATCTGCTGGGGTTCGAGACCGGCGAGATGGAGCGAGCGTTCCACCACGCGGCGCATGGTGGACGACCCGTCGACGATGAGGACGACTTTGCTCATTTCGAAGCGAGCCTGCGGGGACGGGCCTGTTGCAGGGCCCATTCGCGCTTGGTGCGGATGTTGTCACGCTCGCGCAACAGTTGCTCGGCGGTGGAGGCCAGGCAGGATTGCAGATCGCGCAGGATGGGCTGCAGGCGCCGCAGGTGCTCCGCGTACAGGTTACGGGCATCGGCGTCGGATTGAGGTTCGCTCAGTTTGCGCCAATCGCGGCTGCGGACGAGCAGGGCTTCGAGATACGTCGAGCGCGCTGGGGTGAACCAGATGGCGTGATCGCGGCGGTGGGCGTCGAGCGAGGCCCAGAACTCCGCCCACTCGCGGTCGAGGTCGGCCCAGCAGAGCTCGGGCGAATTGGGGTTTAGGCCGTCCATGCGGCGGAGGCTCCCGGAGCCGCCTGGGGACGGGATTCGGCCGTGCGCCAGGCCTCCAGAATATTTTGGAATAACGGCAGAATATCGCGCAGAGGCTGGGCCTCGCGCTGTGTTACCGCGCTCAGGATGGCGGTCTGGGTCAGGCGGTAAAAGCGATCGAAGTTGCGCGCGACCTCGCCGCCACGCTCGAAGTCAAGGATGCGCTGCAGTTCGCCGACGATGGCGAGCACGCGGTTGAGTGCACTGGTGCGAATCTCGATGTCGCGGATGGAATTGGGTTGAGCGTCCATGGCCGCAATGGCGCGGCGCAACTGCACCAGGGCGCCCTGGTAGAGCAGAATCACCAGACCGACCGGGCTGGCGCTGGCAATCGAGTTGTTCTGATAGGCGGTGGCGGCGTTCATTTTCCCAGGGACCCCAATTCCGATTGTGTCTGGCTGAGCAAGCCGGGCAGGCTCTCGATGGTGGTGGCCACCTTGCTGTAGACCTGCATGAGCTGCGCTTCCTGCAGGTTCAAATTATTCTGAAAGTCGGTGATCTGCTGGTTCAAATCGTTGGTTTCCTGCGAGATGCCCTGCTGATCTTCGGCGACGGGGCCATTCGCGGCAGTCAGATTGGTCAGGCCGTTATTGAAGTTTTGCGCCAGGCCGGCGGGCGTGGCTTGCTGAAACAGATTTCGCACGGCGGAATAGTTGGACGCCATGGCAGCGCTGAGCTGCGAGCTGTCGATGCTCAGGGTGCCGTCCGCATTCATGGAGATACCGATGGAGGCCAGGTTGGTCACGCCACTATTACCGCTGATGGAGTAGGAGGCATCGCTCAGGATGTTTTGTTGCAGTTGCATGATGGTCTGATCGGAGCCGAGTGGACCGGTGCTTTGGGTCGAGGCGTTGTAGGTGAACTGGGCATTCAGACTTTTGATGACAGTGTTGTAGGCGCCGACAAAGTTCTGGATGGCGGTGGTGGCCTGGCCGGTGTCGGGGGCGATGGTGATGGTCGCCGGAGAGGCGCTGGCGCTGACCAGGTTGACGGTTACGCCCTGAAGCGCAG
>JBOGKK010000037.1:0-5411 GCA_050745425.1 Terriglobales bacterium
GCTATCAGGACATCACGCTGGCCGAGCTCTGCCATCCCTTCCAGGCGACGCATGAGATCGCGCTGCTGCAGCAAGCCGAAGGGATCGCGCTGTTTTTGCCCCGCGCTTAAAATTTTCTAATGCGCAAACGGCAACCGAATTGCTTGGCAAGCTCCATGAGCAGCATTGCCATGCTTCAGCCTTGGGTGCTCAGGCAGCAATATCAATTGGATACCTTCGTCGAGACCGGCTGCTACGAAGGTGCATCCCTAACCCAGGCGCACTGGGCCGGGTTCGAGAAGCTGATTTCCTGCGATATCTCCCGGGCGGCGGTCGACACGTGCCGGGCGGCGTTCCCGCACGCGGCCATTCTGCACTGCACCAGCACCACCATGCTGGGCCCGTGTCTGCCGGCCTTGCAAAAGGTCATGGGCCATGCTCTGTTCTGGCTCGATGCCCATTTCCCCTCCTTTTACGGCCTCGAGGAAACGCCGGCGACGTACTACCCTCTGCCGGAAGAACTGCGGCTGATTCGCTCCGGCAAACGCGACTGGGAGCACGACGTCATCGCCATTGACGACCTGCGCGTGATTCGCGATCGCAACAATCCGCGCTTCCGCCCCGGCGAGTTGCACGGCCCCGAAGAACGGCTGTATCAGGACATCACGATCGCCGGCATCTGTGCACCCTTTGCGGCAACCCATGAATGCAAACTGCTGCACGCCGAAGAAGGCGTGCTGCTGCTGCTGCCGCGGGGCGCCTGAGCCGCCGCTCGCTACTTCTGGAACCACGCCGCGTCGGGGCCCTTCGATTGCGTGTAGAGCAGCGCCCGGTCGGCATTTTTGTAGGGCAGCACGTCGTACAGTGGATGCGCGGGCATTAGCGGGCGATCGCCGGAGGCCACCGTGGCCGCAAAGATGCGCACCCTGGGGTTGTCGGGCAGTGTGATGCTGTGCACCCCCGCCGGCAGGTTGATCTCGTAGCCGAACAGATACGAGAAGCTGTAGGCGTCATTGCTGCCGTCGGGCAAATGGTGATGGCTGGCGAACCAGGCCACCGGAGCGCGCTTGATATAGCCCGGATTCAGCCCGGCGTAAAGAGGATGCATATAGGGACGCGACTGCCCCTGGCGGTCGGCGTGGCGGGTCTGGATCTCGGTCCAGTTGCGGTAATCCCACTGCCCGACGAGCCCCATCCAGTTCTGGATTTTCAGCGGCACCAATTGCCTGCCGACGGTGAAGTTCGCGGTTTGATCGCCCAGCGCGGAGGCGAGCAGGTAGAGTCGGGTGTAATGGCCCTTGGGCAACGTAATGGTCTGCCCCCGGGCCACGACGGCGTCGCTGGAGGTGGGCTTGGCCAGCGTGAACGGCACTCCGGCGTAGTCGAGCGAACGCGGCAGCATTTCGGCGGGGTAGCTGTCACCCTTGCCGTCAAAGCCGGTGGTCGAGGGCGTATGGTCGGGCGTGGCGGCGGCAAGATCGTAGGGCAGCGCGACGCTGGCCGTGCGCACCGCTTCGTGGCCGAGCGGAGCTAAACGCACCTCGAAGGTGCGGGGCTGATAGGCCGTGAAGTTGGCAACGATGGCGCCGCTGGAAATGCGCACGGGGCCGAGCGAGGGGATGGGCTGCTCCTGTCCGTTGACCTGGCGCAGCGCGAGCACCGGAGTGGCGAAGCGGAAGTGAACACCGGCTTCGTCCTGCCCGTTCAGTTCCACCGCGCGGACGATGATATCGCTTCCCTGCTCTGCCTTTTTCAGCGCCAGCACGCGGATGGCGGGATTGTCGACGCGCAGCAGCGAGAAGCTTTTGCCCAGCCGGCCCGCATGCTTGGGGGCGATAAAGGCAAACAGCGGAACATTGAGCCGGTAGGCTTGCCATTCCGTGTCGGATTGGCGCCAGTCGCCGGCATGGCCGGCGAGGCCGAACTTCATGTTGTGATGGCCCCAGTCCTGTGTGGCCTGATCGCTGTAGGCGAGGTCCCGGCGCTGCATGCCCGGTGTGTACAGCAGGGTCAGGCGCAGCAGGTGATCGTTGGGCTTGTCGGAGCCGGTTTTCACATCGCTCAGAAGTGTGGCGCCGTAGGCATCGTTGGCGTTGGTGAGGTCGACCCACTCGTGCGAGGCGACTTCGAACTGACGCGGGTTGTCGTTACCGCGCTGAATCGTGCCCACATCCCAGCTATAGGTCGCCGTCGGATTCGAGGCGGTCAGCGGAAAATCGGCCATCAGCGCCGACTTCGGCGTTTTCCAGTCCACCGCGGCGCCGAAGACCACGCGCTGCGCGCCCGCGGCTAGGCTCACCGTCTGCACGAAGTGCGAACCCTGGCTGTCTCGCGTGATCTGGACGGTGACGCGCGCGGGGCCGTTTTCAGTGACCTTGATCTGCGCCGGGCCGGCGACATAGGCGCGCGGGGGTTTGTTCTGGTCGTCCCAATCCATGTTCCAGGCCGGCCAGTAGGTGGGGTCTTCGGTCTGGAACGACAGCCGCATGGGGGCGCGCAGCAGCTCTTTGTCGAGCTTCTTATCAAAGATGCTGGAAACATCGCCGGCGGCATTGATGCTCACCCGGTAGCGCGCGTTTTCGAGGGAGTTCTCGCTGACCTTGAGGCCCGAGGCAACGGCGTGCCGGGTGGGCGCGACGCTGTACACGGCATACCCGGTGGAGGGCACGGCGGCGATGAAGACGACCTTGCCGTTGGCATCGAGTTGCGCCGGAACCGGGCGGCCGCTGGGGCCGGTAACCCGCACCGCCCGCGTGCCCGCCGGCAGCGGGACCTGGATCGAAACCGGATCGTTGCGCGAGATATTGAGCGAGTTGAAGATCACAACCGGCGTGCCGGCGACGCGGGTGTCGAGCTCGCCGGCAAGGGCGTTGCTGCCCGACGCCAGGGCCGAGGCGAAATTGTTGGCGGCGATGATGTCATTGTTCCACGCATATCGATACGCGCTGGCTTCGGCGGTGCCGGCCATGAGATCGTGGAACTGACCCGCGAGCAGCAGCCGCCAGGCGTGGGTGAGGCGCTGCTGCGGATATTTCTGACCCAGCAGTTGGGCGCCGACGGAGGCCTCTTCGGCAGCATGCGCGAGAATTTCGTTCTCCCGGTTCCAGCGCTTGTGCGCGGCTTCAGAGGTAAGCGAACCGGCCGAGTGGTTGATCAACTCGAGATCGCCGGTGTAGCGCGGGAGCTTCGAGAGGTCCATGTTCTTCATGTCGAGAAACATGGTGTCGTCATCCGACCAGGTGACGTGAATGGGCCCGTTGCCGACCTGCACTGCCGGCTGGCCTTTTTTGAGCGACACCTTGCCATGATCTATCGTCGCTTCCATGACCTTGACGGAGTGCTCGCGCGGGGCGCCGCCAATGTCGCCGGTGCCGACGTAGTGGTAGTCGTCGTAGATGCCGGTCAGCCGTCCATCGATGGTGACGGGATCGAGGCCGTGGCCGTAGGGAACGAGCCGGGTGAGCGGATCGGTGCTGAGGTCGGTGTTGTCACCGCCGTCGTAGCTGCCCGGGTTGACGGCGGCGATGATGCTGTGGCCGTCCGGACCAGTCCAGATGCCGACGTTGAAGGGAATGCCTTCCGGGGTCTTTTCCGCCGAATCGGGCCCGCCCACGCGCGCCGCCGGCTGCCAGCCCGCGTTCAGCTTCTGCGTCGAAAAACCGATGATCCCGGCGGCGCTCAGAATGCTGGGCAGTGACGCCGGGAAACCGAAACAGTCGGGCAGCATGTAATCCACGGCGTACTTGCCGAAGGTTCTGCGGAAGTAGTCGTTGCCGTACAGCACCTGGCGGATGATGCTTTCGGCGTTGGGGCTGTTGACGTCGTTTTCTTCCACCGAGGCGCCGCCGGGGAACCAGCGGCCCTCGGCCACGTATTTTTTGAGCTCGGCGAAGCGCTTGGGGTAGTACTCCTGCATCATCTCGAAGCGGTTGGAGCCGGTGAAGTTGAAGACGTAGTGCGGGTACTTCTGGAACAGCGCGAAGTTCTTGTCGAGCGTGGCCTTGAGATAGTCGTTGATCACCTGGGGATAGTCCCAGCGCCATTCTGTGTCCAGATGCGCGTACCCGACCACAAAGAGCGTCGGGGTTTTCGTGAGGTCAGGTTGATCGGCCGGAGCGCTTTTGGGGATTTGTGCCAGGACGACCGGCGGCTGACCCGAGGCGGGCTTGGCGGGCGATTGTGCAGCCAGGCTGAGACCCAGCGCGAGACAGGCGACGACACAATAAGTGCGCATGGGCCTCAGCATAGCCGAGCGCCGTCACAAATGCCAGCCGCCGTCGAGTAGCAGCGCCTGGCCCGTGATGAAGCGGTTTCCGGCGAGCAGGAACAGGATGGTTTCGGCGGCTTCGGCGGGCGCACCCAGGCGGTGCATGGGGGTGCGCTCGACGATGGCGGCGCGGCGCGGTGCAAAGGCCGTCCCGCGCGCGGCGATTTCTTCGGTGGCGAACAGGCCGGGCAGAAAGCAGTTGACGCGCACGCGCGGCGCCAGCCGGCGCGCGAGATACTGCGTCAGCGTGGGGATGGCGCCTTTGCTCAGCACAAACGCGGCCGAGCTGCCATCGCCCCGCTCGGCGCTGCCGCTGCCCACGTTGACGATGGCCTCGAGCTGCGGCGATTGCGCCGCGGCGGCAAGCGCGAGCTGCAGCGGCGCGCGCAGGTTCACCGCCAGCGTGCGCTCGAAGCGCACCAGGTCGAATTCCGGAACCGCATCCCAATTCCCCGCCGGGTGTTCCGCTGCCAGCGGCGTGAAGGCGTCGTTATTCACCAGGTAGTCAAGCCGGCCGAAGCTCGCGAGTACCTTGGCGACGAGCGCGGCCGGAGCGTCTGCATCCGCCAGATCGGCCGCAAATGCGCCCGCCTGGCGCTCATGCCGGGCCACCTCGGCGCCCGCCGCGGCGAGCGCGTCCGCGACGGCGCGGCCCAGTCCTCGCCGCGCGCCGGTCACCAGGGCTACTTTTCCGTGCAAATCCACCTAACGATTGTAGGATGGGAATTGCATGAATAAAATACAGCCCTCCGCGGCTGCCGCCGTCGCCGATATTCCCGACGGCGCCACGGTGATGATCGGCGGGTTCGGCCTGAGCGGCAACCCCGAAAACCTGATCGCCGCGCTGCATGAGCGCGGCGTAAGGAACCTGACCGTCATCAGCAACAACGCCGGCATCGACGCCGAGGGCATCGGCATTCTGCTCGGCGCCGGCCAGATTAACAAGATGATCGCCACCTATGTCGGCGAGAACTCGATTTTCGAAGCCCAGGCACGCAGCGGGCAATTGCAGACCGAGCTCGTGCCGCAGGGCACGTTTGCCGAGCGTATTCGCGCCGCGGGCGCTGGAATTCCCGCTTTTTTTACTCCTGCGGGCGTCTCCACACTGGTGGCCGAGGGCAAGGAAACGCGCGACTTCGACGGCCGCACCTATTTGATGGAGCAC
>JBOGKK010000038.1:0-5484 GCA_050745425.1 Terriglobales bacterium
ATCGAATGCGGCTTTTCCCCAAGAAAAGCCGCACGCCCTGCTACCGAAGCCGGATACACCAACGCTGGAACTGTTCTAGCCAACTCGCTCAGACAACCCAGCAACTCTCGACAGCCATCTAACTTTAGTAGGCCACCCAGGTGACCCCGGCCGATGTTTGGAGATGTTTCGATCTCTGCCGGCTCAGTATTCTTGACAACCGATTCACCGTCTCCGCGGGAAGCGGCCCCATCACCCCGCCGCTTCCCGCTGCAAGGGGAGATCCGTAACCTGTAACCTGTAATCCGCCCGCCCCCCTCTACAGCCCTAGCTGCGGCCACAGCGCGTCGACTTTGGCTCTGGTGACCGCGTCCATCAGAATCTCGTCAGGCCAGGGGCGAACGAAGCCTTCACTGGGCCATTTGCGCGTGGCATCCACGCCCATTTTGGATCCGAAATTGGGCAGGCGCGAGGCGTGGTCCAGCGCGTCGACCGGACCCAGCGTAAATTGAATATCACGCTCCGGATCGATATGGTTGAACGCCTTCAGCACGACATCCGGAATGTTGCGCACGTCCACGTCTTCGTCGACAACCACGATGCACTTGGTGAACATCGCCTGCCCCAAGCCCCAGATGCCGTTCATGATCTTGCGGGCGTGGCCGGGATAGGCCTTGCGGATGCTGACGATCATCAGGTTGTGAAACACGCCCTCGACGGGCAGATTCATGTCCACCACTTCCGGAAACTGCATCTGCATCAGCGGCAGAAAGATGCGGGTGATGGCCTCACCCATCCAGCCATCTTCCATCGGCGGCTTGCCCACGATGGTGGTGGCGTAAATCGGATCGCGGCGGTGGGTAATGGCGGTGAGATGCAGCACCGGGTAATCGTCGGCCAGTGAATAAAACCCGGTGTGATCGCCAAACGGGCCCTCGCGCCGGCGCTCGCCCAGATCCACATACCCTTCCAGCACGATTTCGGCACATGCGGGAACTTCCAGCTCGACCGTCTGGCATTTCACCAACTCCACCGGCTTTTGCCGCATGAACCCCGCCAGCATCATCTCGTCGAGCGCCGGCGGCGCCGGAAGAATGGCGGCAAACGTGGTCGCCGGATCGGTTCCGATCGCCACGGCCACTTCCATGCGCTCGCCGCGGGCGGTATGTTCCATCCCCGTCTGCACTTCCGGCAAGCCGTGCGCCCGCCGCAGTTGCTCGCCGGCGGCTGCTTCACCGAGCGCGCGTTGCCGCTCGCGCATGTGGTCCGCGCCCTGCTTGTGAATCTGCCAGTGCATGCCGAGCGTCTGGCCATCAAACACCTGCAGGCGATACATGCCCACGTTGCGGCGCCCGCTCACCCGGTGCTTGCTGAACACTAGCGGGAGTGTGATGTAGCGGCCCGCATCTTCCGGCCAGCACTGCAGAATGGGGAAATCAAGCACCGAGAAGCCGTCACGCTGGATTACTTCCTGGCAGGCGCCGGTCTTCACCGTGCGCGGGAAAAACCCGCCTACTTCGGCCAGCGTGGGCAACATTTTCAGCTTACCCAACAGGCCTTCGGGCGGTTTCATCTCGAGCAGGGCGCGGATGCGGGCGGCGATTTCATCCACATGCTCGACCCCCAGCGCCATCGCCATCCGCTTGCGCGAACCCATCTGATTGATCAACAGCGGACGGCCCGCGTAGCCGGTTGGATTTTCAAACAGCAGCGCCGGGCCGCCGCGCTTGCTCACGCGATCGGCAACTTCGGTGACTTCCAGCACCGGATCGACCGCCGCGCTGATGCGCTTGAGTTCTCCCGCCCGCTCCAGCTCGGCAACGAATTCCCGCAGATCGGCAAATGCCATGCGCCATTATAGTGTGCGCCAGCGCGTCGCCGCCGTCAGTCGAGATGCCATGGCCGGATGCGCCAACAGCGGCAGCAGGCCCGCTTGCACCCAGCCCGGCGCCATGACGGCGGCCCGCAGCCAGCGGCCGGTGCGCCAGCCGGCGTGCGTGGCGCGATGCAGGGCGCCTGCATAGGCGCACACCAATCCGTCCGCAACCATCGTGGCTGCCATGTGCCCGGACAACAGCGCGCGCGCGATTCCATCTCCGGTAAACGGATCGACGAAGCCGCTGGCATCGCCTGCCTGCAGCCAGCCCCCGGCCCCCATCGCGGCGCGGGCGCCTAAGGTTATACCGGCCGTCACCACCGTCGCGCCCACCTGCTCGGCGCCGTTCAGCCGGGCAGCGAGGCCAGCGCTGCCCGGCAGTCGCGCCAGCCAGCGCGGTAGGCAGTCGTGCTCATGCAGATCCAGATCGCGCCGCATGCGCAGCAGACAGCAGAGATTGGTCAGGCCGCCTTCCACCGGCGCCAGACCGCAGTAGCCGCCGCGCAGGGCGTACAGTGCAACTTCCGGCCGCTGCTCCAGTCCGGCAACATGCGCCTTGAGCCCGAGCCAGCCGCTGCGGCCACCGGCCGTCTGGCGTCCCGCCGCCCAGATCACCTGTTGCGCTTCATACTGCTCGCCGGTCGCCGTACTGACCCGATAGCTGAGCCCAGCGCGTTCGATGCGCGCCACCGCTGTGCGCGAATAGAGGACGGCCCCGGCGGCGGCGGCCGCACTCCTCAGGGCTGCGTCCAGCCGCCGGCGCGAGAGGCCCCGCGCCGTCTGCGGCAGCGCAAACGCTGCCGCCCGCCCCTGTCCGCAAGCCAGGCGCACACGCTGGATCTCCGGTGCCTGCGCTACCAGCTCCGGCAGCCAGCGCCGCAGCAGCGGCAGCGCCTCCGCCGATATAAACTCGCCGCAGACCTTGTCGCGCCCGCACCCGCCATCCTCGCCGCTGCGCTCGAATAGCGCCACCGCAAGGCCGCGCTCTGCGGCGGTAATCGCCGCGCTCGCGCCTGCCGGTCCCGCTCCGGCGATCGCCAGGTCAACCGTCACGGTTACACCACACCATCAGACCCAACCGGTAATGGCCCAGCCGCATCACGCGATGCGGCCGCGCGCCCGCCAGCGCGTGCAGCTCCTGCGCCGTATAGGCTTGCGCCACGCTGCGCGCCCCGTCGTAGCGCGTCAGACGACTGAAGCGCGGCGACAGAGCCCGAATCACCAGATACGGCACCCAGGCCCGCTCGAGATCGTTGATCAGCACCGCCTGTCGCGCTACGCGCACCATTTCCTGCAACAACTGCACCGCTGCTGCGCCGTGAAAATGGTGGAGAAACAGATTGCACATCACCACGTCGAAGCTTGCATCCGCAAAAGGAAGCTGTTTCGCGTCGGCGGCGACGCGGTCGCCGGAAGCGCCCAAGTGGCTCGGGAGGCGGTCCAGGGCAACAATCCGGTGCGCGTGCATCTGCGCGCCGATCGCAGCCGCGACCTGGCCGCGGCCAGCCCCGACATCGAGCAAACTGCCGGCGCCAGGCCAGGCTGCCAGCAATCGCCGCCAACTGCTGCGGCCGCCCAGGTGGTCATGGATCCAGTGCAGATCGGCCAGGCTGGCGGCGACTTCCGCGGCGGTGCCTGCATCTTCGTCCAACAGCTCTTGCGCGAGGCGCTGGCGCATGGCGCTCAGGCCCCGGTGGCGCTGAGCACGAGCGCCGAGTTTTTGGATCCGAACGCAATGCAGTTGCACAGGGCATGGCGGATGACAGCCCTTTGCCCCGGCCGGGGCACGTAATTCAGATCGCAGTCCGGATCCGGCTCTTCCAGGTTCGCCGTGGGTGGCAGCAGCCCATCGCGCATGGCCAGCAGCGTGGCCGCCACGCCCGCCGCGCCACACGCTCCTTGCGGATGCCCGATCAACGACTTTACCGACGACATCGGAATGCCGTAGGCCGCCGGTCCAAACACCCGTTTCATGGCCCGCGTCTCGACCCGGTCGTTGAGCACGGTCGCGGTTCCGTGCAGGTTGACGTAATCGATCGCCTCGGGTTGCAGCTCCGCATTCGCCAGCGCCATCTTCATCGCGCGCGCAGGTTCTTCGGCCGACTCCGACAGGCGCACGCGGTGGAACGCCTCGCAGGTCGAGCCATAGCCGGCAATTTCCCCGTAGATGTGAGCCCGCCGCTCCAGCGCGTGCTCGCGCTCCTCGACCACAAACATCCACGCCCCCTCGCCCAGCACAAAACCGTCGCGATCCTTCGAAAACGGCCGCGAGGCGCGCTCCGGTTCGTGGTTCCACCGCGTCGTCAGAATCTTCATCAGGTGAAATGCCCTGACGATCAATGGCGATAAGGGCGCATCGGCGCCGCCGCAAATCACTGTGTCGATCGTGCCGCTCTGGATATGCTGCCGCGCATAGCCAAGCGCGTCGGTCGACGAGGTGCAGCCAGTTGAGATCAAGTGGCTGAATCCGTGCAGATCAAAACGCATGGAGACTTCGCTGGCGAGTGTCCCGTGGGTTGCCGACGGTATGGTATACACGCTGCAGCGCCGGTCGCTGCCGGCAAAGTACAGTGAGAACTGCCGCTCGACAAATTCCAGCGCCCCGCCGCCGCTGCCCACCAGCACTCCGATGCCCTGACGCTGCTCCAGGTTGAGCGCTGCGGGCTCAATCCCGGCATCCGCCAATGCCTCCCCGCTCGCGGCCAGCAGCAGCGGCACCACCCGGCTGACATGCCGCAGCTCCGCCTCATCCACATAATCGCGCGGCTCGAATGCCGCCGCCTGCCCCGCAATTTCAACCGGCAAGTGCTCCGCAGCAAATGCCTCGACGCGCCGTATCCCACTTTTGCCGGCCGCCGTTGCCCGCCAATAGGCTTCCCGGCCCAGGCCGTTGGGGCTCACGACGCCAATGCCGGTAATCACTGCCCGCCGCTGTGTCATAGGCATACTATGATCCTCACACCAGCACGAGGGGTGCAGTTTTCTTTGGTAAAACAAAAGCACACAGTTCTGGGATAATCCGCTACAATCGGCTCGCTATGCGGATCTGCACCCTGCTGTTGCTCGCCTTCGTCATGCCTGCGCTCGCGCAGGCCCCCGCCCACCTCCTGCGCGATTACCACTTCCGTTCGCTGGGCCCAGCCTCCGCGGGCGGGCGCGTCGTCGCGGTCCGCTCCCTGCCCCGCGATCCAGGCTTCGCCATCGTCGCGGCAGCCTCCGGCGGCGTCTGGAAAACGACGAACATGGGCACGACCTGGACGGATATTTTCGCCGACTACGGTACTTCGTCGATCGGCGCCGTCGCCATCTTCGAGCCCAACCCCAACATTCTCTGGGTCGGCACGGGCGAGGCCAACAACCGCAATAGCGTCTCCTGGGGCGATGGCATCTACAAGAGCAGCGATGGTGGAAAGACGTTTCAGGATGTGGGGCTGCGCGACACGTTTCAAATCGCACGCATCGTCACGCATCCCACCAACCCCGATATCGTTTACGTGGCCGCGGCCGGCGACTTGTGGGGAGCGAGCGGCGAGCGTGGCGTGTTCAAGACCAGCGATGGCGGGCGCAGTTGGGAGCATCTGACCAACGGCCTGCCTGCCAGCACCGGCGCCATCGACCTGGTGATGGAC
>JBOGKK010000039.1:0-17855 GCA_050745425.1 Terriglobales bacterium
GATCCGGATGGTTTACGAGGGCTGGTACCGCGAGCTGGTCAGGATCCAGGGCAGCGCAGGGGTCATGTCCGATTATCTGCGGCATCAGAACGCCTACTACGAGATGCTGGTGCCGGAAGCGCTGGAAATGATGCACGGCATTGCGGACGGTGCGGCGCGCGATCTGGCAGCGTCGGCGTTTCCGAACGAGCTGACGCATTTTGAAAAGATCCTGATGATCAACAGCTACTTCGGATTGCAGGGGCGGCCGCCACGGGGCGAGGTGGCGGCAATCGCCGACGAAAGCGAGCAATTCCATGCCTGCAGCGGCGCCATCATTTTGCCGGCGGCAACCCGCGATCACAAAACGATTCATTGCAGCTCCGAAGACCAGCACTTTTTCCCACAGGAATACCTGGTGACGTTCACGGCGCGGCCCAGCGACAAACGCGCGCACCGTTATACGGTAACCGATTCGGCGGGCGAACTGGGCAGCGAGCACGCGCTCAACGAGCACGGGGTTGCGGTCAGTGGCTACGCGGGGGGAGGGTTCGGGATTCTGGGGCCGACGCTGGGCAAACCATTTTCCGGCTACCGGCGCCCGGGACTGGACTGGCAGGTCGGCGACTTCTACGCCGTCGCGTTTGCCTCGAGCGCAGCCCAGGCAGTCAAGCTGCTCACCGTCGGGCGGCCGGAATACCGCGCCAGGTCGGGCTACAAGATCGTGATCGGCAAGTGCGCGCGCGGAGCGAACTGGATGGTTTCCGACCCCAGGCATGCCTACGTGGTCGAGAGCATTCCGGCGGATCAGCAAGGCATCGCGCGGTATGCCGTACGCAAGCCGGGCGACATGGGCGAGCACGGAGCCAGCTACATCTGCTCGACCAACAATGTCGAGGCCAAAGACAGTTACAACGAAGACAACATCTACGATCCGCGCCACCCCATGCGGCAACACGGCAACGCCGAACAGCACCCCAGGTATTTCGGCCTGAACGGCATGGGCACCCGCTTCTGGACATTCATGTGGCTCATCCAACGGAATTACAGCCACGTCACGCCGGGCATGGTCGAAGGCTGGCGGCGCACGCACTATGTGCTTGACCGCGAAGGCCAGCGGCACGACAGCGCCGAGATTGACGGCAAGGAGTGCCCGTGTGAGCTGGTTCCAGGAATCGGGACGTTGTGCCGGCACACGAGCGGACCGCCGGGCGTGGACACCTTCAAGGGAATCAACATCTACGTGTCACTGTCTATAGCCCAGGATCGCGTAAGTTACCGGACGAAAGGGCGTCCGTGCGAGTGGGAAGGGCCGTGGGACGAGATGCGCCTCACCAACTGACGGGCACAGCCTGCCTTTGCCGGGGGCTCCGCCCCCGACGCCTCCCGTTGGCCGGCCTCCCTCGGCCGCTCTGGGCTCGAGCGAAGGGACCGTCGGGCGGGCATAAAAAGCGCGGGCCCGGAGGGCCCGCGCGCAGGGTTGTGATTGGCGGCCGGCGCTACCGCTGGCGCCGATTGCGGGCGGCGATGGCGCGCCCGCTCACCGCCGGCAGCGTGATCGGTTCGCCGACGGCCAGCGTGATGGCGTGGTTTTTCACCGCCAACTTGTTGTAGGCCACGGCGTCGGTGCGCAACAAGCCGTTGTACTGGCTTAAATAGCCGCGCAGCTGGCCTTCGAGAGAATGCCAAAGGGCAACATCGGTGGGCCGGGGCGGAGTGTCAGTGACATTGCCCAGATCGCGATAGGCGCTCTGGAACTGTTGCTGAAAGTCGGTGAGGTAGGCGGTCGCTTCGTTCTTACTCTGATCGGGGTTGAACAGCGCATACTCCATGAGGCTGACCTTGCCCGCCAGTGCTTTGGCGGAATCGATCACATCGCCGTAGTTGCCGCTGTCGCTGGTGTCCAGCGCCTTGAGGCTCGTCTGCTCGGCCTTGAGCTGCGACTTCATGCTTTGCAGGCCGGTAAGCAATTCATTGAGCGCCGAGAGCTGGTCGCGCGCGGCCAGCGACATGCGCAAGGTCTGCTCGGCGTTGGCGATGGCGTCGGCCGGATGCGGCCAGCGCGGATCTTCGGCGAGGCGCACGGTTTCCTTTTGCGGCGGCAGGCCGGCGACCGTGATGGTTGCGGTGTAGAGACCCGGCACGGCGTGGGGACCGGCATCGGGCGCGGCCTTGCCGGGCGTGCCGTGACGGCGGAAGAAGCCGAAACCACCGCCCGAGGTCGGCAGGATGGCGGTGACCGGGCCATCGTAGTTGCCGCGCCAGGTAACCTCGTTCAGCCCCTGGTGGCCGGTTCCGGAGAGCGTGGTGACGTGGTTGCCGTGGCTATCGGTAATGGCGACGGTAACCTTGTTTTTGCCGCGGTGCGCCGCGCCGAGGTTGTAGTCGATGTGGGCGCCGGAGCCGCCGCCGCCAAAGTAGCCGCCGCCGAGCTTGCCGCCCTGAAGATCGTAATCGGTGAGCACCGGAAACAGCGTCAGCGGGGCGCTCGCCACTTCAGCGGTGGTTTTTTCCAGCGGAATGATGTCATCGAGAGCATAGATGCCGCGGCCATGAGTGGCGACGAGCAGGTCGTGGGTCTTCTTCACGAATTGGATATCGTAGACGGGCACGGTCGGAAAGCCGCGTTTGAGTGGCGTCCATGAGGAACCGTCATCGCGGGAGTAGAACAGGCCGGTATCAGTACCCACGAAAAGCAAACCCTTTTCGTTGGGATCTTCGCGAATCACGCGGGCCGAGTTGTCCTGTGGCAGTCCGGCGGAAATCGACGTCCAAGTTTTGCCGCTGTCGCCGGTCTTGTAGACGTAGGGTTTGTTGTCGTCGCTCATGTGGCGATCGATGGCGACGTAGGCCGTATCGGCACTGAATGGGGAAACGTCAATCTGCTGGACGCGACCCCAAGGCGGAAGGTTCTGGATGTTGCTATCCACGCGCGTCCAGGTTTTACCGCCATTGTGGGTAACTTCGATCGTACCGTCATCGGCGCCGGTCCAGATGGTACTGGGATCGGTGGGCGAGAGGCCAATTGAGAGCAGGTCGTCATAGCTCTCGGCGCCGGTGATGTCTTTCACCACCGGGCCGCCGCTCTGGATCTGCTTCGACTTGTCATTGCGGGTGAGATCGGGGCTGATAACCCTCCAGCTATAGCCGCCATCGGTGGAGTGGAACAGGACGTTGGCCCCGATGTAAACGCTGTTGGCGCTGGTGGGCGAAACTGCGATCGGCGTGGTCCAGTCGAAGCGGTACTTCAGATCCGACTGCTTGATATCGGCCATGCCCAGCTCATAGGGAATGATGCTGGTGGACCGGCCGTTGCTGATGTTGATGCGCGAAGCCGAGCCGCTCTGCGATTCGGCATAGACGATTTTCGGATCGCTCGGAGCAAACACCGCGTACTGGCCATCACCGCCGGCGACGACGGACCAGCTCATGGTGCTGTTGCGTGAGGAGGGTCCGCACCAGGCGTTGTTATCCTGCAGGCCAGCACAGAGGTTGTAGGCTGGCTGGTTGCTGGCCGAAACCATATAGTCTTCTTCGATCGGCATGGTATCGAGAAAGCGGAAATGCAGGCCGGCGTCGTAGGAAAGATAGACGCCGCCGTCGTTACCTTCGAGAATGCGGTGCGGGTTGTCAGGATCGATCCACATCGAGTGGTTATCGGCGTGGACGCGCCCGGCACGCTTGAGGGTTTTGCCACCATCGGTCGAGTAGCTCAGCGAAGTCGACAGGAAGTAGATTTTATCGGGGTTGTTGGGGGCGACGACGAAACGGCTGAAGTAGAACGGACGCGCATCGGTGGCGTCGCTGTCGCTCACTGGCGTCCAGCTCAGGCCGGCGTCAGTGGATGTGTAGAATAAGCCCTTTTTGGACTGCACGATGGCGTAAGCGGTGTCCGGCGCACTGGGAGCAAAGCCAACGCCGATGCGGCCATAGGGACCGGGATCGAGGCCTTTGGTGATTTTGGTCCAGGTATCGCCGCCGTCGGTGGAGCGATAAAGGCCGCTACCGGGGCCGCCGTCAACCAAGCCCCAGGGATGGCGCACGACATCCCACATGCCGGCGAGCAGGACTTCCGGGTTGCCGGGCTGCATGGCGAGCGCGATGGCGCCGGTGTGGTCGTTGACGAACAGCGTGCGCTTCCAAGTCGTGCCGCCGTCGGTGGTTTTGTAGACGCCACGCACATCGTTGGGGCCGAAGGCGTGACCGAGAACCGCAACCCACACTTCATCGGGATTGTGGGGGTTGATCACGATCTTCGACATCTGGCCCGCGTTGTGAAACAGCGACGGATCGACTTCGGTAAAGGTCGCGCCGGCATCAGAGGAGAAATACAGGCCGTGGCCGACCATCACGTCGTTGCGGATGTTGGGTTCGCCGGTGGCGACCCAGACCAAGTTTGGGTTCGAAGGCGCCAGCGCGACCGCGCCAATCGAGCTGGTGGCCTCGTGAGTGAAAATTGCTTTCCAGGTGTTGCCGCCATCACTGGATTTCCACACGCCGCCGCCGGCGGTGCCAGCGTAATAGATATTCGGGTTGCCGGGAACGCCGACGACCGACGAGACGCGTCCGCCGGCAAGCGCCGGACCGATGTCCTGAAACTGCATGGGCTTGGAGTTGGTTGGGGAGCGGCGGAAAAATTGCGCCTGCACAGGCAAGGCCGCCACACCGATGGCCAACGTGGCCAGCGCCGAACTGAGTAGTACGGACTTAAGTTTCATCATTAACTCCTTAACGGTTAGAGGCCGCAACGGCCGAGGTCATGATGGCGGGGGCGCTTCCGAGCGTCACCGGGTTACCGGCGACCAGGGTGATGCCGTGATGCGTCAGCGCCTGCTGGTTGAAGGCCACAACGTCCTTTTGGACAATTTCGTTGTAGCGGTTGAGATAGCCCGCGAGCTTTTTGCGGGCGGTGGCCCAATCGCGCAGGTCCTGCGGCGGCGGGAAAGTGTTGAAGCCGCCACTGACCTCACGGAAGATGCCGTTGAAATCACGCGCAAAGCCGGCGATCCCGCCGTAGTCCTCATGCACCGGAAGAGGGGTGAGGATGTGCTGCAGGGTGGCAACCTTTTTTGCCAGCATCCGCGCTGCGTCCAGCATGGCGCTGGAGGCGTTCGGGCCGCTGGCGGCGGGCAGGTTGTGCTGCAGGGAAGCCAGTTGCTTGTGCAGGCCGTCGAGTCCGGTAAGCATGCGGTTCATGGCGTCGACGTCGGGCTGCATGGCGCGGCCGGCGGCCAGCGTCGCCTGGAGCGCCGCCAGATTGACTTTGACGCGGGGGTCTTCCTGCAGGTTGACCCATTGCGATTGGGGCGCGAGGCCGGGAACCGTCACCGTAACCTTGTAGCGGCCGGGCAGGGCGCTCAGGCCGCGTCCGCCAAAGAAGCGGCCGAAGCCGCGGCCGCTGGACGGCGCATGCACTTTCGAGGCATCGTAGGTGCCGCCCCAGACAGCCTGATTGAGGCCGGCGCGCCCGCTGCCATGCAAGGTGGCGACGTGCTGGCCGGCGGCATCGGTGATATCGATTTTGACCGGACCGCGCGAACGGCCAGGGAGCGAGAAGCCGTACTGGGCGGCCATAGCCGCCATGCGCTGCTGGGCGGGAGTGGGCGCGGAGGGAGTGGTGGCGTGGGCGCTGTGCACGGCGTCCGCCAGGTGGTACTGGATCACCGCGCCTTGCGGCGGCTGGGGCGTACGGCGCGCGAGTGGGCTGGCGTTCAAGTCGCGGAAGCCCAGGTGCTGGTACATCACGGCGTTCAGGATGGGAAACAGCGTGAAGGGCGCGGAGGCGACCTGCGGTGTCGCCATCTGCTCCCAAGGCACGATGTTGTCGAAGATGTAAAGGCCGCGGCCGTGGGTGCAGACCACCAAACTATGATTGCGCTTGACGAACTTGAGGTCGTAGACGACCACGGTCGGGAAGCCGCCATGAATGGGGGTCCAGGAGGCGCCGTCGTTATCGGAGCGGTAGAGTCCGTAGTCGGTACCCAGCACCAGCAGGCCTTTGTGGTTGGGATCCTCGCGCACGACATGGGCCACGTAATCGGGGGGCAAGCCGGCATCGATTTCCGTCCAGGTCTTGCCGCTGTCGGTGGTTTTGTAGACGTAGGGATGAGAATCGTTCATCTCATGCCGGTCGTAGGCGACGTAGGCGGTGTTGGCGTCGAAGGGGGAGACACCGATCTGGTAGAAGCGTCCCCAGGGTTTGAGGCCGGCGATGTTGGTGCTGACGCGATCCCAAGATTTACCGTCGTTGTGGGTGACGCTGAGCACGCCATCGTCGGTGCCGACCCTGATGGTGTGGGGATCGGTGGGGGCAATTGAAATCGACAGGATGGTGTCGGCGGTTTCCGCGCCGGTCATGTCGAGGTCGATGATGCCGCCGGAGGGCTGCTGCTTGCTTTTGTCGTTGAGGGTGAGGTCGGGACTGATGGCGGTCCAGGCGTGGCCGCCGTCGGTGGATTTGTCGAGGCGGTTGGCGCCCATGTAGACGAGGTTGGCGTTGGTGCGGCTGACGGCGATCGGGGTGGTCCAGTTGAAGCGCGCGGGCATGTCGTAGACGTAGTTGGTTTCGCCGGAGGTGAAATTGGGCATGGGCTTGATGCTGTAGCGGATGCCGTTGGCCAAGTTGATGTGGCTGGCGTCGCCCTCCTGGGATTCTGCGTAGAGGACGTTGGGATCGCTGGGCGCGGGCACGGCGTATTCACCATCACCGCTGGAGACATCGCGCCAGTTGTTGGGCCAGGCGGCGGCCTGTGAGGGTCCACACCAGGCGTCGTTGTCCTGAAAGCCGACGCAGACGTGATAGGGTTGTTCGCTGTCGACGTGAACGGCGTAGCCTTCTTCGATGGGGAGGTTGAGGACCTTGATCCAGTTTTTGCCGCGATCGTGGGAGAACAAAACGCCGGCATCATCGCCCTCGATCATGCGGCGCGGGTTGGTGGGATCGACCCAGAGCGAGTGGTGATCGTAGGAGTGCGAAGGCACGCGGACGGTCTGGGCGGTTTTACCGCCATCGGAGGAATACGACATGACGACGGAAAGAAAAAAGATGTCGTCCGGGTTGTTGGGCATCACCTGGAAGCTGCTGAAGTAGAACGGACGCGAGTCAATCTGGTCCTTGTCGGTGACCATAGTCCAGTTGGCGCCGTCGTCCTCGGAGCGCCAGAGCATGCCGTGATGGGCCTGGATCAGGGCATAGAGCAGGTTGGGCTCGCTCGGTGCGAACTCCAGCGCGATGCGGCCATAAGGGGGCTTGGGCAAGCCGTGCCCCTTCAGTTCGCTCCACGTGGCGCCACCGTCGGTGGACTTGTAAATGCCGCTGCCAGCGCCGCCGTCTTCGAGGCCCCAGGGATGGCGTACCGTCTGCCACATGGCGGCGACGAGCACGCGCGGGTTGCCGGGTTTCATCGCCAGGTCGATCGCCCCGGTGGTGTCGCTTACATAAAGAACCTTCTGCCAGGTAGCGCCGCCGTCGGTGGTGCGGAACACACCGCGCTCGTCGTTGGGGCCGAAGGCATGGCCGAGAACGGCGACCCAGACATCGCCGGGGTTGGTGGGGCTGATCACGATTTTTGCGATCTGGCCGGCGTGGTCGAAAATTTGTTTGCCGACTTCAGTGAACGTCTGGCCGCCATCGGGAGAGAAGAACAGTCCGTGGCCGTCAATGACATCGTTGCGAACGTTGCTTTCACCGGTGCCGACCCATACCAAGCTCGGATTCGAGGGGGCGAGGGCGACGGCGCCAATGCTCCCGGTGGTTTCGTGCGCAAAAATGGCCTTCCAATGAAAGCCACCGTCCGTGGTTTTCCAGACCCCGCCGCCGGCGGTGCCGACATAATAAATACCGGGCCGGCCGGGGATCCCCACCACGCAACAGACGCGCCCGCCGGCCAGCGCCGGACCAATCTCGCGGAACTGTTGCGCCGATCGGCGGGCGCCTTGCGCCCACAACATGCTGCCGGTTAACAGCGTGGCCATCACAAGGCCGAGAAGGAGGCGAAAGCGCGAAAGTGTCATATCGGCGAGCGGATGCTCTGCCTGCCACCATATCACAGCGAACCGTTCAGCGAAAGCTACGTACACCACCTGAACGTGGGTGTCACCGCGGGTAGAGCAGCGCGGACTGGCGCAGTGTCTCGAAGGCCTGGATCGCCGGTTGCCAGCTTGCGGCGATGCGGCGTGGATCTTCCCCGCTCTTGATTTGGTCCACCACCGTCTGCGAACCAGCCAGCCGATGCATTGCCTTGCTGTCCCACTGCTGCGGATCGAGATGGACCAGCGCGCTCGCCAGCTCAATGCCCAGTTCCGGTGAGTTGAGCTGCTCGCGGTTGGTCACGATCATATAAACACCGTGACAGAGCTGGTGCGCGTACTCGCTGACCTTGGGCG
This sequence comes from Terriglobales bacterium, assembly GCA_050745425.1. Taxonomy (GTDB): domain Bacteria; phylum Acidobacteriota; class Terriglobia; order Terriglobales; family SCQP01; genus SCQP01. The sequence goes on from JBOGKK010000039.1 coordinate 8,365, forward strand.
TAAACGCAATCGGCACAAAGCGGATGCCCGGCAGCCGCCGCGCATTGAGATACGCGGCCAGCTGCGGTGCGTTGATCCAGGGTGCGCCCATCACTTCAAACGGCGTGTCGGTACCGCGGCCCACGCTCACGTTGGTGTACTCCATCATGCCCACGCCCGGATACAGCACCGCCTCGGTCAGATTGCGCATGTTGAGCGAGGGGTTCGTCCACATCAACCCGGTTTCATCGTAGAAGTCGCCGCGCGACCATCCCTGCATCTTCACCACCGTCAGCTTCGCGCCAATGCTGCGGTTGAACAGCCGCGCCAGCTCGCCGATGGTCATGCCATTGCGGATCGGCATTCCGGGAAAGTACCCGACAAAGCTTTTCTCCGCCGGCGCCAGCGCCGGCCCCTCGACATGAATTCCATCGATCGGATCTGGGCGGTCGTAAACAATCACCGGAATGTGATGATCAGCGGCGGTTCGCAGCGTGTAGGCAAGGGTGGTCTCAAAGGTGTAATAGCGCACGCCCACATCCTGCACGTCATAGACCAGCGTATTCACCAGCCGCATGCCAGCCGCGGGTAAAACGTGGGCCGGGTTCGCTGTGCCATACGTACTAAAGACGGGCACGCCGGTTGCCGCATCGCGTGTATTGCCGAAAGGTCCGTTGAGCATGCCCGACCAGCCCTGCTCGGGAGCAAACGCAGCGGTGACGTGAATGCCAGCGGCGAGCATGTCGTCGAGGTTGCGGTGGCCATCGCGGTCGAGCCCGGTCTGGTTGGTGACCAGACCGACGCGCTGGCCGCGCAGCCGCCGGAAGCCGTCCGCTTTGGCGACATCGAGGCCGGTCATCACCTCGCCGTTGCGGAAAACGACGCGCCGCCCGGCTGCCATGGGGTCGTTGTAGCCGGTCATCCGCTCCAGTCCCTGCTCGACGGCCGCCCAGGTCGAACCGTCGTTAAGCGCGAGGATGTTGGCAGTAACGGTAGCCACCTCGGAACGCATCGCCAAAATGCGCTTGAGATGACCGCGTTGTTGCGGGTAGGTGTCGTTGGCGAGAATGATGATGTAGGTGTTGGAGGTGGGATCGATCCACAGCGACGTGCCGGTAAAGCCGGTGTGACCGTAGGAACCCACCGGAAGAAACGCGCCGCGGTTGCTGGAGAACGGCGTGTCAATGTCCCAGCCGAGGCCGCGCACATCGGGCACATTGGGCGGCGACTGCGGCGTCGTCATTTTGCGCACCGCCAGCGGCGAGAGAATGCGCTTGCCGTTGGCGCCCAGTCCATCGTTGAGCATCATCTGGGCGAACTTCGCCAGGTCATCAGCGGTGGTGAACACACCGGCATTGCCCGCCACGCCGCCCATATCTTCGGCTGTGGGGTCATTGACAATGCCGCGAATCGATCTCCCCCGGCCATCGACGCCGGTGGGGGCAATTTCGTGCAGCCAGTCTGCCGGCGGCAGATAGCGCGTGTGCTTCATGCCCAGCGGCTTCCAGATATGCTGCAGCGCATACCGATCAATGCGTTCCCCGCTCAAGCGGCGTACCAGCTCGGCCAGCACGATAAAGTTGATATCGCTGTACTGGAAATGCGAACCGGGTGGAAACGCCGGCTTGATGGCAAAGGCCTTACGGATGCCGGCGTTGTAGCCCGACCAGCGCGGGCGCAGCGGCAGATCCGGCGGCAGGCCGGAAAAATGGGTCAGCAACTGGCGGATCGTGATCTGGTTTTTGCCGTTCTGCCCGAAGGCGGGCATATACTTGGCCACGGCATCGTTCAGGCGGAAACGGCCCTGTTCCAGCAACTGCATGACGGCGGGCGCGGTGGCGACGACCTTGGTGAGGGAGGCAATGTCGAAGATGGTGCCGGTGGTCATCTTCTGCCGCGGGCGGAAGGAGCGATCCCCGAACGCTTTGCGGTACACGACGTGCCCGTCGTGGCCAATCAGCACGACCGCCCCCGGAATTTCTCCCGCGGCGATCGATCGCTTCACGATGCCATCAATTTCCTCCCAGCCCGGCTTCGATCCCCCGGAGGTGGGTCGCGCCGCGGTGAGCAACAACGCCGCCAGTACGGCAATGGTGACAACGGCAGGCGTGCAAAGGTGGTGTCTCGGCAAATGGGGGTCCTGAAAAAGGAGGCAGTGCTGCTGTTTCAGTGTTATAGACTGAAGAGCCGGGGGCTGTCAAACCTGAAACGGGCGGGCGCAAAACTCGACGATCTTCCCACCGAGGCGGTGAATCCGCGCACGGCCAATCTTGACCGCATGCCGTTGCCCGCCATGATTCGCAAGCTGCAGCGCGAGGATGCTGCGGTCATCGCCGCCGTCCGGCGCTGCACCGGGGCCATAGCCGCCGCGGTGCAGCGCATCGCCTCCCGATTTGGCGCTGGCGGACGCCTGATCTACGTGGGCGCCGGCACCAGTGGACGCCTGGGCGTGCTTGATGCGGCCGAGTGCCCGCCCACCTTCGGCGTGCCGGCGATGCGCGTGATCGGCGTCATCGCGGGCGGCCGCCCGGCGCTGACCCGCTCGATCGAAGGCGCCGAAGACAAGCCCCTGAACGCCCGTCACGACCTCAACAAACTGCATCTTTCGCCGCTTGATTCCGTGATCGGCATCGCCGCCAGCGGCCGCACTCCCTACACTGTCGCTGCCCTCGCCTACGCGCACTTGCACGGCTGCCTCACCGTGGCCATCACCAACGTTCCCCACTCACCGCTCGCCAGCCACGCTGACATTGCCATCGAGGCCATCACCGGCGCCGAATCCATCGCCGGTTCCACTCGCCTCAAGGCCGGCAGCGCGCAGAAAATGATCCTGAACCTGCTTTCCACCGCGCTCATGGTGCATATGGGCCGCGTGCGCGGCAACCTGATGAGCCATCTGCAGCCCGGCAACGCCAAGCTACGGGCGCGCGCGCAACGCATCCGGAAGGCCGTTGACAACGGCCGCCCGAGCTAGATTGCCATGAGGCGAGCTCTCTATGCCCGCCGTCTGCTGACGCCCGCCGAATCGATCGAGAACGCGGCGATTCTGCTGCAGGATGGGGTGATTGCGGCCGTCGGAACGCGCGCCGAAGTCATTGTGCCTGCGAGCACGCCCAGCGATGATTATGGCGATGCCGTGCTCGCCCCCGGCCTCATCGATATTCATGTCCACGGCGGCGGCGGCGTCGATACGATGAGCGCCGATCGCGGAGCGCTCGATGGTCTGCGCCAGCACCTGGCGCGCCATGGCGTCACCGCATTTTTGGCCACTACGGTTAGCGCCGCGTGGCCGGACTTGCTGGCTGCCGTCACGAGGCTAGGGCAGGCCGGTGCGGATATTCACCTCGAAGGCCCATTTATCAGCCCGCTGCGCCGTGGCGTGCATCCGGAAGAGGTGCTGCTGCTGCCTACGATCGAGCGTTTACACCAGCTTTGGGAACGCTCGCAGGCCCACATCCGGCTGATTACGCTTGCACCGGAGTTGGATGGCGCCCTCGATTTCATCGCCGCTGCCGTGAAGCTGGGCATTCGCATTGCTCTCGGCCACAGCAATGCCACCATGGCTCAGGCCGAGGCGGCGATCGAAGCAGGCGCCTGCCATGTCACGCATACGTTCAATGCCATGCGTCCCCTGCATCAACGCGAACCCGGACTGCTGGGCCTAGCCCTGGCAGATCCCGGTCTGAGCGCCGAAATCATCGCCGATGGCGTCCACGTAGATCCGGTTTTGGTTCGGTTGTTCCTGCGCGCGAAGGCGCCTGGGCGTGCCATTCTGGTAAGCGATGGCATCAGCGCCGCGGGCATGGGGGATGGCCAATTCCACCTCGGCAACATTGCCGTGACCGTTTCCGGCAGCCGATGCTGTTGCGGCGATACTTTGGCAGGCAGCGTGCTGACCTTAGACCGAGCGCTCTGCAATGTGCGGCTTTGGAGCGCGTGGGGATGGGCCGACACGGTGAGTTTGGCATGCCAAAATCCAGCTACGCTAATGGGATGGGAACGCAAAGGGCGCTTGGCGCCCGGCGGTGATGCTGATATCGCGGTTTTTTCGCCTTGCGGAGAAATTGTTGCGGTCTACGTGGCCGGAAAGCTAGTGCATTGACCTTATGGATAAGTTAGTCATTCGCGGCGGCCACCCGCTGCGCGGAACGATTCGCATCGGCGGCGCCAAAAACGCCGCCCTGCCGGCCATGGCGGCCAGCCTGCTCACGGCCGAACCGGTAGTGCTCAAAAATCTTCCCGATGTTCGCGATATCCGGACCACACGCGAACTGCTCGATAGCATGGGCGTCGAAACCGAAGGCAACGGAGCCCACCACCGCATCAAGCTGCGCGCCGGCACCTTGTCGCACCCCCAAGCCGACTACGAGCTGGTTAAAACCATGCGCTCTTCGGCGCTGGTGCTGGGGCCTTTGCTGGCCCGCACCGGGAAGGCCCGCGTCTCACTCCCTGGCGGATGCGCGATTGGCGCCCGTCCCATCGATCTGCACCTGAAAGGACTGGAGCGCCTGGGCGCCGACATTCGCCAGGAGCACGGCTACATTGTCGCCGAGTCGAACGGCTTGCGTGGCGCTTCCTACACCTTTGACCGCATCACGGTAACCGGTACTGAAGACGTGCTCATGGCCGCCGTGCTGGCGCAGGGCGAAACCGTGCTGCGCAACTGTGCGCGCGAGCCCGAAGTGGTGGATCTGGCGGCGCTGCTGGGGAAAATGGGGGCGCGCATCGAGGGCGCCGGCTCGCCCACCATGCAGATTCACGGCGTCGGCGAGTTGGGCGGAGCCGAGCACACCATCATCCCCGACCGCATTGAAGCCGGCACCTACCTTATGGCCGCGCTCATCACCGGCGGCGAGGTCACCGTAGCCCATTGCCAGCCCGCTCATCTGGAAGGACTGCTGGACCGGCTGCGCGAAGCCGGCGCCGTCATCACCCAGCAAGACGATTGCCTGCAGGTTGGCGCGAACCGGCAGCGCTTGCGCGCCGTCGATATTTCCACCGCCGAATTTCCCGGCTTCGCCACCGACCTGCAGGCCCAGTACATGGCCTTGATGACCCAGGCGGAAGGCACGGCGGTGATCACCGAAACGATCTTCGAAAACCGCTTCATGCACGCCCAGGAGCTGAACCGCATGGGCGCCAGCATCCGGGTCGAAGGCAACCGCGCGGTGGTGCGCGGGCCCTCGCCGCTCATGGCCGCAGCGGTACAAGCCAGCGATCTGCGCGCCAGTGCATCGCTGGTGGTGGCGGCGCTGGCCGCCGAAGGAGAAACGATTATCGATCGCATCTACCATCTCGACCGGGGTTACGAAAAGCTGGAAGAGAAGCTGCGCGGCACTGGTGCCGCGGTGCGGCGCCTGGGGCGGCTCATTCCCGTGCATGATCACCCCAAAGGAGCGGCCCAGCCGGCACAAGGATGAAGCGGATTTTAAAAGCCTGGCTGCCGGTGATCGCCATGTGCGTGGTGATCTTTCTGTTTTCCCAGGACGCGAACTCTGGCCGCCACAGCGCGGAAGTCCTGGGCTGGCTGCTGTCGCTCGCGGGTCTGGATACGCACCACATGCTGGTGCTGCTCAACGGGCCCTTCCGCAAGTTTGCGCATGTGGTCGTCTATTTTTTGTTGGGACTTCTGGTTTATCGCGGCTTCTCGATGGATCTGCAGCATTTCAGCCTGAAGGCGGGCTGGCGCACGCTGGTGTTCTGTCTGTTGTATGCCAGCAGTGATGAGATCCATCAGAGCCTGGTTCCCAGCCGCGGTCCCTCGCCCCGGGATGTCGCCATCGATACCAGCGCCTCCGTACTGGCCATGTTACTCATCTGGGGCTGGCTGCACCTGCGCACCCGGCGCCGCCAGCATCGCAGCCTCCCCGAGGGCAACACCGTTCTGCATTAATTGCTGCAGCCGCAGTGCTGCGTGATAGAATTTGCCCATAGCTTTATGCCGCCTTCGGCCTCCCCATACAAGGTGCGCGCACTCGCACCCTTCCTGCTCGCTGTGTCGCTGATCGCCTTGGGCAACAGCGGCTGTTTTCTGCGCCATAAGCAGATTGCCAACCCCCTGGCCCAGGTCCAGTCGCAGCAGCCCGACAAGCTGCTGTACGACATTGCCATGCAGGACATCAACAAGGGCAAGTACACGGTAGCGCGGCTGAACCTGCAAACGCTGCTGAATACCTACCCCAACAGCGAGTATCTGGCACAGGCGAAACTGGCCATCGCCAACTCCTGGTATCTCCAGGGGGGCGTCGAAGGCGATGCCCAGGCCGAGGCTCAATACAAGGACTTCATCACGTTTTTTCCAGCGATGAAGGAGGCTTCCGAAGCACAGCTTAAGATTGCGCAGATCCATTTCAAGCAGATGGAGAAGCCCGACCGCGATCCCACCCAGGTGCTGCAGGCGCAGGCGGCGCTGCGAACCTTTCTGATGAATTACCCCGACAGCTCGCTGCGGCCGCAGGCGCTGCAGATGTTGCGCGATGTGCAGGAAGTGCTGGCGGCGCGGATCGATATCATTGGCCAGTATTACCTCGACCGCGCGCATCAGGGCCTGTACGCCGATTACCGGGCCGCGCAGGACCGCCTGAACGAAACGCAATCAGTGTACCCGCTCTACAGCCAGGGCGATGTGCTCACCGATCAATTGGCGCACTCCTACGCCACCACGTCGAAACTCTACCGCGACGCCTCGACGCTGGAGTTTAACCCGACCGACAAGGATTTGTTCACGGCGGACGCCAAAGCCGACCAGGCGCAGGCGATCGCGCAGTACACCCATCTCATCGAGCGCTATCCGATGAGCCCCCTGGCCGCGGACGCCAAGGCCCAGCTGACGGCGCTGAAAGCCCCGATTCCCAAGCCCACAGCGGCGGCGATTGCCTTCAATAAAAAGGAAATTGCCGGACGCGAGAAAGCGCCTGACCCCCGCAGTCTGTCCGGCTGGTTCGGCTTGAAATCGATGTGGAGCGGACGGCCGGCTACGCAATTGGCCGAGGCCGATAAGGTCGGGCAGCCGCAAGTCGCGCAAGTCGCGCCGCCGTCACCGCCGCCACTGCCAGGTCTGCAGAACCTCATTCACAAAACCATGGTGGCCAGCGGCGCCATCCCCGCCACCACCTCGATCCAGTTGGCGGCAGCCGAAAACGAAGCGAATAAGCTGCACAACGCTCAGACAGCAGCCGATCCTGCCGTGGCCGCCGTGGCCAAGCCGGCGCCGCTGGCCTTCCAAAGCGTTCCCACCGCCAAATCGCGCGGCGCCGACACCTTACCGACCGATACCCCGCAGGCCACCACCGGCAGCAACTTCAACGATCCCAATGCCGCCGCAGCCGCACCGGCCGTCGACCCCAACGTCGTGCTCACACCCAACGAAGTCGACATGGAAAACCGCGATCAGATGCTGGCCGACCAGATTTACCGCAACGTGCCGGCGCCGCTGAAGCAACTCAAGAAGAGCCTGCACCAGCAGTCGCAGCGGGAGATAAAGCTGCTGAAAGCAATTCGCGAGCAGGAGCGCAAGAACGAGAAAACGCTAAAGCAGCAGAAAAAAACCGGCGGTGCGGCCGCGGCACCACGCCAGAAGCCAGCCCCCGCTGCCTCCGGTGGCGGCGGCGGGCAATAGCGTTTACTCCATGCCCAGCGAATTCCGCGTCGGTACGGGCTGGGATTCGCACATCTTTGTAGCCGAACGCAGGCTCTGGCTGGGTGGATTGGAGATTGCCCATCCCTGCGGTCTGGCCGGGCACAGCGACGGCGACGTGCTCCTGCACGCGATCTGCGATGCGATACTGGGCGCCCTCGGCGAGGGTGATATCGGCACTCACTTTGCCAGCGGCGACGCGCGCTGGGCCAATGCAGGCAGCGAGCGATTTGTCCGGCATGCGCTGCAACTGGCCCGGCGTGAAAGCTGGAAGATCGCCAATCTCGATGCCAACCTGATTCTGGAGCAACCGCGCATTCAGCCCTTGCGCGAGGCGCTGCGCGAAAGCGTGTCTTCCCTGCTCGAAGTTCCCTCCGATCGCGTTTCGATCAAGGGCAAAACGCCCGAGGGTCTGGGCACGCCGCAAACCGCCATCGCGCAGGTCGTGGTGCTGCTGCACCGCGAGCTCCCGGCATGAATGCAAGCACCGCGATTACCGCCATCGACCTGCACGCCTGCGGAGAGCCGGGACGCGTAATTACCGGCGGCGTGCGCGACGTGCCGGGCACGACGATGTACGAGAAAATGCTGTACTTGCGTGATCACGCCGACGGACTGCGAAAGCGCATGCTGCGCGAGCCACGCGGCTACCCCGCCGCCAACTGCAACTTGATCCTGCCGCCGACGATTCCAGGCGCGGATGCCGGCTTCGTGATCATGGAGCAGGTCGAGTATCCGCCTATGTCGGGCTCAAACACGATCTGCGTGGCTACGGCGCTGGCGGAAACGGGCATGGTGCCGGTTTGCGAAGGCCTGAACCAACTCAAGCTGGAGGCACCCGCTGGTCTCATTGAAGTCGAAGTCGAAATGCGCGCCGGCAAAGCCGTGCGCGTCACGTTTGCGAACGTGCCGGCCTTCGCGGTGCATCTCGGCGTCCGGCTCGAGGTGCGCACGCTGGGCACGGTATCGGTCGACATCGCCTGGGGCGGCATGTTCTACGTCATCGCCGATGCCGAAGCGCTGGGGCTGGCCCTCGATCCGGGCAATGCACGCGAGCTGGTCCGTGTGGGGGAAATGATCAAGGCCGCTGCACAAGACCAGTATCCCGTCCGGCACCCGGAGAACGCGGACATCACCGGCCCGACCATCGCCGAGCTTTCTGCACCCGCGCGCCGCGCGGGCGTGGATCGCCGCAATACCGTCATTGTCTCCACCGGCAAGCTCGACTGGGAACGTCCGGAGACCTGGACCGGGACTCTCGACCGCTCGCCCTGCGGCACCGGCACCTGCGCCAAAATGGCCACGCTGTACGCGCGCGGGCAGCTGGGGCTGGGACAAGACTTCGTGCATGAGGGGATTCTGGGCACGACCTTCACCGGCCGCCTGCTTCGCGAAACGACGGTGGGGCCCTACAAGGCGGCCGTGCCCACAATCTCAGGGCAGGCCTGGATCACCGGCACCGCAGAGTACCTGCTCGACCCCAGCGACCCGTTCCCGGAGGGATATACGGTCGGGGACCTATGGGGCGGGCAGGAGTAAATTCCGGCACAGTGCTGCAGGCACTGCCTGCCTTTGCCGGGGGGCGAGGCGCATCGTATCGCTGACGAGGTAGGGCAGACCGCGTGGCGGCGTGAGGCGAAGGATCACGGCCTCACCACCGCTGAGATCGAGCGAATGGCGGCGGCGTTTGAGCATGAGGACCTAAACGCCGCACTGGCACCATCGCAAATTGGGTGGAGTTTCTATAGCAAAACAGCGCCGGCGTGGCACGCTTTGGGCGGTTGCGTGCGTCTTTTCCTGGGGTCAAAGCCGCAAGCGGTACGGTCGGCAATGCTATAGCAGAGCTGTTTTGGCGCTAGGCGCGGCTATGGAATTC
>JBOGKK010000040.1:0-8600 GCA_050745425.1 Terriglobales bacterium
CGCTCAAGGCGCTGGCGTCGTTTCCGCGCGGCATCTGGGTGATTCGGGGGGGCAAGGACAAGGGCAGCGACTACACCGCGCTCGAACCGCTGCTGCGCGAGCGCGCGCGGGGCGTGCTCCTGATTGGCGCGGCCACGGAAAAGATCGCGGCGCAGCTGGCACCGCTGGCGGCCAATGGCGTTGCCCTCACCCGCTGTGGCACGCTCGATCAGGCGCTGGCTGCAGCCAGCGCCCAGGCACAGCCGGGCGACACCATCCTGCTGGCGCCGGCCTGCGCCAGCTTCGATCAGTTCCAGAACTACGGCCAGCGTGGCCGCGTTTTCAAAGAGCTCGTTCACAAGCTCGCCGCCACTGCCTGATGCCGAAGCGCCTTGCCTACGACCGGACGTTGTTCGTCATCACGCTGGGGCTGGTGACGTTTGGGCTGGTCATGGTGTTTTCGGCCTCGGCACTGATGTCGGCGGAGCAATTCCGTTCGCCTTACAATTTTCTGGTCCGCCAGGGCGCGGGCGCAGTGCTCGGGGTGGTCGTCATGTGGCTGCTGATGCGCATGGACTATCGCCGGCTGCGCGAGCCCGCGGTGGTCTATCCGCTGCTGTGCCTGACGCTGTTTCTGCTGGGTGCGGTGTTTCTGCTCGACCGCTCACACAACACGCACCGCTGGATCCGCTTCGGGCCGCTGTCGCTGCAGCCGTCGGAGCTGGCGAAGCCGGCGCTGGTGCTGTTTCTGGCCTTTTACCTGGAAAACAAGTTGCGCGACATCAATGAATGGACCACCCTGGTGCCCATCCTGCTGGTGCTGGGCATGGTGTGCGCGCTGGTGGTATTCGAGCCCGACCTGGGGACCACGGTGGCGCTTGTGCTGATCGCCGCCGCCATGCTCTATGTCGCCGGTCTCGAATGGAAATGGATGGGCTGCGGCGCGCTGGCCAGCCTGCCGGTGCTGTACGTGCTCATTTTCCACGTGCATTACCGCCGCGAGCGCATACTGGCGTTTCTGCATCCGTGGGAACACGCGCGCAATGTGGCGTTTCAAATCGTGCAGTCGCTGATTGCGCTGGGCAGCGGAGGCTGGGCGGGCGTCGGCCTGATGAACGGGCGGCAGAAGCTGTTCTTCCTGCCGGAGGCGCACAGTGATTTCATTTTTGCGGTGGTGGGCGAGGAGTTCGGATGGGTGGGCTGCACGCTCGTGGTTGCCGCCTTCGTGATTTTTCTCTGGCGCGGGCTGCGGATTGCGCGGCACGCGCCCGATGGGTTCGGGCGGCTCATTGCCATTGGCGTGACGGCGATGATCGTGGTGCAGGCATTGATCAACTTCAGCGTGGTGACCAGCATTCTGCCGGACAAGGGCATTCCGCTGCCGTTCATCAGCTACGGCGGCTCCTCGCTGCTGTTCTCGCTGGCAGCGGTCGGGATGCTGTTGAGTGTGTCGCAATATACGAGCTAGCCATGGTGCAACGCCCCCAGCGAGCCATCGTGATCGCCGGCGGCGGCACCGGCGGACACCTCATGCCCGGTCTCGCTGTCGCCCGCGCCCTGCGCGCGCAGGGCGCGGAACCGATTGTCTTCGTGGGCACGGCTCGCGGCCTGGAAGCGCGGCTGGTGCCTGCGGAAGGATTCGATCTGCGCCTGATCACGATTGGCGGGCTCAAGTCCGGCGGCCGGCGCCGTCAACTGGGCACGCTGCTGCAGCTACCGGCGGCTGTCGTGCAGAGTCTGCGCATTCTGCGGGCTACCAGGGCGCGCGCCGTGCTCGGCATCGGTGGCTACGCCTCCGGGCCGGTGCTGGCGGCGGCGTGGCTGCGGCGCATTCCCATCGTGCTGCTCGAAGTCAACGCCCGGACCGGCCTCGCCAACCGCTGCGCAGCGCGCTGGGCGCAGGCGGCCGCCGTGAACTTCCCGGAAACGGCCCGCGACTTTCCGCATGCCGTCGTCACCGGCATTCCCGTGCGGCCCGAATTTTTTGAGCAGCGCGAGGCGGCCGAGCCGCCGCTGCTGCTCGTCTTCGGCGGCAGCCAGGGCGCGCATGCGATCAACGAGGCCGTAGCAGCGATGGCGCCAAAGGTTGATTTTCGTATTCTGCATCAGACCGGGCCGCGCGATTACGAGCGCATCGCGGCCGGCTATGCCGCGCTCGGCCAGCGTGTCCGCGCCGTGGCCTTCATTGACAACATGGCCGCAGCGATGGGCGAGGCGACGGTGGTTGTGAGCCGGTCGGGAGCGAGCACGCTGGGCGAGATTGCCGCAGTGCGCAAACCGGCGATTTTGATTCCCTTACCCACCGCCACCGACCAGCACCAGTTGCGCAACGCGCAGGCGTTTGCGGCCGCCGGCGCTGCGGTTCTTCTGGAGCAATCGCAGCTCACGCCAGACTCGCTGGCAAGCGCGCTGGCCAACTTGGGGGGCGATGCCCAGCGCCGGAAGCGAATGGGTGAGGCGGCGGCACGCTTTTCGCACCCGGATGCAGCCCAGGCCATTGCACGGCTGGTGATGCAGCGCGGACGCTAGCCAGCCATACGACAACGGTGGACATGAGCATTCGGCTTGTCATGGACAAGGCGGGGCGGGTGGTGATCCCGAAGGCAGTGCGGGAGCGTTTGGGGCTGCGGCCGGGGCTAGCGCTTTTTCCGTTTCCGCGCCCAGTCGGGCTTTACGGTTTGGCGGGCACGGCCGAGGGCTAGGGCGTCGGCGGGCACCGATTCGGTGATGACGCTGCCGGCAGCGACGAAGGCGCCGCGGCCGATTTCCACCGGGGCGACCAGCGTCGCGTTGCTGCCGATGAAGGCGCCGTCGGCGATGGTGGTGGGGTGCTTGAGCGCGCCATCGTAATTGCAGGTAATGGTACCGGCGCCGACGTTGACATCTTCGCCGATGGTGGCGTCGCCGAGATAGGCGAGGTGGTTGGCCTTGCTGCCGCGGCCCACTCGCGATTTTTTGACCTCGACGAAGTTGCCGATGTGCGCGCCTTCGCCAATGTGGGCGCCTTCGCGCAGGCGCGTGTAGGGACCGAGCAGAGCGGCGTTTTCGATCTGCGCGCCCTGCATCACGCAGTGCTGGCGGATCAAAACCTCGTCGCCGATGGTGCAGTCTTCGCAAATGCTGTAGGCGCGGATGCGGCAGTTGGCGCCGATGCGCGTCGCGCCCAGCAGCTGCACGCCCGCTTCGATCACGGTGTCGGCGCCGACTTCGACCTCGGGGTCGATCACCACGGTTTCGGGCAACTGAATGCTCACGCCGGTGCGCAGCAGCGCCTCGGCCTTGCGGCGGCGGAAATCGCGGTCGAGCTGCGCCAGCTCGACGCGGTCGTTCACGCCCAGGCACTCGCGGTCATCGCCGAGCGGCAGCGCCGCCACCATCGCGCCGTTCGCGGCCAGCAAGGCCACGGTATCGGTGAGGTAATACTCGCGATGGGGATTGTCGGTGCCGAGCTGCGCGAGCGCGGCGGCAAGCTTCACGGTCTGAAAGCAGTAGAAGCCGGCGTTGAGCTCGCGGATCTTGCGCTGCTCGGTGGTCGCCACGCGCTCCTCGACGATGGCGAGGACACGCTCGGGATGGGCGGCGTCGCGCACGATGCGTCCGTAGGCGCGCGGCTCGTGGGGCACCGCCGTCGCCAGCACGCAGGCGGGCGCCGGGGTGCCGGCGGGCGGTGCGGCCAGGGCCGCAACCGTCGCTGCCGACAGCAGTGGCATATCGCCATGAACGACCACCAGGCGCTCGTACGCCTGCCACCAGGAGCGCGCCGCCAGCACCGCGTGTCCGGTGCCCAACTGCGGCTCCTGTGCCACGATGGTGACACCAGAACCGGCAAGCGATGCGCGGATGGCGTCCATTCCGTATCCGGCAACCACGGCGGTATCGGCAGCGGCAATGCCGGCGCCAGCCACGGCGCCGAGCACATGCGCCAGCAGGGTCCGCCCGCCGGCCTGGTGCAGCACCTTGGGCAGCGCCGATTGCATGCGGGTGCCGCGCCCGGCGGCCAGCACCAATGCCCCGAGCGGCTTGGGCACTTAGGCTTGCGGCTCCGGGTAGAGAATTTCGGTAAATCGCGGGTCTTCCATGAGCGGCTCAAAATCGCGATCCTGGCGGGCGAGCACGCGGCAGAAGCTATCGGCGCGGATCGCCTCCTGCAGGTGCGCGAGCGCGCCCTCGACGTCGTTGGTCTGTGCGTGCAGGCAGGCGAGAGCGTAGGCAACATCGGGGCCCTTGAAGCCGCTGCGCACGGCCTTTGCCAGCAGATCTTCGGCATCCTGGTATTGGGCGGCGTTGAGCTTGACAATGGCAGCCTGGTAGAGCTCGGCGCCCGACTGCGGTTGGGCGCTGGCGGCGCCGAGGCGGCCGTTGCAGGCCTTGAGGTGCATGGCGGCGCGCTCGGCGAGCTCGCGGTAGGGGCCTTCACACACCTTTTCCAGATGGGGCTTGGCTTTATCAAATTTCTGCTGGCCGTAGAACTTCATGCCGGCGGTGTATTGCTCCAGCACGGCTTGATATTTGGCATCGGCGGAACTCGAGGAACGGGCGACTCCAGTGCTCATGGTCTGTATTATCGCAAAAAGCGGGGGCGCGTAAAGCCGCCCGCATGCACGGAGCCGGGAAGCGCGCTGGCCCCGGTGTGCACTCTGGTCTATGATGAAGGCGGCGCGAGGCCGGGGATGCTCGATCAAGTACCCACATTATTAGAGAAGCTGTTTCTGGGGCCCAGTGTGCCGCGCCGGGCGGCGCTGGCGCAGCGGGCGCCGCGAAGATGGATCGAGCGCATCCAGTTGGCCGAGTTCCAGTCGACGCTCGAACGCGTCAATACCCACAGCCCGTTTTACCGGCAGCGATTTGCCGAGCGCGGCATCGATATCCGCGGCATCAAACGGCCAGAAGACATGGGTGAGTTCTTCACCACGTCGAGTGACTTACGCGGACGTGATACGCGCGAGTTTCTGTGTGCGACGCCGCAGGCGGGGTTTGAGACCACCGGCACCACGGCCAAAAACAAGCGCCTGTATTTTTCCAACGAAGAAGTGCACGACATCGGCTTTGAAGGCGCGGTGGGGCTGTGGAATCTGGGGCTGCGGCCGGAAGACCGCGTGGTCGACGCCTTCGACTACGCCTTCTGGAACGCCGGCATCAGCCTCATGCATTCGCTGAACGCGGTGGGGTGCTTCCACATGATCGCCTCCAAGCTGGAACCGGCAGAGTTTTACCGGCGCGTGCGCGATTACGAATTCAACGTGATGATCGTGGATACGGCCTGGCTGGTCAGCCTCACCGAAATCGCTGAGCGCCAGGGGACCTGGCCGGTGAAGTTCATCATGGCGGGCAGCGAAAACATGAGCGAGCGCACCCGGAGCTGGATTGAGGGGGTGTGGCACACGAAGGTGTACCAGGCCTACGGACAGACCGAATCGCTGGGCGCCAGCGGCATCGAGTGCCCGGCGCAGAAGGGCTATCACCTCAACGAGGCCAACTTCATCTTCGAGATCCTGAACCCCAATGAAGACGGCTTTGGCGAGTTGGTCTTCAGCACCATCACCCGCAAGGTGATGCCGCTCATCCGCTACCGCTCGAACGACATCACGCGCTTTCTCGCGGAGCCGTGCCGGTGCATGCTGCAAAAGATGCGGCGCATTGACCGCATTCAGGGCCGCGGCGATGAGATCATTTCCTGCGGCATGGGCATGATCAGCCCCTGGATCTTCGAGAAATTACTCGAAGCCGACGCGCGCATCACCGATGACTGGCAGGCGGCGGTGCTGCAACCGCACACGCGCGACGTGATCGAACTGCGGCTGGAACTGCGGGACGGCGCCGGTGGCAGTTCGCGCGAGCTGGCCGAGCGGGAAAATGCGCTGCGGCAACGCTTTGCGGCCGTTTTTCCCTATTACGAAAAGAACCGGCAGATGGGCTTGTACGACCTGCAGATCCGCTGGCTGCCACACGGGGCACTACGGGGAAAGACGGGAGATGCCGGCGATGGCGCACGGCGGAAGCTGCGGCGCGTAGTGGATGAGCGCTTTGCCAAGGCCGCCATCCCAGTCCATCTCCGTTAAATTCCTTTAATGGTTTTTTAACCTGCGCTTAATCGGTACTTTCCCACAATCAGTGCGTACGGGCGCTACTGCATCCGGGCAGCCCGCAACAAAGAGGAGTCCACACATGAGTGCAACGGCTAAAAATCAGTCTTCGCAACCATCGCCCAAATTGGGGGTCCTGCTGGTGGGCATGGGCGCTATCTCCACAACCCTGATTGCTGGCGTGGCCGCCATCCGCCAAGGTCTGGCACGGCCGTTCGGGTCCCTGACCCAACTGGCTCAGGTGACGCCACCTGGGGGAGGCAGCAAGGGTGTGGGGTTGAGCGAGTACCTGAACCTGGTACCGCTGGAGAATCTGGTTTTTGGTGGTTGGGACATTCACGCCGGCAACGCCTATGAAATGGCGGTGGCGGCGGCGGTGCTGGAACCCACGCAACTGGAGGCGGTGAAGCCGGATCTGGAAGCCGTGGTGAGCATGCGCGGCATTCACGATCCGCAGTACAATCGGCGCGCCGAAGGCCAGTTCGTCAAGCCGCAAACCAACAAAGCCGAACAAGCCGAAGCGCTGCGGAACGATATCCGCACCTTTAAGAAGAAGCACAACCTCGATGCCGCGGTGGTGATGTGGTGCGGCTCGACCGAAGTGTTCCTGCCGATTGGCCCAGCACACCAGAACCTGAAGATTTTCGAAGCCGCGATGAAAGAGAACGAACCCACCATCGCTCCCAGCATGATTTACGCCTATGCCGCATTGCAGGAAAAGTGTGGGTTTGTGAACGCCACGCCGACGCTGACGGTCGACCTGCCGGTGATGACCGAACTGGCGAAGGCGCAGGGCTGCCCCATCAGCGGCAAGGACCTGAAGACCGGCCAGACGCTGTTGAAGACGATTCTGGCGCCCGGCATCAAGCAGCGCATGCTGGGGCTGGCGGGCTGGTTCTCGACCAACATTCTGGGCAATGGCGACGGCGCCACGCTCGACGATCCGGCGGCGTTCAAGACCAAGGAAGAATCGAAGCTGTCGGCGCTGAACCATATTCTGCAGCCCGAGGCCTACCCGGAGCTGTACGGCAAGATGTCGCACCAGGTGAAGATCAACTACTACCCGCCGCGCGGGGATAACAAGGAAAGCTGGGACAACATTGACATCATCGGCTGGCTGGGCTATCCGATGCAGATCAAGATCAACTTCCTGTGTCGTGATAGCATTTTGGCGGCACCGCTGTTACTCGATCTGGCGCTGCTGAGCGAAGCCGCGCAGCGCGCCGGCGAGGCCGGGCCGCTGGAATGGCTGGGCTTCTACTTCAAGAGCCCGCAGACGGTGCAGGGTAAGCCCGAACACGATCTGGGAGCGCAGTACCAGCATCTGCAGACGGCGTTCCACCGCCTGGCACCCAAACTGGCGCGGCAGGCTGTGCGCGCCTGACGACCACGGAACGCGGCGGGGGCGCCCGGCTTGCGGCGATCGCGAGCCGGGGACGAGAGATCACTATGGGTGAGACAAACGCACTGACGGGGAAAATTGCGCTGATCACGGGCGCGGCACGCGGCATTGGCCGCGCCATCGCGCTGCGGCTGGCGCAAGGCGGCGCCGACCTCGTCATCAACTACGTCACCAGCGTGGAGGAAGCCAACGCGCTGGCGGAGCAAATCCGCGGGCTGGGGCGGCGGGCCGAAGTTGTCGGCGCCGATGCCACCAGCACGGACGGCATTGCCAAGCTCTTTGGCGCCGTCCAGGAACATTTTGGAGCGCTCGATATTTTCATCAACAACGCGATTGATGTCGCCACCTATGGCCCGGTGATGCGGTTGCGGCTGACGGGTTGGGATCACACCGTCAACGGCAACACCAACGCGCTGCTGCTGAGCGCGCAGAAAGCAGTGCCGCTGATGAAGGGGCGGCGCGGGAAAATCCTGAGCTTGTCGAGCCTGGGATCGCAATACTACATTCCCGGCTACGCCTCGATCGGGGTGACCAAAGCCGCCACCGAAGCCCTGACGCGCTACATGGCGGTCGAGCTGGGCAAGGAAGGCATCAACTGCAACACGCTGTCGGGCGGACCGATCGACACCGAATCGCTGCGGCGGTTTGCCAACTATGGACAGATGAAGGAAGCGTGCGAGAAAATATCACCGGCGGGCCGCATCGGCACGCCCGAGGATCTCGCCGAAGTGGCCGCGTTCTTATGTTCGGACGCGGCGAATTGGATTTATGGACAGACGATTATCGCCGACGGAGGTTTGTCGCTGTTGAGCGTCGGATAGCGTCCGGTCAAGCCATCCCGCAAGGAGCCCATGCCTATGCCTGAAATCAGTGCCAATGCTCTGGAAGTTCTCAAGATTCGTGAAACCGCCGATCGCGTACTGGCCAACCGCCATGACGAGATTCTGGGCACGGTGCGCAGCGCCGTGGCCGAGGTGCTGGGACGCGAGGAAAACGAAGTCCACGCCCACAGCAGCCTGATGACCGACCTGAGCGCCGAGTCGCTCGACTTTCTGGATCTGCTGTTCCGGCTGGAGTCGGCCTTCGGCATCAAGATCCCGCGCGGCGGCATCCAGCGCGCCACCCAGGGCTCGCTC
>JBOGKK010000041.1:0-5643 GCA_050745425.1 Terriglobales bacterium
ACTTCGCCCAGATCGAGCGACAGGCGTCCCAGCAGGGTGTCGCGCACGGCGCGCGGCTGCTCGTAAATCTCCTTCAGCATGAAGTGCTTGAAGCCGCCCTTTTCCGCCAGAATCGGGTCCCAGGTGATGTGGGTGATCTCGCGGTTGACGGGATGGCCGCTAAAATCCATGAGGCGCACACCATGACGCGTGAGCACCGCGACATCCCCGTCGGCCAGAAAAAACACGTCGCGGGTGTGATGCAGGATCGCGGGAATGTCGCTGGCGACAAAAAACTCATCCGGCCCCAGGCCGACCACCGCCGGCGGACCATTGCGGACCGCCACGATTTTGTCAGGGTCGCGGGTCGAGATGATCGCCAATGCGTACACACCGCTCAGGCGCGGCAGGGCGGCCAGCACCGCCGTTTCCAGATCGGCGGCGCCCGTGCGCATGTGCTCTTCAATCAGGTGCGCGATGACTTCTGTGTCGGTTTCGGTGCGGAAGGTATGGCCCTGGGCCGCCAGGGCGCGCTTCAGGACGAGATAGTTTTCGATGATGCCGTTATGGACGACCACGATTTCATCGTGGCAGTCGCGGTGCGGGTGCGCGTTCTCTTCGGTGGGCCGCCCGTGGGTGGCCCACCGGGTATGGCCAATGCCGTAGTTGCCCGTCAGCGGTTGCGCGCGAATGGCTTCTTCCAGATTGCGCAGCTTGCCTTGGGCGCGGCGGACTTCCAGTGTCGCTGGCCCTGACGTTCCGTTGCGCACCACGGCAATTCCGGCCGAGTCGTAGCCGCGGTACTCCAGTCGCTTCAGCCCATCCAGAATGACAGGCACGACGGCCTTGGGGCCGATGTAGCCGACGATACCGCACATACGGTTATTACTCCTCCCAGCGGATCGAGAAGTCTTCAATGACGGGGTTGGTCAGCACCTCGCGCGCCGCACGCTCCACCTGTTGCCGCGCTTCGGTTTGGTCCACGCCGGCCGGCAGTGTAATTTCAAACAGTTTGGCCTGGCGCAGCTCCGCGATGGAAGCGTAGCCAAGCCGCTGCAGCGCGTTCTGAATCGCCTTGCCCTGCGGATCGAGCACGGTTTTTTTAAGGCCCACTTGTACCCAGGCGGTCATTGCAGATCCCCTACTCAGGCTACCATGGGGGCACACTATGAGCGGATTGCGCCTGGGCCTTGTCTGGATCGGGAAAACCAAATCGGTGCTCACTCGTGCAGCGACCGGGGAAGCAACGGCGCGATTCGCTGCGTTTTCCCGATTTGCGGCGTTACGGACAGACGAGCTGGCGGGCCGCGATCCGGAACGGCAATTGTTGCGCCGGGCGGAGGGCGCGCGGCTCTGGCTGCTTGACCCCGCCGGGCGCGCGTTCACGTCAACGCAATTTGCCGCCTTTGTGGAGCGCGAAGCCACGCTGCATGCTGGTAAAGAGTTGCTGCTGGCCGTCGGGGGCGCTGACGGCTTTTCTTTAGCGGTGAGTGCCGCCGCTGCCGGGCGCCTTTCGCTCTCCCCCCTCACGCTTTCGCACGAGCTGGCGCGGCTGGTGGCGCTCGAGCAACTTTATCGTGCCTGTGCCATCCTGACCCATCACCCGTACCCGCATTAGCGAGATCAGCACCGCTCGCGGTAACGGCCGAGCCCGGACCGGCCGAGCCCGGAGCGGCCAAGAGGGAGCCGGCCAACGCGAGGCGTCGGGGGCGGAGCCTCCGGCAAAGAGAGGCTGCGCCTGGTTGGCTCCCGGCAGGCGGTGGAACAGGAACACGCGCAGGCGCCCACCCTGCAGCCGGCACTGGATGGCGCCGTCGCGGTCGGTGCGGAACACACGCGCGCCCGCACGGCGCAAATCGGCCAAAACCTGCGCCGCGGGTTGGCCGTAGGAGTTGTCGGCGCCCACGGAAATGACGGCGGCCTGCGGATGAACCTCAGCCAGGAATTGCGGGGTTGACGATGTCTTGCTTCCGTGATGGCCGACCTTGAGAAGGGCGCTTCCCAGCGCCAGATGATGGTCGACCATCCAGTGTTCGCCTTCCGCTTCGGCATCGCCTTCGAGCAGCATGCTTTGCCCTTGGTAGGTGACGCGCACCACCATGGAGTCATCGTTGCTGGGCGCGGGTCCGGCCGCATAGGCGGGCTGCGGCAGCAATACGGCAACCTGGCTGGCGCCCACCCGCATAATATCGCCGGCATCGAGGCGCCGCAGCCGTGCGTGACTCGCTTGCACCTGTTGCAGAAACGCGCGCGTGGGAGCATCGGAGGGCAGAGTGCGGGTGACCCAGACTTCGCGCGGATGAAAATCGGTGACGACCGTACTCAACCCGCCCAGGTGATCGTTGTGGGCGTGAGTGAGCAGCACCGCGCCCAGGCGGTGCAGGCCCAGCGACCAAAGGAACGGGGCGAC
Organism: Terriglobales bacterium; assembly: GCA_050745425.1. Lineage (GTDB taxonomy): Bacteria > Acidobacteriota > Terriglobia > Terriglobales > SCQP01 > SCQP01. The sequence goes on from JBOGKK010000041.1 coordinate 2,390, forward strand.
GATTTCCTGGCCTGTATCCCAGCGCGCGCTGCGCGGGCCGCCATCGACCAGCATCGTGCGGCCATCGGGAAACGACACAAAAATGGAGTCGCCCTGGCCGACGTTTAAAATGGTGGCGCTCAGCCCCGGCGGCAGGCGCGGCGGAAATGGATCGAATGCCAGCAATAGCGCCAGCACCCCCGCCAGCGCGCTGACGACCGCCACCGGCCGTCCCAGCCGCTGGCGCCGGCGCCCGGCCGTGCAGACGACGAGCCAAACCACCGCCCCGGCGCCGCACAGAACTAGAAACCATCCCGGCGGCGAGGGCATGCGCCCGTTGGCTCCAGGCCAGCGTGCCATCCAGCCGGCGAACCCCAGCATGCCTTTTGCCATGCCGCTTACGACCACACCCGCAGCATGGGTGGCGAGCCCGCCCGCCGAAGCCAGGAGCACCGCAACCCAGGCCAGCGGGATCAGAATCGCCGCCGCAGGCACCAGTACCGCATTGGCCAGAACCGACCAGGGATTGGCGCGGTGGAAGTAGACCGTATTGAATCCTGCCAGGCCAACCTGCAAGATCAGCGAGATGACCACGATGTCGTAGGCGTAGATCAAAAACCGCAGCAGCTGTGGCCAGATGCGCCAGCCTGCCGCCGGCCACCAGGACGCCAGGTCTTCGGCGATGCGCCGCAAATCGAGGCGCAACTGGGCGAGCTTGGGGCTGAACGTTTCGTCCCGGCTCACGTTGTCGAGGTGGCGGCAGGCGCGGCGCCACTGGTGCGAGCTGGCGAGCAGCAACGGCAAGGCCACGCCCGCCAGCAGCAGCGCCGCCCCAAACGACATTGCAAATCCCGCGCGGTACAGATCCAGCGGCCGCCAAAGGAGCAGCAGCAGCGCCGCAGCGCCGACCGCATTCAGCGCTTGCCGCTCGCGATACCATAATCGCGCGCCCTCATAAAGCGCCAGCATGAGCAGCGCCCGCAACGTCGGCGTGCGGCCGACGATCACCCAGGCATAGCCGGCCAGCAAAACCAAACTGACGAGACCCGCTGCCACAGGCGGACAGCGCAGCCATTTCAACCCCCACCACAGCACGAAAACCAGCACGCCGATGTGCAGGCCGGCGACTACGAGCAGGTGATACACGCCATCGATCTGGAAGTCCGTGCGCGTGGTTTCATCGAGGCGCGCCACGTCACCGAGCAGCATGCCGCGTAACAGGGCATTGGCGCGCGGGGCACGCGCCGGAGGCGCCAGCGCATCAAGGCGCGCACTGAGCCATCCCCACACGTGCGCACGCGCCGCGGCTACGGGACTGTGGTGATAGGCCATGGGCCAGCGCTGCCAGCCCGCCAACGGCAGTGTGGCTGTGGCCACGATGCCCTGCCGCCGCGCCTTGGCGCTGAAGTCGGGCACCCCGGGGTCGCCATAGGAGCGTAGCGGCCGCAGGTGTACGGTGACGGCCATGCCTGCGCCTGCCGGCAAACGCAGCAGTGCCGTGTCCCAATGCGGGCCGCCTCCCTTGCGAGGCGGATAAGCATACAGGCGTACGCCGCCGTGGGCGGCGTCGATGCGGCGGCTGGTGTCGGTGGCCGCCAGGCTGACCGCCTGCAGGTCGAGCCGCACCGCGCTGGCCTGGCCCTCATCGTAGAGCAGCGTGGGCTGGTCGCGCAGATACCCGGTCACAAACACGCGCCGGCGCGGTTGCTGCTGCAATTGCCACGCCGCCTGCACCAATACGCCCTTCGGGGCTGGATGTCGCAAGACCGCGCTGCTGCGCGCATACCCCAGCGCCAGGCAGACCACCAAGCCCAGCACGGCCGCGCTGCGGCGCCGGCCCTGCCATAGCGAAAACAGCGCTGCCGCCCCGAGCAGCACCACCATCCACACTGCGGCGGACGGCGCCCACCGGTCCGGACCGCTGATCGCCAATACGGTGCCGGCCGCCAGCGCCAGCGCTGCGTACAGCAAGGGTTGCACTCGCGCTGATCATAGCCGCCCCCACACCGGCAGCGCATTCCCCCAAATGGGGGCGGCCGAGTCAGGCTTCGAGGCGAAAACGTGTGTCGGCGAGACGGTAAAGCGGCCGCCAGACCAGGCGATTGAGCACGACGACGACCACGGCCAAAGCGACGGTAGCAGCCAGCAGCAGACGGAAATTGCCGGTGTCGGTGGCTTGGCTGATGAGCGCGCCAATGCCCAGGGTCGAGAAAATATGGCCGCGGAAGTGGAAGTATTCGGCGATGATGCTGGCGTTCCAGGCGCCTCCGGAGGCGGTGATGAGGCCAGTCACCAGGTAGGGAAAAATGCCGGGCAAAATCAGCCGCCGCCAGCGATCCCAACGGCGAAAGTGGAACATGCGCGCCGCTTCGCGCAGCTCCGTGGGCAGTGCCGTGGCGCCGGCAATTACATTGAACAGGATGTACCACTGCGTGCCCAGCAGCATGAGCACGATGGCCGCCAGGCCCATGCCGCGCCCCCAGCCGATCATCAGCAGCAGCACGACGGGAAACAGCGCTGTGGCCGGCACCGAGGCGGCAATCTGCGCCAGCGGCTGGGCGATGCGGGCCAGCTTGGGGTTGAGGCCGATCGCCACGCCGGCCGGAATCGTCCAGGCGGCGCCGATCACGAGCGTGGCGATCACGCGCAGCAGCGTCGCGCCCAGCCCTTTGCCCACGTCCGCTACTTCTGCGCTGCTGAGTCCGCCGAGGAGCATGGCGGCGCGCACGACGGCGTAGGCGACCACGAGAATGGCGGCGGCGGCCATGCTGCGCTGCCTCCAGTGCTGCTTGCGGCCAGCGGCGGCGCTCGGCCTGCTGGCACGGGCGCCCGCCGCGGCGCGCATCGCCACCCGCTCGCTGACCGGCTCGACCACGGCCTCATGCAGCCGCGCCAGCATCTGCGACTGGCGCAGCCAGGCGAGCATCCACGAACTGCTGGTTTCGGCGCTGGCGCCCTGCTCCATCTTGAACTTCTGCGACCAGGCGATCGCCGGCCGCCAGAGGACCTGATCGAGCAGCACGATCACGATCACCATGGCGGCAATGCCCCAGAGAATGGCGCGCGTGTCGCCGGCGCTGGCTGCCGTCTGCAGGTAGGACCCGAGCCCCGGTAGGCGGAAGTCGCGGTTGCCCAGCTCAAACTGCTCGCAGGCCATCAGAAAAAACCAGCCGCCCGCCACCGACATCATGGAGTTCCAGACGAGGCCGATGGTGGCGGCCGGCAGCTCGATTTGGCGGAAGCGCTGCCACCAGGTAAAGCCATACAGCCGCGAG
>JBOGKK010000042.1:0-24242 GCA_050745425.1 Terriglobales bacterium
TCATCTCCTCTATCTTCGCAACGTGCCATTTACGCCAAAGGCTATCGTGAATCAGGTCCTGCCCCTTGAGCCGCCATAGGCTGAGCAGCATTTCCTCGGCTCGTCGCGTCCAGATTGCGATCAGTTCGCCATCGGTTGCAAAGAGCAGCCTCCCCTCAAGCACGGCGGTCTCAATCTCGGCTGACACACCGCGTTCTGGCTTCGGGAGCTTGCACCCCTCTCCGAAAACCTTCTTGGCAGATTCCCAGTTGATCTGCTCGAACGCCCAATCCCACGGGTCTATCAACCCCCGCCAGTCGCCAGCCATTCTCACCTACCTCTTTGACTTGTCCACGGATGCGTATGAGTCATGCCTTTACTGTGGCGCCGCCAGGCTGCCCTGTCCCCTAACCCCTGCCTCCGCCGTCCTGCTGCACCGCCTTCTGCATCTCAAACATGTTCGCCCCGTGCGGCGACGAACCCAGCAGCCATTGGCAGAAGTAGCCCGCCTTGCGCCAGAAAAACCAGTCCGTATCGCTGCCGTAATGGTGCCGCTCGCCCGGCAGAATCACAAACGCAAAGCGCTTGTTCGCCCGGATCAGCGCATTCACCAGACGCATCGAGTTCGCGTAGCTCACGTTGCTGTCCATGTCGCCGGTCGCCAGCATCAGGTGTCCCTGCAGGTTCGCCGCCAGCGCCTCGTCGTTGCCGACGTGGTACTGGAACGTCGTCTTGCCGTCTTTTTCGATTTCCTGAATGCCGTTGCGCTCCTCACTCCAGGTGTTGTTATAAATGCGATTGTCGTAATTGCCTGATTCCGCGACCGCGACCTTGAAGAACTCCGGATACTCCAGAATCGCCGCCGCCGACATGAACCCTCCGCCCGAGTGTCCGTTGATCCCCACCCGTTTGATGTCGATGAACGGATACCGCTGCGCCAACTCCTCCGCCGCCTGCTTCTTGTCGGCCAATCCGTAGTCGCGCATGTTCCCGTAGCCGAACGTGTGGTACCACTCGTCGCGCAGCGGGCTCCCTCCCCGGTTGCCGATCTCGATCACGATGAAGCCGAACTGCGCCATCGTCTGATGTGGCGTCGCCGGGTCGAAGCTGTAATCGACTTCTTCGGTCTGCGGTCCCGGATACACGTACTCGATCAGCGGATATTGCAAATGCGGGTTGAAATCAAACGGCTTGAACATCACCCCGTACAAATCGGTCATGCCATCGGCCGCCTTGACATGGAACGGGGTAGGGAACTGATACCCCGCCGCCAGCAGCGCCTTCACATCCGTCGTCTGCAGGTGCAGCAGCTTGCCGTTATCTCCCAGCAGCTCGGAAACCGGCGCCGTATCTACCCTCGAGTACGTGTCCACAAAATACTTGCCGTCGTCGGACGCTTCCACGCGGTGATTGGCATCGGACGCGTCAATCGCCCGCATCCCCTCCCCGTTCAGCCCGATCCGGTACAGATGCTGGTAGTAGGTGTTCTCGCCCGCCTTGTAGCCGTTCGCGGTGAAGTACATCGTCCCCGTGGTGTCGTCCACGGCCTCGATGTTGCCTGCCATGAACTGTCCGTGGTCGATCTGGTTCTTGAGCGTGCCGTCAATCCCATAGCGGTAATAATGTGCCCACCCGTTGCGCTCCGACCACACCAGCAGATCCTGTCCGTGGTCCACCAGCCGCAGCGGTTTGGTCATGATGTAAACGTTCGATCGTTCCTCGATGATCGGCTTCACCGCGCCCGTCACGGTGTTGGCCACGCAGTAATCGAGCTTGTGGAAATCACGGCTCTGGCGGAAGAAATACAGCTTGTCCGCATTTCCGCCCAGCCAGATCGCCGCCGGCTCCGAGCCTTGCGGCGTGAGCGCGGCTTCCCGATGCGTGCGTGGGGCATACTGAATCCGCATGTGCTGATCCACGAACCGCGCCGTGTCCAGCGTGACGTGCTGCTGCGTCTTCACGTCGAACACCATCATCGAATCCTGCGGCATGTTCTTCTCGCCCGGCATCGGATACTTATAGGTCTCCAGCGTCGGCCGCGGTTGGTGCAGCGTGTGAATTACCCACAAATCCCCGACCTTGCGCTCGTCGGTTTTCTCCAGCGCAAACTTGCTCGAATCCGCAGACCACACCACCCGCACCGCCGGCTTGCGCGGGTTCTTGCTGTGGTCCACCTTCACCCCCGGCAGCCGGCGTGCTCCCCGGCTCCCATGCCCCAAATCCTGATCGGTGGGTCCGAAAAATGGATGCGACTCATACCCGTCCCACTCCACGCCGTCGGTCGTGAGCTGCGTTTCCTTGATGTTCGGGTCGTTTGGGTTCTTCAGCGCCAGCGCATAACTCGCCGCATCCATCATGTAGAGGTTGTAATGGCGCGCGAACACGACCCACTGCCGGTTCGGCGACACCTGCGCCCACCGCGGCTGCCGCAGCGGCGGATGAAAATTCCCCAGCAACTGCACCTGCTGCGTCCCCAGGTTCATCTGGAAGTACACATCGCGCCGCGACGGCCCCTTCGTCGTCGCCGGCCCCGAAGCCGCGGTGCCCTTCTGCGCCTTCTTCTGCGCCGCGTTTTCCACCTGCTCCTGCTGCTCCGTCTCCGGCGCCAGCCCCGGAATCACCGCCGTGCGCTTCACGCTGAGGGAAAACCGAAGCGCCGTATCGCCATCCACCAGTCGCATATGTTGCAGCGGCAGATGCTCGCCGTCGTAGGGAATCCCGGTCAGCGCCGTCAGCTTCTCCGCCAGCTTGATGTGGTCAAACAGCGCCGCTTTGGTCCCCTTCGCCGGATCCACGACGTAGTACGCCGTCCCGTTGTCGGTCTTGTAGCTGTACCAGAACTTGTCGCTGGTCGTGAACCAGTGCGGCATGACGCTGGTCGAGAACACCAGCTTGTTCACCTTCGCCTCCGTCCACTCCGACGCCAGTTGATAATTCGGCTTCACCCGCTCTGCACGCCGCCGCGGTGCCGTCCAGGCCACCCGCGCATTCGCACCGGGGCGGCCCAAAGGCTGCGCCTGTTGTCCCCACAACGCTCCGCCCGCCAGCAGCGTCGCAATAGTCAATGCCGTGATCTTCATTTTCTTCTCCCGTAAAGCAACCGCCAGTATGTCACAGCGAAACAGACGGTTGCCGGTCATTCTGACCGCAGCGCCCCGCCGCAGGTCTCTGATAGGATCATGCGGTGGACTGGCGCGGCACCCTCAAGGAGACTGGGACCAAGGCAGGCTGGCTTGTCGGCGCATTCGGCGCTGGCGCGCTCGCGGCTAGCATCGCGGCGAACCTCATTCTCCGCGCGCGCCTCTATGCGCCGCCTCAGGTTCTCACCGCCCTATGGCTTTTGCTCGCTGGCGTGGTTCTGGTGCTGCTTCCTTATCTGGTCCGCTTCCTCAAGCGGCTCTTGGGCTCGCTCCGTGCCGGACTCGCCCAATCCGCCACGAGCTTGTTGCTCGGTGCGCTCTGCGGGGTCGGCTGGATCGGCTGGCGGCTGTGGGCTGGGCCGAGCGAGAGCTATGTCCGGCTCGCAATCTGTCTCATCGCAGCGCTCGCCCTATTCGCTGTCGCCGCATCCGTCCGGGCCCGACCCACTCTCAAGCCCGATGCGGGCAACGAGGAACGCGAGGCGCCGATCAGCAATTCTGAGGAGGACCTGTTCGGCCTGGACCATTTCATCGACGCGCTCGCGAGCACGGTGCTGCACGGGCCCAACACGGTCGTGGCGCTCGCGGGCGCTCTCGGCTCCGGCAAATCATCCGCCCTCAACTTGCTCGACGAGAAATTGCGCAAGGAGAAGCCCGAGCCTGTAGTTGTCCGGTTTAGCCCCTGGCTCCCGCCGAGCCCCGGCGGGCTTGCGACCGCACTTACCCGCAGCATCGCAAGCGCCCTATCCGAGCGATTCGTCAGCCCCTCCGCCTGGCTCGGCTTGCGCAGCTTCGCTCGTGCGATCACCGTCGGAGCAGCCGGCTTTTGGGTTCGGATCGAGGAAACGCTCACGAGTCGCTCCCAGGACGACGATCTCCGCCGTCTGGCGAATGCCCTCGCGCGTCTGCCGGTGCGCCTCGTTGTCCTCCTGGACGAGATCGACCGCATGGACAAGGCTGAGATCAACGAGCTCTTCAAGATCATCCGGGGGGCGCCGGGGCTGAACAACGTCTGCTTCGTCTGCGCGCTTGACCCAGAAACGGTGGCCCACGTCATTCGCCGCGACGGCGACTGCGCCCTCCCTGCCGCTCGCGATTACCTGGAAAAGTTCATAGGCATCCGGTTCAGTCTCCCTCTACCAGCGGCCGAAACCCGCTGCGCTATTGTCCAAGAGCGCCTTGGCAGAATTTTCTCCGATCAACAGGAAGCGACTGAAGCAATTAAAAAGATCGAACTGAACTGGGAAGCCTATTCCCCACTCTTCCCTTCGCCGCGCAGTGTGAAAACCTTGCTGACCGCCGTGAAGCACCTCAAGGCATCGGCCCGGGGCGACGTCCATCCACTTGACGCCCTCAACCTAATGGCGCTGTGGAATCGCAATCCAGCAGTGGTTGCTCAAATCGCCGAGAACTGGGCCTTCTTTGCCCAAACCGAGTGGGCAACCTGGAGCGAATCGAGCGCTCCTGGCGCTTTCGCACAGTCGTTTCAATTCGACAAAAAGCGCCCAGAGTGTTTCGAGACGCTCCTCGGTTCGAAGGACAGTCCAGTTGCGGAGATCGACCTCAAGATCGTCTGCCGTCTCTTTCCGGCGGTGAAGAATTGGCGGAAGAATCTCCGACTTTCACGGGTGCAGGAAGCCGAAGCGAAAGCCGGTTTCCGAATCTATCATCCCCGATACACGCTGCGGTACCTGACCGCTGGTATCCCCGGCGCACTGATCAGCGATAAAGAGTCAAGCGATCTCGTGCACGGCCTCACGAGTGCTCAAAGCGTTGGCGAGGCACGAGACCAAATGGTTCGCGCCGTACGCGCGGCAGCACCCATGCGATCCGTCGATCTCCTGACTCAGATCCATAACCAAATTGGCACACCCTCATCAGCGACACTGGAAGGGGTCGCTCTGGCAATGGGTGACGTGGCACCAGACCTGCAGCAAGGCTTTTTGGGAAGCGGAGGCAAGGAGCATGCTATAGCGCTTTTGTTTCTGGCAATCGAGCGGCTCCAGTCGCGCCCGGCGGCGCAAGCGGCCTTGCTGCACGTCATCGCTTCATCGCCCGACGAGGAATTCGCCGCCGCCGTGCTCTTTTATTGCACCAACAAGGAAAGAAACAACACCATCACAAATTGGTCGGCGATCGACGTCGAAGCGCTAAAGCAGGCTTTCGGCACGCGCATATCCGCTCGCTACAAGCGCAACGGTAGCGCGTCTCTCTTCGAGCGTGATGGCGGCGTCGAGTGCGGAGCAATCTACCGCTGGGCCGAGTGCGGCCCGACGTTCCAGAACGACCTGGTCGACTACCTAAACTGGGAGTTTGATCGTGATCCGATGCGCCTCGGCCGATTCCTCCTGGACATCTCCCACGCCCTCGGCCATCTGGACAACGACTCTATCTCCAGAATCGAGAAGCTGTACCCGAACCAAGCCATCCTCCTGAAAAGAATAGAAGCGGCAACGATTGATAAGCTCGGCCAAACCGAGGAGCAGAGGAAGGCTCTTACGAAAGTCCGTGACCTACTTGCCCAGAGCGGGCCGCCGCCGGATGCCGCGAGCGCCTCTGCTAGCATGAATTCGTGAACACGCCCCGTCCCCTCGAAGGCCGCACTGCCCTCGTCACCGGCGGTGCCCGCCGCATTGGCCGCGCCATCGCCCTAGCCCTTGCCGAAGCCGGCGCCGACGTCGGTTTTACCTACCGCAGAGCCGAATCTGAGGCCGCCACGCTCGAACAGACCCTGCGCACTCTTGGCGTCCGGGCCGCTGCCGTCCGCGCCGATCTTCGCCGCGCCCCGTCCGCCGCTGCCGCCGTCGAGGCCCTGCATGCCGTCTTCGGCCGCCTCGACATTCTGGTTAACAACGTCGGCCGCTACGAATCTGCCGCCTTCGAAAAAATCTCCGACGCGCAGTGGGATGAAATGCTCGCCACCAATCTCTCCGCGCCATTCTTCGTCAGCCGTGCCGCCATCCCGCACCTCCGCGCCTCCGCCGCCGGACGCATCATTCACCTCACTTCCATCGGCGCCTTGCGCGCCTTCCCCACCCACGCCCATTACTGCGCCTCGAAAGCTGGCCTCGCCCATCTCACCCGCGCCATGGCTCGCGCTCTCGCCCCCGAAATTCAGGTCAACGCCGTCGCTCCCGGCCTCATCGCTCTCGGCGATGCGCTCACCCCCTGGGAGCAGCACATGCGCGACCGCACCCCGTTGCAGCGCCCCGGCACGCCCCAGGATGTCGCCGATGCGGTCTTGTACCTTGCCACCTGCAATCGCTTTCTCACCGGCCAGACCATCGTGGTCGATGGAGGCCTCTCGCTCATATGAAAACCAGCACCGCCGGTCGCGCCGCAATCGTTGCCAAGGTTATAGGCGAGTGAAAACGCCGCGCCGCATTCTCCTGATCCATTTTGGACAGCTCGGCGATGCCGTCATGGCGCTGCCTGCCGCCCGCGCCCTGCGCGCCCGCTTCCCGCGCGCCCAGCTTGTCGTCCTCGCCGCCCGCGGCCCCGATGCCATCTTCCGCCTCGCCGGTTTCGACCAGGGCCGCAACGAAGTTTGGCCCGTCGATCGCGTCGTCTGGAAGCGCGCCCGCTGGCGCGTCCTCTACGCCATCCCCGCCCTCCTGTTTCGTCTCCGACTCCGCCGCTTCGATCTCTCAGTCGACCTGCACTCCTATAAGGAGACCAACTGGCTCGCCTTTCTCGCCGGCATCCCCAATCGCGTGGCCATGCTCCGCCCCACCCGTTCCATCCCCTCGCTCATCAACCGCCAACCCCCGCCCGACAACCCTGAAGGACGCCTCCTCGACCGCTACTGCCAGGTCCTCCAGCCCCTCGGCATCCAGGTCTCCCCCGCCGACCGCATCCCCACTCTCACGCCTTCTGCTGTCCCCTATCCCCTATCCCCTAACCCCTCTGTGTTGGGCCTCTGCCCCGGCGCCGGCCATCCCAGCCGCCGCTGGCCTGCTGATCGCTTTGCCGCTATCGCCCGCGAGTACCAGGGCCGTGCGCGTGTAGTCGTCTTCGCCGGCCCCGAAGAAGCCGCTTCCATCCTTGATCCCCTTGCCGTCATCTCCGGCGTCGAAATCGCGCAAGGCCTCACCATCCCCGAACTTACTGCCGCGCTCGCCGCCTGCCGTGTTGTCGTCTCCAACCCCACCGGCCCCTCCCACATTGCTGCCGCCGTCGGCACCCGCGTTCTCACCCTTGGCGAAATCCCCGCCTTCGATCCCGTCCCCGTCCCTCCGCGCGGCGCGCTCGTCCCCCTCCGCGCCCACGGCCTCATCGCTTCGATCACCCTCGCCGAAGTTCTTGCCGCTCTCGACGATCTCTGGCAGTTGCCCTAAACTCAGCCGCGCAGCAAGCCGCGCAGCAGCGCTACCCCATGCTCCCGCGCCGCCGGTCCCATCGCAGGGCAGGTACAGAAGAAAGGTAGAATGGTGGAATGAGCGGCCCCAGCTTGAATATCAAAGACCCCGAAGCCCACCGTCTTGCGCAGGCCATCTCCCGCAGCACCGGTGAATCGCTCACTGCTGCCGTGATTGAGTCCTTGCGTCAGCGCTACCAGCAACTGGACCGGCACAACCCACAGGCACTCGCCAAGGACCTGCGCGCGATTGCCAGGCGCGCCGCCCCTCACATCAAGCGCCCCTACCTCGATCACGCCGCATTCCTTTACGATGATCACGGCCTGCCAAAATGATTCTCGATACTTCCGCCATTGTCGCCATTCTTGCCCAGGAGCCAGGGGCGGACTCCTACATCGAGGCCATCAGTCATGCCGTCGCCTGCCGCATCTCCGCCGCAAATTTTGTCGAGCTGTCCATGGTGCTTGAAGGGCAGTTCGGCGCCGAGCTGCTGCGCCAGTCCGACGCCCTCCTGCGCCGTATTTCGGTCGTTATTGAGCCTGTCACCGTCGCACAGGCGCATGCTGCCCGGCAGGCGTTTCATGACTTCGGCAAAGGACGCCATCCCGCCGCGTTAAACTTCGGCGACTGCTTCGCCTACGCTTTGGCCAAGCTCCGCAGCGAGCCCCTGCTGTTCAAGGGCAACGACTTTACTCAAACGGATGTAGTGCCAGCCCTGTAGCATAATGGTTGGCAGTGCCACTCACTCCCGGTAGTCAACTCGGCCCCTATGCAATCGTCGCTCCGCTCGGAGCAGGCGGAATGGGCGAGGTCTATCGCGCTCACGACTCGCGCCTCAAGCGCGAGGTCGCGATTAAAGTTTTGTCGGCCGGCATGGCCCAGGACGCGCGGGCGCTGCAGCGGCTGGAACAAGAGGCACGCGCGATTGCCGCGTTGAACCACCCCAACTTGCTCAGCATCCACGACATTGGAAGAACGCCGGAAGGGGCGCCGTATATCGTCACCGAGCTGCTCGAAGGCGATTCGCTACGGCAGCGGTTGCATGCCGGGGCGCTCGGACAGGCGAAAGCGGTTGACTACGCCACGCAGATCGCCCGTGGCCTGGCTGCCGCGCACGAGAAGGGGATTGTCCATCGCGACCTGAAGCCGGAAAACGTTTTGGTTACGGCCGACGGGCGCGTGAAGATTCTGGATTTTGGGCTGGCGAAACTCACCGTGACTGCCGGGAGCGAGGATGTGACCGTGACCGAGCCCGCCGCAGCGGCGACTCCGCCGTCGAGGTGATGAGCGCCATCCTCAAAGAAGACCCCGAGCCCCTCACCGTCCGCGCATCCGCCTCCGGCACTGCGCGCCACGCGCTTTCCCCTGCTCTCGATCGCATCCTCCGCCAAACGCGGGGGGCGCGCCGCTTTGCACTGCGGGCAAAATCGGCGCGAAAGGCCGCGAAATTCCGTAGGGGTGAAGACTGCAGTGCAGCCTGCACGCTTCCGGGGAGTGATGTAGGCGCGGCCCCAGCGCCGCGCAGCGCCGGGTTGGGGCCACGGGCCCCCAACCCGGCGCGAGCATAAGCGGGACGCGCGGCGCAGCCGCGCAGGGGCCCGCGCCAACAAATGACCAGCCAACCCTGTCACCCGCCTTTCCGCGCAGAATCAATCACTTACGTAGCTAAATGTTACAAAACCCCGAAATTCTCTAGTACGCCCGTCTCCGGCGTTTCCGCCTGGCGAAGTAGAAATAGGCAGGTACGCCGGCGACGATGATGGCGAGCCCGACGCTGGAGGGGATGAGGTTATGCCAGTAGGTCTGGCCCAGGATGATGGCGGCGGCGGCAATGAAAATCGCCGGCAGTACCGGGTAGCCCCAACTGGCGTAGGGGGCGCGCTCGCCGCGGTGGCGGAACACGAACAGCGAGGCGATGGCGAGCATGTAGAACAGCCACTCGGCGAAGATGGTGAGCGTGAAAAGGGCTTTGAAGGATGCGGCGAGAGCAAAGCCGATGGCGAACAGCGCCTGGATCAGCAAAGAAACGTCGGGGGTGCGGTGGCGCGGGTGGACATGCGCCAGACGGGTGAAAAACAGCCCGTCATGCGCCATGGCGAACGGTACGCGGGCACCGGAAAGAATGGAGCTGTTGAGGGTGGCGAAGGCGCTGACCATAATGGCCACGGCCACGACGGCGCCGCCGATGCCACCCCAAAAATGCGCCACCATGCTGGAGGCGACGTTGCCGGAGGCGGCAATCTGCACCGGCGTGAGCACGTAGAAGTAGGCGAGATTGATGCCGGCGTAGAAGACAAACACAACCGCAATGCCGCCGATCATAGCCCGCGGAATGGTCTTGCCGGGGTCGCGGATTTCGCTGCCGGCGAGGGTCAGGTCATTCCAGCCATCGTAGGCCCACAGCGCGGCGACCAGAGCAGCCGCAAAGCCGCCACTGGCGCCAACCGAGACCGGCAACTGCAGGCTGAAGTGCGCCCAACTGCCCTGCCCCCAGGCGAAGGCGGCGAGCGTGAGGCCGGCGACGAGGATCAGCTTGAGGGCGGTGAACAGGGCCTGAACCTGGCCGCCATGGCGTACGCCAAAGAAATTGATGACTGTCACAAGAGCAATCACCGCGGCGGCGACCAGATGGAGTCCGGTGAAGATGCCGGAGGCGCCCCACACCGGCTGCTGGAGCGCCGGCCAAAGGGTTTCGGCGGCCAAGGCAAAGCCGGCGCCGATGGTGGCGACCGAGACCGGGCGGACGATCCAGAACATGCCCCAGCCGAACAGGAAGCCAAACAGAGGGCCGAGGCCGTCGCGCATGTAGGCATATTCACCCCCGGCCTGCGGACGCAGCGTGCCCAGCTCGGCGTAGGCGAGCGCGCCAGCCAGCGAGAGAAAGCCGCCGACGATCCAGGCCAGCAGAATCCAGCCAATGCTGTGCACCTCCTGGATCATTTCCTGGCTGACGAAGAAGATGCCGGTGCCGATCAGCGTGCCCACCACCATGGCCAGGCTTTGCCAGGGACCGAGAGCGCGAACCAGCCCGTCAGTGCTGGTACTGGGCGCGGCTTTGCCGGGGGTGCTCATGATCGTGGTGAACGCAACTGATACCATACCCTACCGCAAATGTCACCACCGTGCCCGCCACCACAAACCAGGTGTAGGCGACACCGAGGTGCGACAGCTCCAGCGTCACGGCAATGCCGGTGATCAATCCGACGATGGCGCCGGTTTGCGTGGCGCGGGTGGTCAAGGTGCCAAGCAGGAACATGCCCAGCAGCCCGCTGAACGGGTAAGAAATGATGGCCAGGCCGGATTCGAGCACGGACCGCGAGTGGCGGCTGGCGTAGGCGACAAAGCCCATGACGATCAGCCAGCCCACGGTGGACAGGCGCGAGACCCACAAATAATGGCGATCACTTTTGCCAGCAAAAAATGGGCGGTAGAAATCGACGATGGTGCTGGAACTGAGGGCATTGAGGGCGGCGCTCAAGTTCGACATCGAGGCAGCCAGGATAGCCGCCAGCACCAGCCCGGCAATGCCCACCGGCAGGTGATCGGCGACGAAGCGGGGATAGAGGCTGTCGTAGCGGCCAAAGCTGCCTGCGCTCAAATGCAGGGCGTGGGTTTGATAGAAGGCATACAGCGAGACGCCGATCACCAGAAAGAGCGCGAACTGGAAAAAAATCACGATCCAGCTCGACATCAGCGCGATCGTGCTGTCGCGCTGATTGCGTGCCGCCAGCAGCCGCTGCACCATGAGCTGATCGGTACCGTCGGTGGCCATGGTGAGGAAGGTGCCGCCTAACAGGCCGGACCAGAAGGTGTAGGTCTGGGTCCAGGAAAAATTAAAGTGGAAGATGCGCAGCTTGTCGCCGTGCATGGCGGCGATGGTGGTGACGGTGTGCCAACCGCCGGGCAGGGCGCGGAGCAGAACGACGAGACTGAGTACAGCGCCCGCGACATAGATACAGATTTGAATGAAGTCGGTCCAGACGACGGCGCGCAGTCCGCCCGCCATGGTGTACAGCAGGGTCAGTACGGCCACAAGCGCCAACACCGCAACCGGGTTCAGGTGAAGATTCCAGCCTGGTGGCAGGCTATTGAGGATCACCTCGACCACGATCGCGACGGCATATAGGCGCACGCCTTCGGCGAGGGAGCGGCCCACCAGGAAGATCAGCCCCGCAATAGTGCGCGCGCGCGAGCCAAAGCGGTGCTGGATCAGCTCGTAGGCGGTGAGCAAGCGGCCGCGAAAATAGGCCGGGATGAGGATCAGACTGATGAAGACACGGGCAACGAGATAACCGAAGACGAGTTGCAGGAAACCCAAATCGCCGGTGAAGGCCAGCCCGGGCGTGCTGATGATGGTCAGGACACTGGTTTCGGCGGCAACGATGGAGAGGGAAATCGCCCACCACGGCAGTTCGCCGCCGGCAAGGAAGTAGTCGTGCAGCGAGGGGTTGGGCCGCCGCAGGGCGATGCCGAAGGCGGTGATGGCCGCCAAATAGATTCCGATCACCCATAAATCGAGCGGATGCAGCATTGCGAAACAGTCTAGCGGGCAGCTTCGCGGCGCGCCAGTTCCAGGGCGGCTTCGGCAGGGGAGCGGGGAAGCGGCGCCAGGGCGTGAGGCCAGGCGGCGCCGAGTGCGGCCAGCACTTGAGGTTCGTGCAGGAGGACGCCGCCATGATAAAACGCCGCTGGCGATGACCAGCCGAGGTCGCGCGCGCAGGCCAGCAGCAGGTCGGCCAGAGCGAGACCCGCACGCTCATAAAGTGCGGCAGGCGATTGTCCCGCAGGCGCGAGTTGGCGCTGGATCCAGTCGCCGCTGCCGGGATCGTTACCGGGGGTGTGGCCGCCGGCGCGCGCGCTACGGCCGGCGTAACGGCCCCAGGCAATCGAGCCGGTGCCGGCGATGACGACGATGCCGTCGCTGTCGCCGACCGCAGCCCAGAGGGCCAGTTCGGCATCGCTCATTACGAGCACGCGCGCGCGCGGCAACAACGGGTGCAGGATGCGTTCGTATTGTGTCTGGTTCTGGGTGGCGGAGGCAAAGCCGCCGCAAACGGCCACGCAGTCTTCGGCTTGCGCGCCCCAGGCGGAGAGCAGCTCGCGGCAGCCGCGTGCAAGCTCGCCAGCGACTGCCTCCGGGCTGTTCCGGCTGAGGCTGGATGCGCCAACTCGCGCCCGCACCCTCGCGCCACCCCAGCGGGCAGCCGCGACCAGATCGGTTTTGGTACCGCCGCCGTCCATGCCCACTAAAAGCTCCACCTGTGGAGTATACTGTGGACCAGGGTCAACACCATGAAGGCGGTGCAAATCGTGTTCGACGAAAAGCTGCTGCAGGCCACCGACCGGGAGGCGCGGCGCAGCAAGTGCAACCGCTCCGCGCTGGTGCGCGAGGCCCTGCGCGAGCATCTGCACCGGCTGCAAATCAGGGCTTGGGAAGAGCAGGAACGCGAGGGCTACGCCCGGATTCCGCAAGATATGGCCGAAGTAGAGTTTTGGGAAAGCCAGGCGGTGTGGCCCGAGGACTAGCGCGGGGCGATGTGCGGCTCTACACCTACCCTGCACCGGACAAGCGCAGGCCGGTGCTGGTGCTCACCAGCGACTACGCCATCGGCTTTCTGGCCTTGGCAACCGTAGCCCCGGTAACCTCCTCGATACGCGGTGTGCGCTCGGAAGTCCGGCTCGATGAAGTTGACGGTATGAAAGCGCCGTGCGCCGTAAACCTGCACAATGTCACCACGGTGCGGCAGGATCGGCTTGGTCCCTGTCTTACGCGCCTCAGCCGCGAGCGCATGCATGAAGTTTGCATCGCACTGGGCTTTGCGCTCGGCTGCGGCTAAACCAGAGCCCTTTAGTGCTCCGCCGCCGCCGGCAGCCTGGGGAGGCCGGTTTACGGCTTTTGGGTGGGGCGCAATTGGATTTCGCTGACGAAGCTTTGGGGCGACTGCGTTACCAGCATGGCCACGGCATGGGCGACATCGTCGGGACGCAACATCTTGCTGCGGTCCTTTTTGCTGGCCATGTCGGGGGACAAATCGGTGTCGACGGAGCCGGGGCAGATCAAGCTGGCGCGGATGCCAAAGCCGCGCAATTCCTCGGCTGCGGATACGGTCATCTGATGCAGCGCGGCCTTGCTGGCGGCGTAGACGGTGCCGCCGGGCAGGGGATTGTGTGCAGCCAGGGAGGCGATGTTGATGATGTGGCCGCGGCGGTGCTGAATCATGTGAGGGGCGACCGCGCGGATGGCAAAGTAGGCCGAGCGCAGGTTGGTTTCCATGGTGGCGGCCCACACCTCCAGGGGCGTTTCGTGCAGCGGGGCGCCATAACGGCCAATGCCGGCGTTATTGACCAGGATGTCCACTCGCCCGAAGGCGGCCAGGGTGGAACGCACCAGCGCCTCGACAGAGGTCTGGTTGCGCACGTCAGTGGGGACCGACAAGGCGCGCCCTTTTTGGGCCTCGATCATGCCGGCAACCTCAGCCATGCGGGTGTGGCTGCGTGCGGCCAGGACGACGCTGGCGCCCATGGCGGCGAGGCGCACGGCGATGGCGCGGCCAATGCCCTGGCTGGCGCCGGTTACAATTGCCACTTGCTCTTGCAATAGGGAATCTGGCATAGTGCGACCAATAGGGTTGCCGGGCATCAAAAAACTAGAATTTGAAACTTAACTCTTCCCGGAGCCTCTCGACTATTTTATAATCCTGCCTTTACGACGAGCTAAGAGCCCTGCTTAAGGAGAGATCATGAAGCTGTCCACAACCCTCGCTGTCGCGGCAACCCTGGCGGTATCCAGTTGGGCCGCAGTTCCCCCTGCTCCTCGGATCAGCCCGATGGGCTCCGCCGCCTTCTTTCAGGGCGGGAGTTGCCCTGCGCCTGCGAGCACACCGGCGAAGATGGCCTGGAAGCATGGGCGGCCCGAATATGATGCTTTTACCGCCGCCACCAAAGCCACCGGGGTGCAGCAGGCCCGGCTGGCAGCCGCGTTTGTGCAGAAGTATCCGGATTCCGACTACAAGATCACCGCGCTGCAGGTAGAGATGCAGGCGCAGTCGGCGATTCCATCGCTGCAGCCGCAGGCGGTCAAAACCGCGGAAACCCTGCTGCAGACCGCAGGCGCCAGTGCCGGGCAACTGCTGTCGGCGGACGTGATTGTGTCGTACCTGCAGCCCAACCTCATCAAGGGCACGGACCCGAACCTGCAGGCCCAGAGCCAGAAGCTGCTCACCATCGCCTCCTGCGGGCAGCAATTGCTGTCGAGCGGCGCCAGCTCCGCGCAGCAGTCCCAATTTGAAGCCATTTTGTTGAAAGCCAAAGGATTTGCGCAACTGAATCTGAAGCAGTACAGCGATGCGGTCTCAACCCTGTCGCAAGTGGCCCAGAACGATCCGAAAGATCCGCTGCCCTATTACTGGATGGGCATTGCGCAGGTCACGAAGCCGACACCGGATTTCAACGCCGGGATTTTCGATCTCGCCAAGGCCTCGGTGCTGGCGCCGAGCACGTCCGGCATTGCCAATTACCTGAATACCGTCTATACCAGCTTTCATGGCTCTGCCGATGGGCTGCAGGATGTGATCACGGCGGCAAAGAACAATGCCGCGCCTCCAGCCGGATTCAAGGTGCTGAGCAAGTCTGACGTGCAGTACAACCAGGCAATGGCCACCTATGAGAAAAAGAAGGCTGAGCTGGCCAACGAGCTGCCACCGGCTGACAGTTTCAAGGGGATCGTGGCGCGCCTCAAAAAGCCCGAGATGGCAGCCGGCGAGTTGAAGTCGATCAAGGGCAATGGGTATGAGTTGACGGGCATTGTCACCAGTATCAACTCGAAAATGGTGGAGATCGATGTCGGCGCCACGGACGCGGCCAGCGCGCAGCCGAATTTGCGCGTGAACCTGTTCACGCCCCTGAAAGCGAAGCGCCCGAGAGTCGGCCAGAAGGTCACGGTCAAGGGTGTAGTCGAATCCTTCCATGCCGATCCCTTCCTGCTGATTTTCAAGAACGGCCTGATCGAAGGTTACGAGCCGAAAGCCGCCAAGCAGTAAGGGGTGCCTGCGCGGCTACCAGTGAAAGGCCTGGCGCACCACGGCCATGGTTTGATTCAGCGTGACGTCGGCATGTAACTCGGGCTGCTGATAGCCCTGCGCGTAGCGCATGTCGGTCATGGAGATCACCGAGAGATTGGCTTCCTGCTGGTCGCTGGCGAAAGGGAATTGAGCGAACGCAAGAAAGATTTTGCCGGTATGCGAAGCCTCGGCCCGCGTAATGGCAGGGTCCTGCGGCGGCTTGATATAGCTGCGAAAGGGCTTAACGCTGGTTTGATTGGTATCCCACGGTGTGGTCACGCCGGCAATCAGGTAGTTCTGTGGTAAATCAACCACGCCGCTCCACGAGAAGGGCGTATTGGTGATGGGAAACGCTGCCCAGCGCAGCGGTTTCTGGCTCTCGTACATCTCGGCCATGTCGGTGGTATTGAGAATGGACACGGCAGTCCCGTGCTGGCGAGCGCGGAGGCCGATCCAGCCGACGCACAGCAGCAGGGCAATCAAGGCGCTGACGCGATGCGCAGAGCGCTGATGGACGCCGACTTCGGCGGTGACCAGGTCGAGCAGCATGGGGAAGCCGAGAAACGCAGCCAGAATCAACCACAGCCAGGGATCGTAGCTGGGCAGCCAGTCAAGCGCGAAGCGGTGCTGGCTGAAGGGCGCCAGGAAGCGGATGCCGTAGGTGCCGGCCCAGTCCAGCAGCAAATGCGCGCCAACGCCGATCGCGCCCAGCGCAAACCCGGCAGCCCAGCCGGGCACCGGGCGTTTTCGCCCTTGCGCCAGCCGGCGCATGCCGTAGGCCACGAGGAGCGCCCAGACCGGGAGCATCCACACGGAGTGCAGAATGCCGCCATGGAACTGGACGTAGCGGATGCCGGGCCAACTGTAGAGCACATCGATGTCGGGTAGGTTGACGGCTACAATCAGACCCAGAGTCGCGTAGGGCACTCGCTTTCTGAAAAAGAGGCGCGAAAGCGCAATGCCGACCAGTGTATTGGTAACAATATCCATAGGAGCCAGGTCCCATCTTTCAAAAATGACGCGGCAGACATCCAAGGTGCATGACGAACTGGAATCGCTGCGCGCCCGGATTCGCCATCACGAACATCTTTATTACGTCGAAGACCGTCCTGAGGTTAGCGATGCCGACTTCGATCTTCTCATGCGGCGGCTGCAGGAGATCGAGCGTGCGCATCCGGAATGGGTGACGCCGGACTCGCCGACGCAGCGGGTGGGAGGGGCGCCGCGCGCCGGACTGGTCAAGGCGCGGCACAGCGCGCCGCTGCTGAGCCTCGACAACGCCTATAGCGAGAGCGAATTGGCGGATTTTGACCGGCGGGTACGTGAAGCGGCAGCGGGCGATGCGGTACGGTACGTGGCGGAGCTGAAGTTCGACGGGTTGAGCATGGCGATCCGCTACGAGTCGAGGCGGCTGGCGCAGGGGTTGACGCGGGGAGATGGGCAGGTGGGGGAAGAC
Organism: Terriglobales bacterium; assembly: GCA_050745425.1. Lineage (GTDB taxonomy): Bacteria > Acidobacteriota > Terriglobia > Terriglobales > SCQP01 > SCQP01. Next base: position 16,994 of record JBOGKK010000042.1, read on the forward strand.
GTTACCGACAATTTGCGGACGATTCGATCGCTTCCGCTGGCGGTAGACAAGGGGGGCGAGTTCGAGGTACGGGGCGAGGTGCTGATGCCTCGAGCCGCCTTTCAGCGGCTGAATCAAGGGCGCGAAGAAGAAGGCGAAGCGCGATTTGCCAATCCGCGCAATGCCGCGGCGGGCGCCGTGCGCGTGCTCGATCCGCGGATTACGGCCGCACGGCGGCTCGATTTTTACGCCTACGGGCTGCTGGCGGGCGGGCATTCGGTGCATCGGACGCAGGCGGCGACGCTGGAGGCGCTTAAGAAACTCGGGTTCAAGGTCGGCGCGTGGGTCCTCTGTGAGGGGATGGCCGATATCGCAGGTACGGTGCAACGCTGGCAGGAGCAGCGCGACTCGCTGCCGTTTGAAATTGATGGCGTGGTGTTCAAGGTCGATGACGAGGCGCTGCGCGCCCGGCTCGGTGCGACGAACAAGTTTCCGCGCTGGGCGGTGGCGTACAAATTTCCGGCGCGACAGGCGGTGACGCGGTTATGCGACATTGTGATGAGCGTGGGCCGCACCGGGGCGCTCACGCCGACGGCCTGTCTGGATCCGGTGGCCTTGGGCGGGGTGACAGTCAGCCGGTCGACGCTGCACAATCTCGATGAAATTCAGCGCCTGGATGTGCGGGTGGGCGACAACGTGCGCATCGAGCGCAGCGGTGATGTCATCCCCAAAGTGTTGGGCGTGGTTCCGGATCCCGGGCACCTCAGTCGCGCGCCCTACGAAGCGCCAATGCAATGCCCGGTCTGCGGCAGCGGAGTGCATCGCGAGCCCGGCGAAGTCGTGCTGCGCTGCGTCAACGCGAATTGTCCGGCCAAGCTCAAGGAATCGCTCCGGCATTTTGGCCACCGGGGCGTGATGAATATAGGCGGGTTGGGTCCAGCGCTGATTGAGCAATTGACCGCCGCGGGGATGGTCAAAAACATGGCCGACCTTTATGAAAATCTCACTCAGGACAATTTGGCTGCGCTCGAGCGCAGGGGCGAGACCTCGGCCCGGAATCTGCTGGCGGAAATCGAACGCAGCCGCTCGAACGAGCTCTGGCGCCTGCTGTACGGGTTAGGCATCCGCTTTGTGGGCGAGCGCACGGCGCAACTGCTGGCCAGCCATTTTGGGTCGCTGGGTCGGCTGATGGAGGCGGCCGAGCGCAATCTGGCCGAGCTCGAACAGGTCGAAGAGGTCGGGCCGCGCATCGCGCAGGCGATTCATGATTTCTTTGCCGAAGCGGCCAATCGGGCTCTGATCGAGCGGCTGCGGCAGCTTGGTATCGATCCGCGGCAGGAAGCACGCAGCGCCGGGCCGCAGCTGCTCGCGGGCAAGAAATTCGTTTTGACCGGTACGCTGGCGCATTTTTCGCGCGAGGAAATGAAGGCGCGGATCGAAGGCGCGGGTGGCAAAGTGACAGGCTCGGTGAGCGCGAAGACGGATTATGTTGTGGCGGGCGAAGAAGCCGGATCGAAGCTCGACAAGGCGCACGCGCTGGGCGTGCCGGTGCTCGACGAGGCAGGCTTCGAGGCGCTGCTGGCATCGTCATGAGTCAACGCCAGATTCTGTTCCTGGACGCCGACGATACGCTTTGGGAAAACAACATCTACTTTGAGCGGGCGATCGAGCGGTTTTACGACCTACTGACTCCGGCGTGCAGCGACCGCATAGCGGTGCGGGCGGAGATCAATCGCCAGGAACGCCGGGTGATCACCGAAATTGGTTATGGGTTGGCGACCTTCCGGCTGGCACTGGAGCGGGCGTGTGAGCAGATCGCGCCACAAGCCTGGTCGCCGGAAACAGCCGAGGCGATTGGGGTGCTTGCCGGGGCGATTGCCGGCGAACCGATTCAATTCTTGCCGGGGGCGCTGGAAACGCTGCAATATCTGGCGTCGCGCCACCGCTTGATCCTGCTGACCAAGGGCGATTACGCCGAGCAGACGCACAAGGTCGCGCTGTCGGGGATCGCGCCGCTGTTCGAACAGGTGCACGTGCTGCCGGAAAAGAACCGTACCGCGTATGAAGTACGCTTGCGGGCCCTCGCGGTGGCGCCGGCTTGTTGCTGGATGATCGGCAACAGTCCCAAGTCCGACATCAACCCGGCGCTGGCGGCGGGCATGAATGCGGTCTTGATTCCGCATCCGCATACCTGGGTGCTCGAACACGAGGCTATTGTGCAAGATTGCGCCCCCGGTTGCCGATGTCTGACGATCGAGCGTCTGGCGGATCTGCGCGCCCTGTTTTAGATACAATTTCAGGGATGACGCGCAAACGCCGACGCCGTTATAAGCTTCTGCATCCGGAAACGGAGGTGGCGGAGCTGTCGCCGCGCGCCCTGGCGATCGTGACGGTAGTGCAGTGGGGGTTCTGGTTTGCCATTGCCGGCATTCTGGTGGCCTTTTTGCTGATTCTCTCGCTGTTTACGCACGTGCGGGTCGAGCAGCAGATGTGGCTGCATCTGTGGCCAGCCTCGATCCACCTGATGATGGCGGGCGGCGCCTCGTCGGCGAGCATGGGGCGGTTGGCGCTGTGGACGACGGTGGAGAACGGGTTGTTGTACTGCGCTTTTGGGATTTTGTTCGGTTTTTTGCACGTCGGGCTACGCGCCTTGCGCCGGAGGCTGCGCCCCAGCTATAATTAAAAGCTCTCGCCATGAAGGACAAGATTCATCCCGCTTACAACCCAGTGCGCGTGGTTTGCGCCTGCGGCGTCACGTTTGCCACCCGCTCGACGCACAACGGCGACATCCACGTGGAAATCTGCTCGCAGTGCCACCCGTTTTATACGGGCAAGCAGAAGCTGGTGGATACCGCCGGGCGCATCGAACGCTTCCAGCGCAAGTACGGGCGCCAGAGCCAGGTCAACCAGTAGCAGCGTTGCTGTTGCCAAGGTCGTGCTGCAGCGCAGCGGCGACGGCGGCGGCGTGGCGCTCGACGGCCAGGGCGTCAAGAGCCTCCACCATCACTCGCGCGAGCATCTCCGTGCCTGAGTAGCGCACCAGCACTCTGCCGTCGCCGTGGAACTCTTTCTCAGCGGCGCGGATGGCGCTCTGCACCGCAGGCAGGTGCTCAAGCGGCCGTTTGTGGCTCACGCGCACGTTGATAATGGTGTGCGGCAGGGGCTGCCAGCCCTGACAAAGATCGCGCAGCGGCTGGCGGGTGCTCGCCATGAGAGCGAAGCAGTGCAGGGCGGTGCGCAAGCCATCACCCGTGGTGGCTTCGCGAGCGAAGATGACGTGACCGCTGGGTTCGCCGCCCAGTGCCGCACCGAGCTGCTGCATGCGTTCGAGTACGTACTTGTCCCCGACCTGAGTGCGATCGAGCGCGATGCCTTCACGGCGCAAGGCGTGTTCGAGGCCGAGGTTGGTCATGACGGTGCCGACGACGGTGGGCACATGCAGGGCACGTGCGAGCATCCAGAGCACGGAGTCGCCGTTCACCAGAGAGCCGTGGGCATCGGCGAGGATGGCGCGGTCGGCATCGCCGTCGAGAGCGGCGCCGGCATCCGCAGCGCTGGTGCGAACGCTTTCGGCCATGGCTTGCGGGTACAGCGCGCCCACGCCGTCGTTGATGTTGCGTCCGTCAGGGGTCGAGGCCATGATGCTGGCGTGCAGGCCAAGGCGCGCGCATACCTCGCCGGCCACACGGCTGGCCGCGCCATTGCCGCAGTCGATCACGACGTTGAGGCCGCTGAAATCGACACCGTGAAACTGCTCAACCAACGATGCCACATAGGCAGCGCACAACTCTGACGAGGTTTGCAGCGATGCCGGAGCGCCCACGGGCAGGTTGCGGTAGTTCTCAATGGAGGCTTCGATGGCTGCCTCATCGCGGTCGGGCAATTTGTAGCCGCCAGCGCCAAAGATCTTGATGCCGTTGTCCCGGTAGGGATTGTGCGAGGCCGAGATCATGATGCCAGCGCGGTAGGAGCCGGTGGCGGCCAGGAAGGCCACGGCGGGCGTAGGTACGACGCCGGCATGGGCGACCTGGATGCCGCGCGCGCGTAAACCCGACGCCAACTGGGCAGCAATGGCGGGGCTGCTTTCGCGCGTATCTTCACCCATGACGACCGTTCCGCCCTGCAGATCGTCGGCCAGGGAGAGCCCAATGGCATGAACGGTGGCGGGGTCGAGCGGAGGTTCACCGGCAATGCCGCGGATGCCGTCCGTGCCGAAGTAGCGCTTACTCATAGGCCAATGCGGCGATGGCGTCCTGGCCAGCGGCTTTAAGCGCCGGATAGAGGGCGCCCAGGGCGCTGGAAACCAGGGAAATGATAGCGGCGTAGAGCGCCCACTGCCAGGTCATCTCGATGGAGAGAGTAGGGTAGGTGTGTGCGAGCAGGCCCCAGAGCCCGAAAGCGATGGCGATTCCGGCGATCACGCCCAGGATGGCCAGCAGTTCGCTTTCACGCAGAATCACTTTGACGACGTAGCTGCGGGAGGCGCCGAGAGCTTTCAAGATACCGATTTCGCGGGTTCGTTCGAGCACGGCGGTGTAGAGGGAGAGGAAAATCATCAGGAAGCCGATGGCAACGGCAATGCCAATCATGGTCGCCTGAAAAGCGTTGACGGCAGGGGAAATCGAGCTGGCGGTGAACAGGGAAAGATACTTTTGGAGCGAATCCACCTTTTCCGCCGGCGCCAGCTTGCGCAGGCGAGCGACGACGGTGGCGATCGGGACGCCGGGTGTGGTCTTGATGTAGAAGACGGAGGCGTGATCGGGCGTGCTCGCTAACTGATCAAGCATTTGCAGGGGCAGGAAGACGCGCGAGCCCATGCCGTGCTCGAAGATCCCGACCAAGGTGAAAGTGTGGCCCAGCAAGGAGATGCGCTGGCCGACATGATAGTGCTGGGCGTCCGCTTCCAGGTCGTCGACGATCATCTCGTCGCTGTCAGGCCGGAAAGCACGCCCCTGGAGGAATCGGAAGCCGCCACTCACGGCATGAAACTGCTCGATGTTAACGCCGCCGATGGTTTGCGTGCCTGACTTGGCGATCATGGAAGCCATCGGCGCCACGGCTTTGACCCCCGGGACACGGGCAAACACGGCGCCCATTTTTAGCGGCAGGGTATTGCCGGTCAACTGGGTCATGAACGAGCCGGTGCTGCTGCGCACGATGATGTCGGCACCAATGCCGCGCACGCGGGCACGCTGATCGTGGATCATCCCGTTTACCAAGCCCACCACCATCAAAATCAAAATTACCTCGATCGCGACGGCAACAATGCTGACCAGGCTGCGCAAGGGCCGTCGCCGCAAGTTCGAGACAATCATGCGATTGATCATGCCGGGCATAAGGATGGCTCTTCAGTGCGACGATCAGCGGCAGCAAGCGTGCAGTGCGGAAACGACACGCTCGATTTCCGCTGGTGCCAATTCCGGATACATGGGCAGAGCAAGGACTTCGCGGCAGGCACGCTCGGACTCGGTCAGAGGAGTGGAGGCCGCATAGGCGCGAAGCGCAGGTTGTTGGTGGAGGGGAATGGGGTAATACACTTCGGTGCCGATCTGGTGTTCGAGCAGAGTCTGGCGCACGGCGTCGCGGTTGGGAACCCGGATCACGTACTGATGAAAACCATGGCCGGGGACAGGCTCGGGCAGAACCACCGTTTTTAAGTCGCGCAAACCAAGCTCGTATTGGGCGGCGACATGGCGGCGTTGATCGATCCAGGTGCGCAGGTGCGGCAGCTTGGCGCGGAGAATCGCGGCTTGCAACTCGTGCATGCGGCCGTTCCAACCCATGGTTTCGTGTTGGTAGCGTTGGCGGCTGCCATGGGCGCGCAGCAGGCGGAGGCGGTCGAGAATTGCAGGATCGCGGGTGGTGACCAAACCGCCTTCGCCCATGGCGCCCAGATTCTTGGTGGGATAGAAGCTGAAACTGGCAGCCGCTCCCCAGGCGCCGGCGGGGCGGGCATCGAGGGTCGAGCCCAGCGCTTGCGCGGCATCTTCCACCACAGGAATTTCACGCTCTTCAGCGATGGCGAGGATAGTGGGCATGTCGGCCACGCGGCCGTACAGATGCACGGGGAGAATCGCCGCGATGCGCGCAGAGGGTTTGCGAGCCAGCGCCGCTCGCAGGGCGACGGGGTCGAGATTGAAGGTGGCAGGATCGATGTCGACGAATTGGGGTTGAGCACCGGCGAGCAAGATGGCTCCGGCAGTGGCGAAAAAGCTGAAGGCGGTGGTCAGCACCACATCGCCAGCGCGCACACCGGCCGCGCGCAGGGCTAGATGGAGGGCATCGGTGCCGCTGGAGCATGTCACCGCCGCCAGGGGCGGGCCGCCCAGTTCCGCGGCTGCCACTTCGGATTCGAAGGCGGCGCACTCGGGGCCTTGCACGTAGCGGCCGGAAGCGAGTACGCGCTCAACGGCAGCGGCGACCTCAGGGCCGAGGGTGGTGGCTTGGCGCGCCAGGGAAAATGGAGGAATAAACTCGGCCATGCTTGCTGTTCCAGTCTACCTTCCTCTAGACTGAAACAGGGCCCGAAAGATGAACGAAGCAGGCGAATACGAACGCATGGACTGGATCTCGCTGGATAACTTCCTGACCACGCATCCAGCTCTCAAAAAGATTTCGCGCTGGTTTTCTGAGCATCCTGAGGAGTTGCTCACCGCCGAAGGCTTTGCGGCGGCCTACGGGCAGCCCGCCAGTTGGCTGGACCTGAAGGGTCTGGTCATCCACAAGGTGCTCAGCGCCTACGATTCGCAGGATCAGCTCATCACGCTCCCGTTCACGATTGGCGCGGAGACGCGATTCCGATTTAACCGCAAACTGGAGAAGTTGGTGGCGGATGTGCTCGCCAAAGTGAAGCCCGGCCCGCGTCCGGATACGGTATATCCGGAGGGTAGCGAGCACGGCCCCTCGGCGGGGCGCACGTGGCAGGGCTGGAAGACGCTTCCGCCGGCGTAAGGCCGCAAATTGCCGGTTGGCGCTTACGGACGGAAGGTTTGTTTCCAGGCCGCCAGCTTATCCACCCGGCCGGTGCGCACCGTATAGCCCAAGCCGGCCGACGGCGGCACCAGAATCGTGCCTTGGGGGGTGACGGTCACTTCGGGTTCGATAATGTCTTCGGCCCAATAGCGCCTGCTGGCGCTGACGTCGCCCGGCAAGGAAAAGTTGGGCAGCGTGGACAGGGCGATGTTGTGGGCGCGGCCCACGCCCGACTCCAGCATGCCGCCGCACCACACCGGCATGCCCGCTGCCTGGGCGGCATTGTGCACTGCGAGGG
>JBOGKK010000043.1:0-24577 GCA_050745425.1 Terriglobales bacterium
TTGGCGATTGTGCCCGCTTTGGCCCCCCCGATTTGCGCCAGCAACACCTTCACCGCCGCCGCCAATTGCGGATCCTTGCCCTCCTGCCACGATCCCAGCGGATTGCGTACCTCGACGCTCACCGGCCGCGGATGCAGTTCCATGGGCTTGCCATTCGCGTCGAGAATGCTGGTCATCGGCAGCCGCAGCGTCGAGCCGTCAAGCAACGATGCGGCCCCGGTGTAGATGATCCAGCCTGCCGTCGGCAGTCCCACGACTTTGCCCAGATGCATCGCCTCGTAGCCTTCGGTGAAGTCCTCGCCGTCCGACAGCGTGTTTTGGTTCACGATTAGCACCGTAGGTTTTTCCAGCGCCCGCTGTCCCAGCGCCACCCGCGCCGCCTCCTGCGGAAAGCCGCGCGGCACCATGGTCAGATAGTGCTGGCGCGTGAGCATGTCGAGCGCATAGGCATTGACAAATCCGCCGTTGTTGTTGCGCACGTCGACGACCACGCCATCTTTGCCAAACTCGGTTGCGTTCAGGTCCATGTAGAGCTGATCGAGCGAGTCGGCCTCCATCGCCGCCATGTGTACGTAGCCCAGCCGTCCGCCGCTGAGATTGGTCACCAGCGAGCGGTTGTGGGCTACCCAGGCGCGATACAGCAACTGCCCGCCGGCGCGCGCGCTGACCGGCTTCATGGCTGCCGTGCGCGTGCTTCCTCCCGCGCTGCTGAGCGCCAGCGTGAGTTTCTTGCCCACGGTGTTGTAGAGCAGCTCGTTCAGATTGACCGAACCCGTGATCGCGGTGCCGTCCACCTTGGCTACGCAATCCCCCACCTGAACGCCCGCCAGCGCCGCCGGGCTGCGCGGCACCACGGCGGTCACGCACAACTGCCCCTGGCTTTCGTAGCGCACCCGGTCGAAGAACAGCCCGATGTGCCCCGTCCCGGGCTGCTGCCCGCCGTGCGGCGGATAGATGCCGGAATGTGATGAGTTCAGCCGCCCGATCATCTCCGACAGCAGCCAGCGCAGCGCATCCGGTGTCGCTGCCGCTGCCACTTCGGGCGCGAACTCGGCCCGCACCGCCTTCCAGTCCACACCGTTCATGTCCGGGTTCTGGTAGTCGTCGCGCAGATAGCGCCACACTTGCGCAAACATCTCTTCCTTTTCGCGGTTGAATCGGATGTCGACCTCTGCAGTTACGTTCACCGTGTGTCCGCTGCCGCCGGTGACCGCAACCCGGTGGATGTGCCCCCCGTCGAGGTAATACAGCGTTTTGGAATCGGCCGTGAACTGCAGATCTGCCTTGCCGCCGCTGGTCGAGGTCAACTGCTTCGGCGCCTTGGGCTTTTTCAGCAGCAGCGTTTTCCGGTCCAGCGGAACCACGTAAACATTCCTGGTCCCGCCCTCCGAACCGATGTACGCCAGCCATTTCCCATTGGGCGAAATGCGCGGCGATCGTGCGTTGGTCATGGGCAGCAACTGCACTCGCTCGTCAATGTCTTTGTAGTCAATGGCCGGCGTTTTTGCCGCCGCGTGCCCCACCGGCTGCTTGTGAAACAGGTCCTGAAACAGGTTTTCGCGGAACAGCGGCAGCTCCGGCGTCAAATCCACACGTGCAATGCGGCTCGGCTGCGTTCGCTGTCCGGTCTGGTACAGCAGGTAACGCCCATCCGGACTCCACTGCAGCGAATTGCCTTCGCTATTGGCTACGAAACTCACCTGCCGCGGCGTGCCGCCATCAGCCGCCACCACAAACGCCTCCGGGAACCCGTGCGAGTGATCCAGAAACGCGAGATATTCGCTGTCGTGCGACCACGCCATAATGCCAGGGGTCAGCGACGGGGGCATACGGTCGAAGTAGCCCGTGGCCAGCACCTTTTGGCTGTGGGTGGCCAGGTTCAGCTCGACGATCTGCGCAACGCCGTGCTCGAACGCCATCAGCTTGCCGTCGGGCGAATAGGAGATGTGATCGTCCTCACCGGTCCCGCTGGTGAGTGCCTCTTCCTGCTGGGTGAGGAAGTTGTACTGATAAATTTCGTCGTGTCCGCTGCGATCCGAAACATAGGCCAGGTGCTGGCTGTCGGGCGACCATTCCAGACCGAACTGCAAACGCCCGTTGCGGGTAATCTGCAAGGCTGGACCGCCGTCCTGTGCCATATCCACGAAGACTTCCCCGTGCGCCGTAAACGCGACTTTTTCCCCGTCCGGCGACACCGCCAGGTCGCTGACCTTCGAGATGGTCTTGGGCTGGATTGCGGGCAGCTGCGGCATGCCCACCAGCTTGATGTCCACCGCGCTGGCGCGGTCGTGGCGCAGGTCCAGCTTCCAGATCTGAAAGCCGCGCTCGAACACAATCGCCCGCCCAAGGGCATCGATCGAGGGCCAAAATAACCGCCCGTCCTTGAAGTGCGTCAGCGCGCGCGGCATTGCCGCCGGTGTGCCCGTTGCCGGCACGTCGCGCAGCTCCCACAGATTTTCCGCCCCGCTCCGGTCGGACATGAAATACAACGTCCGTCCGCGCGCGCTCCACATCGGCCAGATGTTTTTGGCTCCGCCGGTGCGCAACAGCAATTGATAGCCGGTCTTGCCGCCTTCGCTGGTGGCGGGCGTGGCCCGCCAGAGTTGTGTGTCGTCGATATGCGCGTGCCCGTCGCGCCACCACTGCGACAGCCCCATTTCACCGCGCGTGACCACTGCCAGCGAACCGTCGGGCGCCACCGCAGCGTCGTATTCGCTCACATATCGTTCCATGCTGACCGGCAACGGCGTACCCCCGCTGATGCGTACGCGGTAGATGTCATTCATGCCGCTGATGTTGTGGCTGGCTGAGCTGAAGTATATCCACTGGCTGTCATGCGACCAGCCATCGAGCCGGTCGAGCCCGTCATCCCAGGTCAGCCGCCGCAGTCCGTTCGTCGCCCGGTTAAACAGATAGATATCGCCGTTGCCGGTGCGCGTCGACTCGAACGCGATCCAGCGCCCGTCGGGCGAGTACAGCGGCCGCGACTCGTTGGCTCCGCTGCTGATGAGCAGGCGCGCGTCGCCGCCCTTGGCCGCGACCGTCCAGATGGCGCCACCGGAGGAAAACGCAATCTGCCCGCCGTCGGGCGACAGTGCCGGCTGCGTCATCTCGCCCTGCAACGCTGGCGGCAGCGTGCAGCACGCCGCTGCCGCCTTTTTCGGGCTTTGCCCGGCCGCAAATAGGCCGCAAACCGCAGCCACGACCACCCACCTCATGCATTTCATGCCCGCGAGTGTAGCACGCCCGCCGCATCCCCGCCTCAACCGCGAGCGCAACCACGCGCAATAAGACGCTAATATGGAAGCAATGACCATTGAAGAAATGTTGCGCGGTGGCCAGGTCCGTACCGCCGAAAATGGCCTGATGTACGCGATTGTCGCCGAAGAGGATGGTCCCGAGCCGCGCGGCCTCGAACATATGGTGGAAGCCGTTCCCCGCTCCCTGATTCCGCCGTTGGGCCGCGCCGTCTGTTACTTCGTCCCCTGGCTTTACAAGCAGCGCCGCAGCATCCTGATCGGGTTGGCGCCCGCTGCCGCAGGGGAGAACCGCAAGGAGATGTGCCATCATCTTGACGTCAAGCCCAGCGGCAGCCTCTTGCTCATCAGCCTCAAGTTCTACGAGCACGACTCCTATGGCTTGGCTATGGAGTTTTTCGACAAAGTTGCCTATCTTGCCGCCCTGGAAGCCCCCGGCTCCAGCGACTTCGAATCTCTCCTGCGCCGTCAGTTCGATTCCGGCAAAGCCGGTGAGCTGACGCCCGAAGCCTGGGAATGGCGCTCCGCCTACGCCAAGCTCGTGAAGCCGGAGCCGAAAGCCGCCCAGGGTGACCGCGATCAGGGAAACGAAGCCTGGCGCAACTACTGCCGCTCGGCTGAGGCCGACGCACTGGGGCTCTACATGGCATCGATGTTTACCGACATCTTCTACGAAGACTTGTTCGAGCCCGAAGCCGATTTCCCTCCGCTCGAGTCTGCCCTCGTGCATGAGCGCGTGCGCTCCGTCGAGCATCTGTATCCGGCCAACCGCGGCTACAGCCTGCAGATTGTCCGCCAACGCCCGCGCCGCCGCCGTCCCGCTGCTAACCGCTGACTGTTTCTCCGGAGATCCCTGTGCCTGATCAACCCTCCCTGCATGTTCCCGGCGCCGGCCCCATTGATGCCCGCGCCAAGGCCGAGTACCTGCGCACCCGCATCCGTCCGGTCGACTACGATCACATCTCCAGCGTGGCGGATCTGGTCGGCGCCATGCGTGGCGCTTCCATTCAGGCGCGCAATCTCGGCCGCTGCGGCGAGGTGCTCGATAATCTTTATGCCGACCCTGACCGCCCTACCGTAATGCTCGGCTTGGCCGGACCGCTCATTGCCGCCGGTCTGCGCAAAGTGCTGCGCGATCTCGTGGCCAAGGGGTTTATCGACGTCATCGTCTCAACCGGTGCCATCCTCTATCAGGACATTTACCAGGCCCGCGGCTTCGGCCACTACATCGGCGATCCCAACGCCAACGATCCCGAGCTCCACGATCTCATGATCGACCGCATCTACGACACCTACGTGGATGAGGAAAAGTTCCTCGAAACCGACGCCTGGCTCGGCCAGCTCGCCGATGAGCTGCCCCCCGGCAATTATTCCACCCGCGCCTATCTCGACTACGTGGCCAGCAAGCTCGATGACGACAACTCCCTCGTCCGCACCGCCTTCCAGCGCGGCGTGCCCATGTTCGCTCCCGCCATCAACGACAGCTCCATTGGCATTGGGCTCACCCATCATTACCACCGCGCAACCCTGGCCGGGCGCCCGCACCTGTCGATCGACTCCATCCGCGACAACTATGAGCTCACGCAGATCGTCGTGCAGTCTAAAAAATCCGCGGCCCTCTACATTGCCGGCGGCGTCCCCAAAAATTACATCAACGATTCCGTGGTCATGGCCTACATCTTCGGAGAAGAAAAAGGCCACAGCTACGCCCTTCAGCTCACCACCGATGTGCCCCATTGGGGCGGATTGTCAGGCAGTACGCTGCACGAAGCCATGAGCTGGGGAAAGATTCAGCCCAAAGCGACCACGGCCATGTGCTTTGTTGAGCCTTCGGTCTCGCTGCCGTTGCTGGCCGGCTATGCCTTCCAGAAAAACCTCGCCGCCAACCGTCCGCCACTGCAGCTGGTCTGGGAGAACGACATCCTGAAGTCTTTGCGGCGATAGCTCAGTTCACCCTGCGCAGGCGCGCGCGCGCGTCCGCTTCGTCCAGCAGACGCCGCGCTTCGCCGGCATTATCCTTATACACCCATAGCGTCATGCCGGTTTGCAGGCCAGGAATCATCATCTTGCCCACCTCGGCGGCGATGCCTTGCGCGCGCAAAAAACCTGCCGCCAGCTCGGCTTCGGCTTCCTCGTCGAAGTTGCGTACGGCTTCACGTTTCTGCGGCGGTACAAACGTCAGCTCCAGCTCTTCAGGAGAATCCTCGCTCATTCGCTTTCCTCCATATTCCCCAACTCTTCGATCCATTCCGGGTCGAGCTTCCACGCCTTCAGCGCGCGCTGGCACGCCGCTGCGCTGAAGCCCGCCCGCAGCAGTTTGCGGCACAAGCCGGCTGCCTGGCGGACATCCTCGGGTGGCCGTATCCGCTTGGCGCGCAGGTGCGCCCGCAGCAGGCCATCTTCGCTGCTGCCTGAGTAGGCTTGTTTGACCGCCTTTTCAGCCACTTCGGCGCCCACGCCCCGCAGTCTCAGCTCACGCATGGTCCGCATGCGCCCATGCCGTGCTATGTCTTTTTGATACACCGAAAAGCTGGCCGCCAGTCGTGCATCGTCGAGGTAGCCATGCTCGCGCAGCCGAGCCAGTGCGTCTTCCAGGGCCTCAGGCGCGACTGCCCTCCGTCCCAGCGTGCGCCGCAATTCCACTTCGCTGCGCCCGCGCACCGCCAAAAGGCTGACCGCCTTCTGGTACAGCCCTTCCGTATCGAGTTTTGCTGTGGGTCTGCGCATTCCTCTCATCAGTGTCAGTGTACAATCGCCCCGAGTGGAAAACATTCTGGTGATCGGCGGCGTGGCCGCAGGACTCAGCGCTGCCAGCCGCGCCCGCAAGTTGTCGCCACGCGCCCAAATTACGGTGCTGGAGCGCGGCTCGCAGGCAGCCTACAGCGCCTGCGGCCTGCCCTATTTCCTCTCTCATCGGCTGCCTTCGCTAGAGGCTCTGCGCCTTCACCCTCCCGATTGGTTCCGCGAGCGCCGTCAACTCAACCTCCTGCTTGGCCATGAAGCCCTCGCCATCGAACCGGCACGGCGCCGCGTTCGCCTCCGCAGCGCCGCAGGCGAGGGTTGGCTGGCTTATGACCGGCTGGTGATTGCCACCGGTGCGCGCTCGCGCTGGCAGCCGCAGCCCGAGTTGCGCAACGTCTTTTCCGCCAACACCTGGGATCAGGCTGCCGCACTCGAAGCCGCGCTGCAGACGGGCGCCCTGCGGCGGATTGCCGTGGTCGGTGGCGGCTATATCGGCCTGGAAACTGCCGCTGCCCTCGCTCACCGCGGCTTGCAAGTGACGTTGGTTCACGCCCATGCCCAACTGCTGCGCGGCTTCGATCCCGAATTGACTGCCGATCTGCCCGATCGCCTCGCTGCGCTCGGCATCGAGCTGCACCTGGGTGCGCGCGTCGAGGCTCTCGCCGGCGCCAGCGGCGGCCGCGTCCTTGGCGTTGCCACCGCCTCCGGCGCCATTGCCTGTGATGCCGTGGTGAACTGTGCCGGTTTACGTCCGGAAGTTTCGCTGGCAGTTGCGGCTGGCATTGCGCTTGGCCCTACCGGCGCCATCGCCGTCGATGAACGCCAGCAGACCAGTGTCCCCGGCATTTTTGCCGCCGGCGATTGCGCCGAAACCCGCCATCGCGTCACCGGCGCCGCCACCTGGGTGCCGCTCGGCGCACCGGCGAACAAGCAGGGCCGTATTGCCGGCGCCAACGCGGTGAATGCTCCCGCCGCCCACTTTCCCGGCGTGCTCGCCTCTCTCGTCGTCCCGCTCGCCGGCCTGGAATACGGCCGCACCGGCCTCAGCCCTGACCAGGCTCGCGCCGCCGGCTTCGATGCCGCCGTCGCCCAGGTCGAGGCGCACTCGCAAGCCGCTTATCTCGATGCCCAGCCGCTCACCGTCCGCCTCGTCTACCAGCCTTCGACTGGACGCCTCCTCGGCGCGCATTTCCGCGGCGCTCCCGGAACCGTCGCCGGACGCCTCGACACCGCCGCCGCCGCCCTCACTGCCCGCATGACGCTCGAGCAAATCGAGCACCTCGATCTCGCCTACCAGCCTGCCCTCGCTCCCCTCTACGAAGCCCTCCTCATCGCCGCCCACAACGCCCGCACCCAGGGATAGGAAACGAGCCCCAGAAATCCCACCGGCACGACACGACTCATAAGTCAGTTTGTAGCTGCGAGCCTGGCGGTTACCCATGCCTGCGATGCATCCTTTCCGTTCCGCGTTGACTTCTCAGCACGTACCATGTGCGATGTCCGGCGGCGCATTCTGGTAGTCGAAGATGATCGCGATCTTCTGGAGCTCACCAGCGCGATCCTGGGACAGGAGCACCACATCATCTGTGAAAGCGAAACCGCTCCCGGACTCCGCCGCATCGCCGCCGAGCCCATTGATCTGCTCATCACCGACTTGAGCATTGAAAGCGCCGGTGATGGCCTGTTACTGGCCGGAGCCATGCGTTATTTGCAGCCGCAGGCGCAGACCGTGATGATTACCGGCTTTCCTGACTTCACTCGTGCCGTGTTGGCCATGCAGACCTCTCTCGACCTGGTCTTGCTCAAGCCGGTCGGGATCGACGAGCTCCGCAAGCTGCCTGGCGAGGTCGGATCGCGTGCCGGACATCGCCGCCATGAAGTCGGCCACACCTCGATTTTCTCCATGTTGGAGAGTAAAAAGACCGAAATCCTCAGCGCGTGGCTCCACATGGTCGAGCACGATATCGATCTCGCGCAAGTTTCGCTCTCATCCGTCGATCGCCTCGACCATATGGAGGCCATTGTCACTGACCTCGCCCATGCCGGCGGACTGGCCTCGGCTGAGCACGCTGCTCACGAGCATGGGCACGAGCGCCAAATGCAGAACTACCGCGCCGAATGGGTTGCCAAAGAAATCAGTTTTCTCCGTCGCGCCATCTTCGATGCGGTGCTGCGCGAACTGCTGCACCTCGATCTCAGCAACTTGGCCAACCAGATTTTCGTTGTGAACAATGCGCTGGATATCGACCTGCTACGCTCGCTGCGCTCCTTCGGCCTGCTGACGCAATAGCGCCCTTCACAAAAACTACGCCGCGCGGCTCAGAAACCCCCGCTTACGCCTCGCGCTGCCGCCCAGCACCTTGACCACCGCCCACACGCCCAAGCCGTAGGCAAGATGCGCGCCCAGCGAGGTCGCGTGATCGCGCATCGGGCGATCTTTCGGATGCTTTCCGAGATCAACCATGTAGCGCCCCCACTCGTCCGTAGCCGCCCATACCGCCGCGCCAAATGGCAGCCCCATGCCCCACGTCGCCGGTACGCCCGCTGCGCGCCCTGCGCCAGCTATCAGGCCCCAGGTAAGGCCGGTGCCCCAATGCACAGCCTGACCGCCGCGCTTGCGTACCTGTCTCGAGGGTGAGCGCACACCCGCTTGCTTGAGCACTTTGCGCACGGCTTTTTGCGTGGTCGGCTCTTCATCACTTTTCATCAGTTCTGGCTTCGCCTTGGCCAAGCCACGCCAATAGACATCCATGGCCGCGGTGCCCGCCAGTCCACCCAGTAAACCAATAGCCAGATTGCGCTTCAGTTTTCCCGCCATGCGGGTTGGGATGCGTTACGCGTAGTATGCGGTTTGACGATCGGCGAACAGATCATTGTGCTCGCCCACCGCCTTCGAGCGTGCCTGCGCCAAATCGATGTTCACCACGGCCGTCTCTTCCTGCTCGCGCGAAAGCCGCACCAGCAGCTCGCCTCCAGGGCTCACCACCTGGCTGGAGCCAATGAAGTCGTGGTGCGCGCTGCCGTTGCTTTCCGACCCGACGCGGTCACACGTCGCAGCGAAAACCCGGTTTTCCAGCGCGCGCGTAATCATTGCCTGCGGGCAGTGCGGCAGGACGAGATTGGAGGGGTGCAGCAGCAGCTCTGCTCCTCGCAGCGCCAGTGAGCGCGCCACCTCGGGAAAAGTCCAGTCGAAGCAAATCATGAGCCCGGCTTTGCCCTCACCCAGATCGACTACGGGCGCAGGTGCGTCCCCGGCCGCAAAAAACAATTTCTCCCGCCCGAACACGTGCAGCTTGCGGTAAGTCGTAACCAGCCCCGCCGGCCCCACCAGATTGGCGGAATTGTAAAACTTGCCTTGCGAGCGCTCTGGAAAGCCATAGCAGACGAAGGCCTCGTGAGCGCGGGCGAATCCGGCAAAGGCATGCAGGCTGGCGCCGTAGCTGGCAGGCTCGGCGCACTGCTCGATTTCATCCTTGATGGCGAACGTGTAGCCGCTGGTCGCCAGCTCCGGCAGCAAATAAACATCAGCCTGCAGGTCGCGCATCTTTGCCAGCGCGGTGCTGACATTCGCTTCCACTTGCAACAGCTTGGGATCGAACTGAATGAGTGCCAGACGCATCGCTTCAGTGGGTGGCGCCGGCAGCGGCCGCCGCCGTTAGGGGAGCCGCGCTCAACAGCGCGATCGCTTTCTGCATCTGCAGATCGGTTTGCGGCCCGGTGACGCCTTCGGGCGGAAAATCCAGTTGCGGCAGTGCGCCCGCGTACTGTACCTGCTGAATGTTGGGCGTCAACCCATCCTGCACCAGCTTGCCCTTGGGTGTGTAATAGCGGGCCACCGTCAGCCACAGCGCGCTGCCGTCGCCCACCGGAATCAGCTTCTGCACCGAGCCTTCGCCAAAACTCTCATCGCCGATGAGCTTGGCGCGCCCGCTCTGCTGCAGCGCCGCGGCGGCAACTTCAGCCGGCCCGTACGTTCCGGCGTTGATCAGCACGTCGAGCGGCGCCGTTGCCAGCACCGCATCGCTGGCCACCGCGGCCGTGGTAAGGCGGGGGTACTTCGGGCCTTGCACGTAGGTGATGGTTCCTTGCCTCAGAAACAGGTTCGCGGTGTGTTCCGCTTCGGCGTAGCTCCCCGCGCCGCAGTTGCGCAGGTCCAGCACGAACTTGCGTGCGCCCTGTGCCTTCAGATTCGCAATCGCTTTCGCAATCTGGGCGGTGCGCCCTCGATACAGGTTGGGAACCGCGATCACGCCCACGCCCTTCTGGAGCGAGGTCTGCAACGGAACCGGCGCGGTAATGGCAAAGGGAATTCTGACCTGCACCGGGTCGGAGTGGTGCAGGTGCACCACGCTCAGCGTCACGCTTTGCCCGATGGCGCCCTCCATGCGGCGCCGGATCTCCTCGAGCGACATGTCGCGCGTCCCGACGTTGTCGATGGCCTCGACAAAATCGCCGCGTACCAGCCCGGCGTTAGCGGCATTGCCGCCCGGCTGCACATCCACCACATCGGCGTAGCCCACGCGTTTGGAAACCACCGCCGCCACGTGCCCGGCCGGCGGATGTTCCTCGTCCTGCTGAAACAGCTTGTACTCGCTTGCGTTCATGTAGCTGGAGTCGGCGTCCAGCGAATCCACCAGACCATGCAGGGCACCATCGGCGACCTTGGGCAAGTTGGGCGTGACGACGTAATCGTCGTTGATGTGCTGATAGACCTCAGCCATAACGCCCAGTTGCTCGGCGGGACCGGTGTTGCCTGCCGGATGCTGGGCGCGCAGCACGGCGCCGGAAACCAGCGCGGCGATGATGACCAGCGAGCAGGCAAGAATGATCAGGCTAGTTTTGCGCGACATGAGGGAGTGCTCAATTCTCTTAGTATAACCGTGCTCAATCGCCCTTACACCGCAACCATGCGGAAGGCCTGCGGTGGTTTTTGTTCCATGAGCAACGGCTGCGCCACGTTGTAAACCGGAATGCCACCCCGCGTCCGCCCTTCCAGCGCCCCATGGTGGGCGTGGCCGTGAAAGATCACCGTAGCCCCAAAGCGGTCGCACACGTCCGCCAGGCGCGAGCTGCCGAGGAAGGGGAAAATCTCCCGTGCCTCGCCCACCGAAGTCTCCGGAATCGGTGCGTAGTGCAGCAGCACCACCCGCCGCTCGTTGCGCAGCCGCGCCAGCGCCCGCTCCAGCGCCAAACTCTCTTCCATGGCGGCATGCACAAATCGTTTGATTTCCGGTTCGCCAAATGCGGTCAACTCGCCCCGTCCAAATCCGCCGCAAAAACCCTTCACGCCGGCGAAGCCGACCCCGTCGCGTTCGTAGGGTTCGCCGTCGAGGGTCTTGATGCCGACGGCGCGCAAGCGCTGCAGCAGTTCCGGCGCCGCGTCGGATTCAAAATCGTGATTCCCCAGCACGGTAATGATCGGAATCCGCAACCGCAGCAGTTGGCTGATCAGCACTTCCAGTTCTTCCGGCCGCCCATAGTTGGTCAGGTCGCCGCCGATCAACAGCACATCGGCGTCCGCGGGCAGCGCATTCAGCCGCTCGCGGATGCGCTCCCGGTCCGCTACCCCGCAATGCAAATCCGCAACCGCAGCAATGCGCATCGCTTATCCTTGCGGCAGCCGTTGCCGGCGCGATTCCTCTTCCAGGTTGTCCAGTCCCCATGCGTTCACGTCCACGGCGAACAGCACCGGATCCACCAGGCTGCCGCGAAACGCCACGCTCGGCGGCTGCGCCTCCGCCGCCTCTTGCCGCTGCCGCAATTCATGCCAAACCGAATGCGGAATGATCGCCCGTGAGGCCGCAGGGTAGACGTAACGGAATAGCGTCAGGTGCCAAAGCAGCATTTCCCAGTGCTCGCCCACCGCCTGCAACAGGCGTGGCCACTCCATGGCCGCGCCGGTGCGGTACAGCAGATGGCAAACGTCGCTGCCGTCGAAGCGCTCGCGCCGGGTCACAAAAATCTTGCTCAGAATGATCTCCTCCGGCGCCAGAATCCGGTGCCGGTGCTCCAGCACCAGCCCCACATGGGCGCGCTCGATCCACTCCGGTGTCACCCAATACACCCCATTGGACATGCCCGAAATCAGATCCACGTAGTAGTCTCCGGCCGAGGCCTTGGCCAGCCAGACCGGATCGGTAACTTCCGTGACCAGCCCCGCCGTGCGGCACAATGTCAGCGCCACCGGAATCTTCTCTGCCGGCAGAAAAATATCGAGATCCTTGGTAAAGCGCCAGATGCCGGTGTAGTGTTGAAATGCAAACGCTCCTGCGACGGCAAAATTGACCCCGCCGCGGTGCAACGCCCGCAGCACGCGTTGAAACACTTGCCGCTGCTCGGCCACCCACACCGGCGCGGGCGGCGGCCCGGCCACGTTCGGAGGAGATGCCGCATCCGGCGATGACGACATATGGCATGGCAGATGGTCCAGGCCGCTAGCGGCGTTGCCCCCTTGTCGGCTGCCGAGCTGGCCCGCGCCCGGCAGTACCTCTACGGCGGCCTCGCCTGGAGTGTGGCCAGCGAGTTCTGGATGCTGGCGCTGCTCGCCGCTGCCTGGTTTTCCGGCGTTACTGTGGCTTGGGGCGCCTGGCTCGAACGCCGTTTCCACTCGCCTCTTGCGGTGACGGCGCTGGTCACCGCCGCTTTGTTTGCCGTGATCCTCGGCCTTCTGCTGCCGTTTGATTTTTACATCAGCTATCACCGCGAGCAGCTCTTCGGGTTCCAGCACCTCACCGTGGCCTCCTGGTTCGCGCAATGGGCGCTCTCGCTGCTGCTGACCACCGTCGTGGGGATAATCGTCGCCTCCATTGGCTATGCCTGGGTGCGCCGGCCCCGCGGTCCACGCTGGTGGATCAAGCTCTGGATCGTGGTCTCCGCCGGTGTGATCGTGGCCGTGGCCATCGATCCCATCCTGATCGCGCCCCTGTTCAACCGCTTCACGCCGGTGCAGAATCCCCAAATCCGCGCCGAAATCGAGTCCTTGGCTCGCCGGGCCGGCATCCCGCATGCCGAAATCCTCGAAATGAACGCCAGCCGCGATTCCGCCCACGCCAACGCCTATGTGGTCGGCGTGCTCGGCACTCAGCGCATTGTCGTTTACGACACCTTGCTCAAAGAAGAAACGCCGGCCGAAATCGCCTTCACCGTCAGCCACGAAATCGGCCATTACGTCCTGCATCACCTGTGGAAAGGCATCGCCTTCACCATCGCCTTGCTACTGCTGTTATTTGCGGTTCTGGGTTGGCTTTACCCGCGATGGTCGCGCGATCATGCCCCCGCCGATCCCGCTGGCCTGCCCCTGATTTTGCTGATTTTGCTGGGCTTGTTGTTTCTCGCCTCGCCCGCGACCAACGGGTTTTCACGCTGGGAAGAGCATCAGGCCGATGCCTTTGGCATCCGGCTCAGTCATAAGCCGAGCGCCGCCGTTTCCAGCTTCGAGAAGGAAGAGCACACCGATCTGATCGATCCGGATCCGCCCGCCTGGATCATCTGGTGGTTCTTCAACCACCCCAGCCAGCAGGCGCGCATTAATTTTTCCCGCAGCCAGATTCGCAAGCAGGTACGATAGAAGGTCGCTCGGAGAAAAACTCTGCTACGCACTACACTTCTAGCGCTGTCGCGCAATCCGGGCATGCGCCATTTTACCGAGAGTAGTGCTCTCGGCAAGCGCATCTCCCGCCGTTTTGTTGCCGGCCTCACCCTCGAGGACGCCATCGCCGCCATCGCTGCCGTCAATCGGCTCGGCATGTCGGCTACGCTCGACCCGCTGGGTGAGAACGTGACCTCGCAAGCCGCCGCCGAGCAGGCCGCCACCACCGCCTGCGGCATTCTCGAAACCGTCCATAACCGCCGCGTCGATTCCACCGTGTCCGTCAAGCTCACCCAGTTCGGCCTCGACCTTGGCCTCGACCTGGCGCGCACGCAATTGCGCCGCGTGCTCACGGCCGCCCAGCAATGGGACACCTTCATCCGCGTCGACATGGAGGGTTGCGCCTACACCGATACCACCGTGGCCATGGTCGAGCAAATGCATGCCGAGGGCTTCAACCTCGGCACCGTCCTGCAGGCCTACCTGCACCGCACCACGCAGGATATGGAACGCCTGCTCGCCCAGAAGATTCGCATCCGCCTCGTCAAAGGCGCTTACAAGGAACCTGCCAATCTGGCGCTGCAGGAAAAATCCGATGTCGACGCCAACTACATCCGCCTGATGCACCGTCTGCTGGAACAGGACGCCGGCTACCACGCCATTGCCACCCATGACGAGCGCATGATCGAGGCCGCCGTTGCCACCGCGCGCTCGGCCCAGCGCGCGCCCGACAGCTTCGAGTTCCAGATGCTGTACGGCATCCGCCGCGATCTGCAGCAGAGGCTGCGCGCCGAAGGCTGGCGCGTGCGCGTCTATATCCCCTTCGGCCCGGAATGGTACCCCTACTTCATGCGCCGCCTCGCCGAGCGCCCCGCCAATCTCCTGTTCCTGCTGAAAAACCTCACCAAGTAACGCCTGCCCGGAAGCGCGCCGATCGCCCGCGGCCGCAAGCTGTAACCTGTAACCTGTAACCTGTAGCCTTCTTATGCGCATTCTTTCCGCGGCGCAAATGCGCGAGGTCGACCACCTCACCATAACCGGGCACGGCATTGCCGGCCCGGAGCTCATGCTGCACGCCGCTGCCGCGGTCGAGCAGCGCCTCGAGCGCGATTTCCCGCGCGCACTGGCGGGTCGCATTGGTGTCGTTTGCGGCAGCGGCAACAATGGCGGCGATGGCCTCGTTCTTGCGCGCCTGTTGCGGGCCCGCCACGTGCCCGTGTTGTGTCTGCTATGCGCCCCGGCGGCGAAGCTGCGTGGTGATGCGGCCGCGGCTCTAGCGGCGCTTGCCGATGCGCCCATCGAGGCAACCAGCGCCGAGGCCTGGGCCTCGCGGCGCCAGCAGCTGCTGGCCTGCGACCTTATTGTGGATGCACTCCTGGGCACTGGTCTGTTGCGCCCGCTGGCCGGTTGGCTGCGCCAGTTGGTCGCAGACGTCAATCGCGATTATCGCGGTCCGGTGCTGGCGGTCGACGTTCCCTCCGGACTGGGCGCCGACGGCGAGGGTCCGGTGGAAGCCGCCGATAGTATGGTCATGCGCGCCACCGCCACCGTGACCTTCACCGCGCCCAAGCGCGGCCTGTATTTGTCGCGCCATGCCTCCGCCGTGGGCAGCCTGACGATTGCCCCCGTCGGCTCGCCCGCGGCCGTAATTGCCGCCTGCGGTCCGCATCTGTGCCTGACCACACCCGAAACCTGCCATCCCTTCCTGGCGCCCCGGCCCCGCGATAGCCACAAAGGCCGCTTCGGCCACGTGCTGGTTATCGGCGGCTCGCTGGGAAAATCCGGCGCCGTGGCGCTCGCCTCGACGGCGGCGCTGCGCTCCGGTGCCGGCCTGGTCACCGCCGCCGTTCCGGAATCGATTTTGCCGCTGGTGGCCTCCGCGCTTCCGGAATTGATGACCGAACCGCTGCCGCAAGCGCCCCTCGAAAGTGGCGACCTGGCGCGCCTGCTGCAGACGGCGACGGTGCTCGCCGTCGGACCCGGATTGTCGCGCGCGCCCCAGGCTGCCGCCTGGGCCCGTCATCTCGTCGCGCACGCGCGCCTGCCGATGGTCCTCGATGCCGACGGACTGAACGCTTTTGCCGGCTGCCGCAAGCTCCTGCAGCTCGAACACGGCGTGCTCACGCCCCATCCCGGCGAAATGGCCCGGCTTTTTGCCATCGATACCACTGCGGTGCAGTCACGCCGCCTCTACTATGCTCTGCGCCTGGCTGCGGAATCCGGCGCCGTTGTTGTTCTTAAAGGCCAATTCAGCCTCATCGCCGATCCCAGCGGCAACTGCTGCATCAATCCCACCGGCAATCCTGGCATGGCCACGGCTGGTTCCGGCGATGTCCTCACCGGCATCGTCGCTGGCCTTTTGGCTCAATTTCCGCAAGCTCCGCGGCTCGACCTGGTCGCCGCCGCCGTCTACCTGCACGGTCGCGCTGGCGATACCGCCGCGGCACGCACCGGCGAAATGAGCTTGATCGCCGGCGATATCACCGCCGCCTTGCCCGCCGCGATCATGGAAACGCGAACGCGATGAAAGTCTTCACGGCTGCTACCGCTGACGATCTTCGCGCCTGGGGCCGCCAGCTTGCCGCCCGGCTGCCGCCCTTTACGATCCTGGTGCTCGTCGGCGAGCTTGGCGCCGGAAAAACCACGCTCATGCAGGGCCTCGGCGATGGTTGGCAGGTTGCGCGCGAGGATGAAATCGCCAGCCCCACCTACACCCTGATCCACGAATACAGGCGCGGCCGCCGCTGGCTGCTGCACCTGGATTTATATCGCGTCGAAACCGGTGCGCAGCTCGACACGCTCGGCCTCGAGGATGTCTTGCTGCCGCCGCCCGCGGGCCAGGAAAAACTGGTGGCCATCGAGTGGGGCGAGCGCCTCGAAGCCCATCTCCCGCGTCCTTACCTGCGCGTCGCCATCACCACCGATGCTGCAACTGACGTTCGCACCATCTCCGCCGCCTGGATCGAGTGAGTTCTAGCTTGCCAGCCAGCCGATGGATTTGCCCGCCTTTTTGGTCCCGCTCGCGGTCTTGCGCCCAATCTGATTGCCCGCTTTGGCAATCGCTTTCGGTACCAGGCGCAGCGCGCGGCGCGTGCCCCGAGGATGCTGCGTGACGACGGTGATCGGCGATACTGCAGCCACAGCCAGTCCGGTTCGCTTGTGTCCGCTCAGCATGAGAGCCATGCCAATGCCCAAGGACCCCCACGTAAGTAATCGCTCGGTTGTCCGTTCCATGTGCCGTTAGTTGCCTCGCAGACGGTCGTCAGTTGCCCGAAATGCTAACCTGAGTTCTCTATGCCCGCGGCGTACATCTGGGCGTTGGCACTTGGGGTCCTGGCTGCGCTTGCCAACATCTTCGGTGGTCTGGTGCTCACCGGACGCGACTGGGA
This sequence comes from Terriglobales bacterium, assembly GCA_050745425.1. Classification (GTDB taxonomy): domain Bacteria; phylum Acidobacteriota; class Terriglobia; order Terriglobales; family SCQP01; genus SCQP01. The sequence continues at coordinate 16,977 of JBOGKK010000043.1, forward strand.
GCGCCACTACCTGCGCTACTTTGTCGCCATCGGTGCTGGCTTCATGCTCGGCACCGCGCTGCTCGAGATGCTGCCGCAGAGCTGGAAGCTGAACCCCACCACAGCCCCATTCCTGCTGCTGGGCGGCTACCTGCTCGTGCATCTTGTCGAGCACTCCTTCGTCGCCCATTTCCACTTTGGTGAAGAGACTCACGCCGGCGAATTCATGCACGGCCAACTGCCCTGGTCGGTGCTCATCGGACTTTGCATTCACACCTTCTTTGACGGCGTAGCGATCGGAAGCGGCTTTTTGGTTTCGAGCTGGCTGGGCTGGGTGATTTTCATCGCCATCTTCATGCACAAAATCCCCGAGGGCTTTACCATCGCCTCGGTCATGCTCGCCGCCGGACGCGGCAATCGCGCCGCCGTGCTTTCGGCAGCAGCCATCGGCGGCGCTTCGGTGCTGGGCGTAGCCGTGATGCTGGTCTTCCCCATGAGCCTTTCCCAGGCCCTGCCGTTTGCCGCCGGCGTTACGCTCTACGTGGCCGCCACCGACCTCATCCCCGAGGTCAACCGCGAGAGCGGCATCAGCATGGCATTTTGTGTGTTCATCGGCGTGGCCGTTGTCGCCCTCCTCCAGTTCGCCTTCCGGGGCGTGTGATCTGCTATCCTCGGAACCGTCGCCATGGCAAAAGGTCACCGAAAACTGGAAATAATCGCGCGGCAAATCCAGGATCTCTCCGCTCGCCTCGAGGGGGAGGATTCAGCCCTCCTGTCCTCGGCCAACCTGAAGCGGGTGCGCGCCATGGTTGCTGAAACGAGCGAACGCCTGCGCAAGTGTGCCGAGGGCCTGGACCCCGTCCGGATGCCCAGTTTCATCTTCGAACCGGCCAATCCCGCAACCGCCGGACGCATCGCCGCCGTAGCGCTGATTGCACAGCCCCGGCATTCGCTGGCGGGTGCCGATGACGATCGTTTTTACGGTTCGGGCGTCTACGCTCTTTATTACCGCGGCAGCTTTGGCGCCTACCGTCACATCGCCAAAACGGAATCTCCGATTTACGTCGGCAAGGCGGACCCCGCCGACCCGGCCAGCAGGACTTCGGTCGAACAGGAAGACCGCCTTTCCCGCCGTTTACGCGACCACAAGCGAAGCATCACGAAAGCATCTTCCACGCTGAGAGTCGAAGATTTCGACTACAGGGCACTCGTTGTGCAAACCGGATATCAGACCTCAGCCGAAGACTACCTCATCGAGCTTTTTAGGCCAATCTGGAACAACGAAGTGGATATCTGCTATGGTTTCGGCAAACACGGCGACGACCCCGGAACGCGCGCCAATCAGCGCTCTCCGTGGGATACGCTGCACCCCGGCCGCGAGTGGGCGTACCGGGATTCGAGAATGCGCAACGCGCGCTCCATCGAGCAAATCGGCCAGGAAATTGACCAGCATCTTGCCGATCATCCCCCATTCCAGCCGCTCGACAAGATCGTGCGCACCTTCCTTCAACTCATGCGGGCCACGTCCTGACCGGGCAATCACTCTCAGCCGCCAAACGTCCTGGTCCCGCCTGCGCTGGTTTTCTTCTTCCTGCCGCCGAGGCTATTACGTCCGACCAGCGCGTCGCCAATCATCGCGCGAAAGGCTGCGGCCTTCTGCTCCGGCGTTGACTCGCTGGGCGGAAAGCGGCTCTCCATCTCCTTGCGCATGGCGTTGAATTTCGAAATCCCCGCCTTCTGTGAGCGCGTGCAGAATATTTCCTCACCGTCGAGCGACAGATGCAGCGCACCATCTTCGCCGGTGCTCAGATAGAGTTTTCCGGGTGCAAATGACAGTTTCACCCCTTGACTCCCATCTTCCTTCTCCCTTCTTCCTTCTTCCTCAGCACGATTGCCGACTCATACAAGACCGTCTTTCGCGCCGCTTTATCAGTGCGCACGGCCGATTGAATAATGCTGGTTCCGGTTCGCTTCTCGCGCAGCATGATTCTGTTCTCAAAGACCAGGCCGCAAAGCTCAGCCACGGTCCCGAAAATTTCGTCGGTCCGGATTTCGACGCCCTGGATGATGCTGTTGCCCAGCACAACCACCGCTGCCGCGCCGGATTTTAACACCTCGGCGAGCACCGTGCAGAAGCGGTGCGTATCGTTGAAATACGTTGCCGCGTAATTCGCCCAGCCGTGGCCGCCGTAAACGCCCTTCTCAGGGTTGCGGCGCCGGATCTCACCAATGTTTTCCTCAAGCGAGCGCAGGCTGAATGCGAGCGCGATCGTTTCCTTGTCCCGCACCGTCTGCCAGAACTTACCAAAGCTACTGTCCTCACGCGCCCCTTGGTAACCCCTCCCGGTGGCAAGACCAAGCCAATGCAGTTGCGGCCGTGTGTTGCGCGGATAGTGATAGTTGTTCAGGTATGGCGGCGAGGTTATGGCCAGATCAACCGAGCCCTTGCGCAGGTGCTCGCGCGCAGAAAAAAAGGTCTCGTCAAAAATTTCGGCATGCGGCGTGCGCTCGAACTTCGCCAACCCCCTCTGCAGCCACTCCACGTCCGTCTGCATGAGCCTTAACTTCAGTGCCACCACCGCCGCCACCTCGGCATCCAGAACCGGCTCCCGGCCCACTGCTGTTCGCCTCGTCAGGCTGGGTTCGTAGGAGTAATTCGAGAAGCTGACCATCACCGAGCCCAGCGCAACCAGAAACAGATCCCGCACCGCCGGCTCTTCAATGCTGCCGATGTAGTCGAGCACAAATAGGACCTTGCGCTCAATCGCGGGGCTGAAAAGCTCCATTCGCCCCGTGAAGCCGGGAGGCGCCACCGACCGGGGCCGGCGATTTCCCCCCGCGCACGCGCGAGCCATGAACTCCTCGAATCCCCCTATTTGCTGACGAAGTGTTTTGGGCTTAAGTCTGGCCGCTTCCAGTTTCGTTCTGACCGCCAGAGCCGCATACGGATTGATCTCGAATCCGACCGCGTCGAATCCGTGGGTATACGCCTGCACCAGGGTCGTGCCCACCCCAGCAAACGGATCCAGAATGCGCGGCACGCCCCGGCGCTTCACCGGGAGGTATTGGCCGATCGCGTCATCGACGAATTGTGCCGAAAACCCGGCAATCCATGGCACCCAGCGATGCACTGGTAGCTCCCGGTTACCAACGAAGGCAGAGTCCCTGAACCCATTCGCCGCCGGCTTTTCCTGACTGAGTTGGACCGCCTGTTGCGTGCTCATCTTTTCCGCACTGATCTTATATTGTGAACTACCTTTAGCTGCAACTCTCGGCAGCAGTGATGCTATTGTTTGCTTTGGGCTTTGGCAGAGTTCATGACCTCACGCTGGAATAAAATCCCCCTCCTTGCACTGGCCTTGGCGGCACTGGCCATCGCCGCAACGCCACAGAACGTGCCCAAAGCCACCAGCCTTAAGCCGAATGGTTTTGTCAACGATTACGCCCATGTGCTCAGCCCGGATGCCAAAGCGCAGCTCGAGCAGGCCGCTGCGGCGCTCAATCAGGCGCTCAAGGTCCAGGTGGCCATGGTCACGGTCACGACCACAGGGCAGACCGACGCATTTGATTATTCCTTTGCACTCGCGCAGCACTGGGGCGTCGGTGCAAAGACCGCCGCCAACGGCCAGGATAAAGACACCGGTCTGTTGATTTTCCTCGCGGTCAAGGACCACAAGTATTTCACCCAGGTCGGCTACGGGCTCGAACCCTACATCACCGATGCCGACGTCGGCACTTGGATGCGCGCCCTCAAACCCGAGCTGCGCGCCGGCCGCTACGGCGCTGTGTTCGCCGGCATGCTCCAGCAAATTGAGACTACGCTGGCGGCGCGCATGCCCGGCGCGGCCAAGCAGCTCCAGGCCTTGAATGCGCAGAACCAGATGCCAAGCCGGAGCGGCATGCGCTACAGCGGTGGCCGTGGCTCTCCGGCGGGTCAGTTGGGATTTCTGGCGTTTTTTGTCATTATCTGGATCATTGGCATGTTTGCCATGCGTGGCCGCGGCGGCGGGGGCTGCTTCTGGCCCCTCCTGTTCCTGGGCATGATGAATGGCGGTTTCGGCGGCGGCGGAGGCGGCTGGGGTGGCGGCTTCGGCGGCGGTGGAGGCGGCTTTGGCGGCTTTGGCGGCGGTGGCTTTGGCGGCGGTGGCGCGGGCGGCTCTTGGTGATACTGTGGGGGGAGAAGGTCTGAAGTTGGCCCATGCGACGAATGGAAGCAGAACAAGCACTACAAAAAATCACCGCCTGGCTGGTCGAGCTCTACGGCGCCCGCCTGCAATCGCTGATCGCCTACGGTTCGGCCGCGGGCGGCAACCACCGCGGCAAGCGCAGCGACACGAATCTGCTGGCTATTTTGGATCAGCTCGATGCCACCTCCCTGGATTTGGGCGTCCCGGCTGTCCAGTGGTGGAAGCAGCAGGGCAACCCTCCTCTTGTCATGTGGACCCGCGAGGAGTGGGCTGATTCCGCCGATGTATTCCCCATCGAGTTTCTCGACATTGCCGCCCATCATCGCGTTCTCCACGGCGACGATCTGTTTGCCAACCTGCCTCATTTTCCCGATCTGCATCGCTTGCAGGTCGAGCACGATCTGCGCGCGCGTGTGCTGCGCCTGCGCGGCGCCTACATGGCGCTGGGCCGTGATGCCAAGGCGCTTGAGGCGCTCATGGTCGACTCCATCAGCAGCTTTTTGACTTTGTTCCGCCATGCGCTGGCGGTCGTGGGCGAACCCCTGCAGGTGAATAAAACCCAGGTCTTGGCCGCCGCCGCCGCGCGCTTCCAGTTTGGCGCTGCACCGCTCGCGGCAGTGCTCGAAGCTCGTTTATCCGGCGCCCGTTTGCAGGGTGGCAAGTTGGAGTCGTTGCGGCAGTTGTTCGCCGATTATCTGGCTGTCATGATGCAGGTTGAGCGCTCTGTGGAGGCCAGCAAACCCTAAATGTCGAAACCTAATCAAGGCGTCATCAAGCCCTGGCTCATCGCAGTGATCGTCATCGTGCTCGTGGTCCTGGGCTTTGCCACCAGCTTTACCGGCAAGTACAACAACATGGTGAAGATGCGCGAGGCCGTCAAGCAGAGCTGGGCCGAGGTGGACGTGAACATCCAGCGCCGCGCCGATCTCATCCCCAACCTCGTCAACACCGTCAAGGGCTTCGCCAAGCAGGAGCGCACCGTGATTGGCGAAGTGACCACCGCGCGCGCCGAACTCGGCGGGGCGCAGACGCCCCAACAGGAAATGAAAGCCAACAATCATCTCGATGGCGCCCTCAGCCATCTGCTCATGATCGTCGAGAATTACCCCGATCTCAAAAGCAACCAGAACTTCCTGGCTTTGCAGGACGAGCTCGCCGGCACGGAAAACCGCATCGCCGTTTCCCGCCGCCAGTACAACCTGACGATTCAGCAATACGACGCCTACATTCAGACCTTCCCCAACAGCATCATCGCCCATTGGGGTGGCATGGCCTACAACAACGCCTACTTCCACACCTCGGCGGCGAACCGCAAGGCTCCTCCGAAAGTCAGCTTTAACTAGCCCTACCGGAAAAAACAAAGTGGCTGGAGACCGCAACTCGGCACCGCAGCTAGGGTTATCCCTTGCAGGGCAACGAGTGTCAGGCGAAAGTGCAGCGATTCTGGATTCTGCGCTACCCACGCTGGATGTGGATACTGCCCTCATGCTGCGCTTTCAGGCGGGTGAGGATGCCTGCTTCGATGAGCTCGTGGCCCGTTTCCGCCGTCCCCTGCTTGGCTTTGTCTATCGCATGGTCCATGATGCCGCCGCCGCTGAAGAACTGCTCCAGGAGGCCTTCCTGCGCGTCTATCTGCACCGCGAGCGTTACCGCCCGCAGGCGCACTTCAGCACCTGGATGTATCGCATCGTGCATCGCCTGGCACTGAACTACGTGCGCGATCATCGCCACGACCAGCCCGCGCCCGCACGCGCCGACGGCCGTGCCGACGGCGAAGCGCGGCTACTCCGCGAACTGGTCGACGTCCGGCCCAACATGGAACAGGCGATGTTGGCGGCAAGCGAAGCGGAGTGCCGCCGCCTGCGCGTGCAACAGGCGATTACCGCCTTGCCCGTCCACCAGCGCTCGGCGGTCATTCTGAACAAGTACCAGGGACTTGATTACGACGACATCAGCCGCGTGCTGCAATTAAGCGTCAGCGCCACCAAATCCTTGTTGTTTCGGGCTTATGCGACGTTACGGCGCGAATTGAGGGATCTGCTATGACGCCTTCGGAACGGGAACGCCTCGACTCCCTGCTCGACGAATGGCAATCGCCTGCCGCCCCCACCGCCGATGCCGACCGCGACCTTTGCCTCCGCGTCAAAGCGCGGGCGTGCCACTCCCGCCTCTGGTGGAGCGTGGCGGCCGCCGGCGCCGCCGCCGCGCTGCTGGCCGGTTTGGTCTACCTCGGGCCGCTGACGCCGGCGCCCGCCGCCCGCACCGTGGATCAAATCGCCGTCATGCAGGACATGCAGTTGTTCAACCGCAACGCCGACCTCATTGAGCATCTTGATTTCTTGACCGCTCCCGCGCCTCGCCCCCCGGATACAGGGACTCCGGAGTAGCATCGTGCGCCGGCTCATCCCTGCCACCGCCGTACTTTGCGCGTTGCTGCTGGCCGGCGCCGCTGCCGCCCAGCGCACCCACGAACGCAATGCCATGCGGTTGACCGCTCCCGGCGCCGGCCTGCACCACCTCACCCAACTCCCACCGGCGCAGCGCAAACAGAGCTTGCAGCAGAATCCCGATTTTCAGCGCCTGTCCCCGCAGCAGCAAAACCGCATCATGGCGCGCCTCAAGCGTCTCAATTCCATGCCGCCGGACAAACAGCAGCGCCTCATCCGCCAGTTGCGCGCGTTTGCCAAACTGAGCCCGCACCAGCGTGCCGGCCTGCGGCAAATCTACCGCCAGTACCGTCAGATGCCGGCCCGCGACCGCACCACCTTCCGCGCCACCTACAATGCGCTGCGCCTACTGCCGTCCTCCCAGCGCGCGCAGCGCCTGGTCGCCCCCGGCTTACAACAGAAACTCACCCCCCCCGAAGTCCTGACCCTCCGCCACGCCCTCGCGCTCCATCTTCCTGCCAACTTGGTGGCGGGCGCCGGCAAACCCTAACGAACCGGCAATAGCGCGCGCGCCATCGCCAGATGATGGTCGTCGTGATCGGCCACAAACGAAGCCCAGTCGAGCAACCGGATGGGCGTTTGCAGCCGCTGATGGACCGCCGTGATGCTGACCTCGATTTCGTCGAGCGGTTCGAGCAGCCGGATCAATCCCGCACGCCGGGACGCGAAGGTGTCGAGAATGGCAGCCATGGGCACGCGCGGGAATTGCGCGGCTTCGGTGCCGGGGTTCGAAGTATCCGCGGGTGAGAGCAGCGGGCGGCGCTGCAGGAAATCGTCCAGGCGTAGCGCGTCCACCTCGCTCAGCACCGCAAGATGGCCGATATGATCTTTGGCCGACCACTTGCCTGCGCGCCGCTCTCCGAGCACGTCTTCCGGCCAGCCCGCGGCCAGTGCCGCCGCGCGCGCCGGCGTTCCGCGCAACCGTTCAACGATGGCGGGAAAGACGCCGGCCGGTGCATCAAATCTAAACGTCCGCTGTGTCCAGGGC
>JBOGKK010000044.1:0-7563 GCA_050745425.1 Terriglobales bacterium
CGGCGGCGGCGGGGGCGGCGGCGGCGCGTTGCTGATCAGCGAGCCGATGGCGTCGCCCACGGTGCCGGTGTTGGTCATGGCCACCGGCGGCGGCGGCGCGGTCTCGACGATGCGCTCGATGCCCTTGGGGATCGTGCGCGGGGCGATGATCTGGTTGTTGGTATTCACCTCGCTCACGATGCGATGCACCACGATCTTGGGCGTGGGCGGCGGGGGCGGGGGCGGGGGCGGGGGGGGCGGGGGCGCGCTCAGGAACGCCGTCATGCTGGAGGCGGGCAGCACGTTGTAGTAGATCAGCGGCACGATGGCCACGCCGGCGATCAGCAGCAACTGCACTCCGAGCGAGACCAGCATCGTGGTCGGCTTGCGGGTGCCGACTTTGTGCGATGTCTCGACCAGGCTCTGTTCAAACATGGATGGTCCCCCTATCCGCGCACTAGCTTTTCACTCTCAGCCTTGCCCTTGCCCGACTTCGCCGCCAGCCCGGCGGTGGCCCGCAGCGGCCGCTGCCGCTGGTTGCGCCACTCGATGTAGGCCACCATCATCGGCGCGGCCACCGCGATTGAAGAATACGTCCCCACCAGAATCCCGAACGTCATGGCGAAGCTGAAGCCGCGCAGCGCCTCCCCCCCCAGCAGCAGCAGGGACAGCACCGAAAGAAACGTCAGCCCCGAGGTCAGCACCGTCCGGCTCAAGGTCTGGTTGATGCTGCGGTTCACCACCACCGCGAGCTTGTCGCGCCGCATGATGGGCAGGTTTTCCCGCACCCGGTCGAACACCACGATGGTGTCGTTCATGGAATAGCCCACCAGGGTCAGGAACGCGGCCACCACGGTCAAATCAATCGGCAGGCGCGCCACCGAAAACATCCCCAGCGTGATCAGCACATCATGGAAGACGGCGACCACTGCCGCAACACCATAAATCAACTCGAATCGGAATGCAATATAAATCAGCATCGCCGCCAGCGAGTACAGCACCGCGCGCAGCGCCTGCGCCCGCAATTGCGAGCCTACCTGCGGACCAATAATGCTCGTCGAGCGCACCGAAAACGGCGCCAGAAAGAAATCCTGCTGCGCCATTTGCGCAATCTGTGCGCTCCCGGGCGCGGGCGCCAGCGCCTGGAAGCTCGGCAGCAAGCCTGCGTCCTGCTGGTCGCGCCTCACTTTCAGCAGCTCCGTCGCCAGCGTTTCGTAGCGCGTCTCGGCCGCCTGCTCGCCCAGCCCGATGTAACCGTACGGATCCTTCTGCAGCAACCACGTCGCAAACGAGGACGCGCCCACGTTGTTCAGGTCCTGCTTGCCCTGCGTGTTCACGCCCATCACCCCGTACAGGATGTTGAGAATATCGTCCTTGCTCTTTTCCAGATCGGCCTGGTTCAGCGTCGACAGCGGCGAGGAGATCAGAATCTCATCGGAGTTTTTCCCGCCCACCGGCTCAATGCTCACCTGGCCCAGCTTTGCTGCGCCCAGTGCCGCTCGGATTTTGGCAGTCGGCACAGTCTGGTTGAACTTAACGTCCATTTCTGTGCCCCCTGTGAAATCTGTTCCCATAACCGGTCCGTGGTGGATCGCCAGCGCAACCATGCCAATCACGAACAAGATCATGGTTACGGTGAGGAAATACCATTTCTTCCCCAGAAAATCGATGTCAGTTTCGCGAAAAAATTCCATTTCCAGCTCTTAACTTTCCCTGCGCTACCCGCGTTGGCTCCAGAGCTGGCAAGTTCCCCTTACCACTCTCTGACCCCACCGGCGGGTGATTTGTTCCCGGCTCCCGCCGTGGCTCTAGCCGATGCTCAGCTTCGCCCCGCGCACTCCCTGCTGGCGCATCAGCACGTAATCGAAGATCACCCGCGAAATGTACACGGCGGTGAACAGGTTGGCCAGCAACCCGACGATCAGGGTGATGGCAAACCCCTTGATCGGCCCGGTGCCGAATAGAAACAGGAAGACGGCGCTCACGATGGTGGTCACGTGCGTGTCCAAAATCGTGATGAACGCCTGGCGGAAGCCTATATCCACCGAGGCGGGCACACTTTTCCCATGCCGCATCTCTTCTCGTATTCGTTCGAAGATGAGCACGTTGGCGTCCACCGCCATACCAATCGTCAAAATGATGCCGGCAATGCCCGGCAGCGTCAGCGTGGCATGCGCCACCGCCATGAACGCCATCAGCACCACCAGGTTCAGCACCAGCGCCACCACGGCGTTGATGCCCGCGCCGTGATAGTACACCAGCATGAAACCCGCCACCAGCAGGAACCCGACCACCGCCGCCAGCACCCCCTCGCGGATCGAATCGGCGCCCAGCGAGGGCCCCACCGCCTCGTCTTCGAGGTAGCTGATGCTCGCCGGCAGCGCGCCCGAACGCAGGATCAGCGCCAGATCCGAGGCCTGCTGCTGCGTGAAGCTGCCCGTAATCTGACCCTGATCGCTAATGCGCCCCTGAATCGTCGCGTACTCCTGCACCTTGTTGTCGAGCACGATCGCCAGCGGCTGGTTGATGTGCGCCGCAGTGAAGCTGCCGAAACGCTTGCCTGCCGCCGTCGTGAGCGTGAAGCTCACGTCGATCTCGCCGTTGTTGCCCACCTGCGGCTGCGAATCGCGCAAATCACTGCCGCTCACCACCGACGAGCGCGACACCACGTACCATTCCCCGCTCGTCGAGGTCGCGCTGCCGCCTATATTGCGGCCCGGCACGATGACGCTGTTTTCCGGCAGAATACCGCCGTATTGCGCGCGCGCTGCCGCCGCCGAGGGAAACGGCCCCGCCAGCCCCAGCCGCAGCTGCAATTGCGCCGTCTCCTGCATCACTTGCTTCACCCGCGCCGGATCGGTGATCCCCGGCAGCTGCACCAGAATCTGATACGCCCCCAGCCCGTGCGCCTGCACCGTCGGCTCCGTCACCCCCAGCGCGTCAATGCGGTTGCTGATGGTCTCGATCGACTGCGTCAACGCCCGGTCCTTGATCTGCGCCACCGTCGCCGCGTTCAGGTCCATGATGTACTGCCCGTTGCCTGTCCGCGTGGACGTGTATTCGCTGCCCAGATCGTTTTGTTCGGCGTTGTTGAAATCGCCCGCCCGGCGCTCGTCAAGGCCGGTGATCTCGATCCGCTGCGGTTCCCCCTGCGGGTTGGGCTGCGACAGCGAGGCAAACGCCACGCCTTTGCTGTTCAGATCCGCACGCAGCCGCTGCATCGCCTGTGACGTTTCCGCCCGCACCGCGTCGTCGACGTTGACCTGCAGAATCAGGTGCGTGCCCCCTTGCAGGTCAAGCCCCAGGTGAACACGGCTCAGCATCGATTGCTTCCACGCCTTCCACGCCACACCATGCGGAATGCCGGTGATCCCCAGCAGACAGATCACCACCACCACCACAATAAAGATCGACTTGTAGAGCAGGGTCTTCTTCATGAAAATTCCGTTACGACTTGCTGCCGCGGCCGCTGGCGGCCGCTTCCTCCGTGATCACTTGCGCAATGGCGGAGCGCACGAACTCCAGCTTCAGCTGGTCGGGCGCGCAGCGCAGTTGCAGGCTGTCGTCCTTGATGCTGATGATAATGCCCCGTATCCCGCCCGAGGTGACGACGCGGTCTCCCGGCTTCAGCGCCTGATGCATCGAGCGTACCTTCTTCTGCCGCCGCTGCACCGGCATGATCAGCAGAAAATAGAAGATCGCAAACACCACCAGGATCATCAACAGCCCGATCCCGCCCCCGGCCGCAGTCGTTGACGACTGCGCCCACAGGCCTGGCAGCAGCGCAGACACGCCCATACCGATCAATGCAAATGGCACGCTTAGATTCAGCTCCTATCCAATTGGGTTGCTACGAGGCAGGATACTCCCCAAGTTCGATAGCATGGCGAAGTTGCTCCATTATGTCAAGGTAGTGGTAGAGGTTATGACGGGTCAGGAGCATGCTGCCCAGCATTTCCCCCGCCTGCACGAGGTGCCGCAGGTACGCCCGCGAGTACCGTCGACACGTCCCGCAGCCGCAGGCGGCATCGAGCGGCCCGGCATCGTCCGCATAGCGCGCATTCCGGATCACCACCCGCCCCGCCGCCGTGAACGCCAGCCCGTTGCGTGCGCTGCGCGTCGGCAGCACGCAGTCAAACATATCCACTCCCATCGCCACGTACTGCCGCAGCTCGGCTGGCGTGCCCACCCCCATTAAATACCGCGGTTTGTCCGCTGGCAGCCCCTCCAGCGCCGCCGCCACCCCGGCTGCGCTCAGCTCGCGCGGCTCCCCCACCGATACCCCGCCAATGGCATAGCCCGGCAGCGCCATAGCCGCCATGCGCTCGGCCCCCTCGCGCCGCAGATCCGGGTACATGCCCCCCTGCACTATCCCAAACAGAATCCCCGGCAACGCCCCCGCTGCCTCCCGCCCCTGCTCCCAGGCCCGCCGCGACCGCTCCGCCCACCGCAGCGTCCGCTCCAGCGACGCCCGCGCTTCCTCTTCCGTCGCCGGATACGGCGTGCAATCATCGAACGCCATGCGGATATCGCTGCCCAGCGCCGCCTGTATCTCCATCGCCAGCTCCGGCGTCAGCCGGTGCAGGCTGCCGTCCAGATGCGAGCGAAAATCGACCCCTTCCTCGCTGATTTTTCCCTTCAGGCTGAACACCTGAAATCCGCCGCTGTCGGTGAGGATCGCGTGCGGCCATGCTGCAAACCCGTGTACCCCGCCCAGCCGCCGCACCCGCTCGTGCCCCGGCCGCAGATACAGGTGATAGGTGTTGGCCAGCACGATCTCGGCTCCCAGCGCCTCCAGCCCCTCCTGCGCCATCGCCTTGACCGTCGCCCGCGTGCCCACCGGCATGAAGCACGGCGTCTCCACCGTGCCGTGCGCCGTATGCAGCCGCCCCCGCCGCGGCCCCGATCCGCCGCCCGAGATCAGTTCAAAGCGAAACTCCTCCACGGCTTACAGGGCGGCCAGACCCGAAGCCGCAAGGATATACAGCAGCCACAGCACCACCACCACGCTCAGCGCCCCGCCCGTCTTGCCCTTTTTTCCGCTCATGCAGGCGAGTCCGATGCCCAGCAGGATGACCGTCCAGATCGCAAAAATGTCGAGGTGGCTGCCCAGCGCAAACAGGAACGCCCCCGCGCTGGCTTTGTCCAGGAAAAACCCGATATTGGTGCCGATCGGGTTGGTGATGTGAAAATTCCCCGGACTCGAAAACAGTGCCACAATGATACTCAGGATTGAAAACAACGTCATCGTCAGATAGGCGTAACTGACCATCGCGAGTGACTGCTTGAAGCGCGCTTCGTAGCCCAGGACGAAATTCCCCAGCCCCCAGAAAATCAGCGCCAGGATCAGCATCAGCACGATGGTCCACACCGGCGCCGCATACATGGTAATGCTCATGATCGTCGACGTCAGCGTCAGCGCGTGCTGGTAGGCGGCCGGCGACATCGCCGCCGTCGCCGGGCTCTGCGCCAGCGCCTGCCGCGCCAGCGCATACACGCCGATCCGCTGCATCAGAGTCACCGCGTAAATGACCGCCACCACGATCTGCACGCACCACGCCAGAATGAAATGCGGATCGCGCGCCAAATCCGCGAACGTCGCCCCCGGTGAGCCGAACACCGTGAACAGGCGCGACAGCGAGGTCGATTCCGGAACAGGCGCGGTGGCCTGGCCGGTGGCAAGAGGCGCTTCTGGCGTCATCCCGGAATTATAGTCCAACTGCTCCCCCGGCAACCCCTCGCCACCCCCACCCGGCCCAACCCAGTCCCCTTCGCCCTGACCCACACCCCACGCCCAGCGCCCGCCCCAGCCGTCGCCAGCCCCGGCCCAAACGTCGGCACACCGATTCCCCCGTACGGCTACACTCGCCGCGCCCCGCTACCCTCAGCGCTTCGGCGCTCCCCGCCGCACCGCCCCCGCGCCGCCTTCGCCGAGCACCCTGCCCACCGCAACTCGCCCTGTGCGATCTCCCGTCTGCTTCGCCTTCGACCTCGCTCCCAGCGGCGCACGCTCACAGTTCCCTCGTCATTAGCGCGCGTTCGAGCTCCGTCCTGTCGTCCAGGAGCAAGCGCGCCTCCCGCACACAAGAGAATGCATCCGATATGTTGCCGGAACCGCCGAGCGCGACGTGCTCGTGGCCGACGAAGCGGCAAGTGGACGCTGGAGCGCCGAGCGGGAAACTATTGCGGCCAGGGCGAGCCCGCGCTGTGAGCAGGTCGCCGGAAACTTGCCGATCTACATCCGCGCCCTGCTCCGGCAGGCAGAGGAGGAGCGGAGGCACGATTTGCGCCCGGCCTGCCTACATCCGGCGCTGCGCCTTGGCGGCGGTGGTTCTGGCGGGCCAGACGCGTACTGCGCACTGAGCTGCACGCCGCGCGAACGGCACGACGGAGAGGAGCCGCTGTTCCAGCACGTGAACGGCCCCATGCGTCTGCTGTGCGATCGCTTCGATTTGCGCCGTCATGAGGCGCTATCTCTGGTTTTGGCGCCGCAGCGCAAGGCAGCTTGCGCATTGCGCGGGCCAGGCCGCCGTCGGACTATAATGGTCACATGGCGGCGAAGGCAGCGCGAAAACGGGCAAATGTGTACGGCATGGCGCAAGCTAAGGCGCGGCTGAGTGAGGTGGTGCGGCGGGCGCAGAAGGAAGGGCCGCAGCGGATTCAGGTCCATGGGCGCGAAGCGGCGGTGGTGGTGTCGGCGGAGGAGTGGGCGCAGCGCACGCAGCCGAAGGAGACGCTGTTTGCGTTTCTACGGCGATCGCCGCTGTATGGTTCGGGGATCGTGCTGGAGCGCGACAAGAGTGATTTTCGCGACCTTGACCTGTGAGCTTTTTGCTTGACACGAATTTGATTGCCGAGGCGATGCGGCCGCGCCCCGACCCAGGCGTGGCCGATTGGCAGCGAGGTGTGAACCCGAACGAGCTATTTCTGAGTGTGGTCACGTGGGCCGAGCTGCGGCGCGGCATCGTGCGGCTTGGGCGCGGCGCGCGGGCGGAACGGTTGCGATATTGGCTGGAGGACGGGCTTGCCAGGCAGTTCTTCCGGCGCATTCTCCCGGTAGACCTGGAGATAGCGGATGCCTGGGGTTTGCTGCGGGCCCAGCGAGACGCCATCGGCCGTCCGATGGGTGCGATGGATTGCCTTATAGCGGCAACGGCGCAGGTGCATGGGCTGACGCTGGTGACGCGGAACGTGCGGGATTTCGAGGGGACGGTAAGCCGCATTCTGTGCCCATGGGCCTAAAACAACGTGGCCGGGTGATTTTGTCAATCTGGTTTGGCCCCACCTCGATGGTTTTATCTGATTGTCGCCCAGCGCGTAGCTCAGCCAGTTGCCATTGCGGTCGGTGGCTTGGCTGGCAAGCAGGGCCTGCGTGCCGGTGTCATCGCCCGCCTCCGGGAACGTGTACACGGTCCCATCGGGACTCGTCAGCGCCGGGGTAGCCTGCGCGCCGCTCTACCGGGCGCGATCAGAAATCGGTATAGCCCGTATCTCGCGTTGGGCGCGGCGAGCTCGGAAGCACCCGTACCCAGAGCAAGCGGACGCTCCTCCCTCGGAACAATCGGGCGCGCCGCCGGAGCCGGT
>JBOGKK010000045.1:0-2595 GCA_050745425.1 Terriglobales bacterium
GGTGAGCATTTTCGTCAACCCCACGCAGTTTGGGCCGAACGAGGACCTGGACCGCTATCCGCGGATGCTGGACCGGGATTGTGCGCTGCTCGAAGCGGAGGGGGTGGCGGCGGTATTCGCGCCAGAGACGGGGGCGATGTATGCGGATGGCGCGTCCACGTTCGTGACCGTGGAGGGGTTGAGCGAGCGCTTGTGCGGGGCGAGCCGGCCGGGGCATTTTCGCGGCGTGGCCACGGTGGTGCTGAAGCTCTTCGCGCTGGCGCGGCCGGAGCGCGCGTACTTCGGACAGAAAGATGCGGCGCAGGCGGCGGTGCTGCGGCGCATGGTGCGCGATTTATTTTTGCCCGTCGAGTTGGTGGTGTGCCCGATCGTGCGCGAGAGCGACGGACTGGCGCTGAGCTCGCGCAATCTGCTGCTCGGCGGCGCGGAGCGCACGGCGGCACTGGGGCTGTCGCGCGGGCTGCGCGCGATTGCCGCCGCCTATGCGAAGGGTGAGCGGGGCACGAACACGCTGCTGGAATTGGGCAAGGCCGAGGTCGCGCGCGAACCGCTGCTGCGGCTTGATTATTTCAGCGCGGTCGATGAGAACACGCTGCTGCCGGTTGCCGGCGCTGCGGCAGGGACGCTATTCGCAGTGGCGGCCTTTGCGGGGCGGGTGCGGTTGATTGATAACTGGGTGGCGGAATAAAGGTTACAGGTTACAGGTTACAGGTTATAAAGCAGAGGTTACAGGTTACAGGTTGCGGGCGCTGAGGGGGATTTTTAGCGCGGAGACCCGTATGGAAGGTCGAAATCGGGGTCGAGGAGGAAGACGGCGGGCTTGCCATCGTCGGTTTTGAGAGTGGGGTGGACGTAATTGATGAGGCGGCTGGCGGTGGGAGCCACTTTTTGCCCTAGTCGCTCTTGTTGGTCGCTCGGAGTGCGGGCTTCGATTGCCGGCAGGGGCAGCCCGTCGGCGCTCAGTGCTCCTTCAGGCTGCGGCACTGGGGAATCGACCTCTGGATTTAGGAAGTTTTGGGGTGTAAGTGGTTGATTCTGCTCGACCGGGGTTTTCACTGAGGCAGGCGCCTTTTTGTCGGCGCTGACGGCTTGCTCGATTGACTGGCGCGGGGCCTGGAGTGGCTCTGCCACGGTGAACGACGCACGTGCGTCGTTCACTGCTTGACGCTCGGCCTTGGCAATCGTCTTTTTCAGGAAGGCGGCGACGCGGCCGGGAGCGGGGGTGGGCTCCGGCTGGGTGTTGGCGGCGGGAGCGACGAGAGGCGAATCGAGGGGAGGGACAGCCAGCGCGGGCATGTTGAGCGTCGACCAGGCGGCGAGGGCGGCCTGGCCTTTGGGATCGAACAGGAGTTGGGTGAGGATGCGGGCGTAGCTGGCGGAGTTGCCGATGAAGTTGGCGATGTGGTTGATGACCTGCCACCCGTTGGCGAGGAAGGCCTGGGACCAGATCTGGGTGGTGAGCCGACGGAAGGCGGGGTCCTGACACCAGGCGTAGTAGCTGCGGGTGGTGACCTCGGCGGACTTACAGATTTGGGCGAGTGAGCCGTCGGGCTGGCCTGTGAGTACCTGCAGGAAGCGGCGCTGGGCGGAGGTAAGATGCTCGAAGTTTGGGGCGAGGGGGGCGAAGGCGGGTTGGGCGGCAGCCATAAAATGTTCCTCCTATGATTAGAGGTGAGTTGCCGGAATAGGGTTGGCCGAAGGCCCCATCGGGGTGGGGTAGGCGCCGGGTTGGTCAGGCTTGGGATGCATCCCACCCCCTGCCGGTCGAGTTCGACAATTTCGTTCGGGCGCCGCCGCAGCGGTCTCCTCCGTCACGCTCTCGAAATCCGATACGGCGGTAAACTGATCAAGATCGGCGATGAAGCACGACCAGCGCGGGATCAATCCGGAAAGTCCGCCCAGTGGCGGCGGCTGTGTGGAATGCCTTGCCGCCGGCGGCTGGTGGTTTCATCTGCGCCGCTGCGCCGAGTGTGGACACATTGGCTGCTGCGACAGCTCCCCCAGTCAGCACGCAACCAAACACTTTCACTCGACGGGCCATCCCATTATTGCGAGCTTTGAGCCGGGAGAAGCGTGGTTTTACGACTTTCGCTCTGGCGGCATGATCGATGGTCCGAAGCTCGCCCCGCCACGCTGGCACCCACGGAATCAGCCCATGCCAGGCCCGGCCGGCAGCGTCCCGCGCGATTGGGAATCACTTCTTCACTGAGTCGAATTATGAAGCGCCACCCGCCAGTGCCCCCGTTGCCCGATCTTGGCGTGTGGCCCATGCTCGAGTGGGATCAGTGGCAAGAGACCGCCGAAACCCTCCACATGTACACCCAGATCGTTGGCAAGATGCGCCTGGCGCTGACGCCGGTCCAAAATCACTGGTGGAACGTTCCGCTGTATCTCAGCGCGCGTGGGCTGACGACCTCAGCGATGGCCGCCGGCCGGGGAACGCTGCTCGACATCGAATTCGATTTCATCGCGCATGAACTCGTCTTGCGGCTGAGCGATGGACGCGTGAGCCGGTTTCCGCTCGGCCTCGCCTCGGTCGCGCAGTTCTACGCTGCGTCCACTCAGGCGCTATCGTCGCTGGGCATCACGGCAACG
>JBOGKK010000046.1:0-2353 GCA_050745425.1 Terriglobales bacterium
GATCTCAAATACCCGGTCGAGCCCGCCCACCACCAGCCGTTTCAGGTACATCTCGGGCGCGATGCGCAGGTAGAGCGGAATATCGAGCGCCTGGTGATGGGTGGCGAACGGCCGCGCCGCCGCGCCACCCGCCAGCGGCTGCATCATCGGCGTTTCGACCTCAACATAGCCGCGCTGATGGAACTGATCGCGCAGGCAGGTGACCAGCGCCGCCCGCTTCAGGAAGATCGTGCGCACCTCGGGGTTGGCGATCAGGTCGAGATATCGCTGGCGGTAGCGTGCCTCCACGTCCGTGAGGCCGTGCCATTTTTCCGGCAGCGGCAGCAGGTCTTTGGCGAGCAGTTGCAGGCCAGTGACGTGTACTGTCAGCTCGCCGGTGCGGGTGCGAAAGAGGTAGCCTTCGACGCCGATGATGTCGCCCAGATCCAGCGACTTCCACAGCGCGAACGAGGCTTCATCGACCGCATCCTGGCGTACGTAGATTTGCAGGCGCTCACCGTTCTGGTGCAGATGGCCAAAGCCCGCCTTACCGTGCGGCCGGAAGGTCATCAACCGCCCACACACCTTGACCGCCGGCCGTTGTGCCTCGAGCGCCTCGGCCATCATGCCGGCAAAGGCCGCCAAAACCTCGGGTACCGTATGCGAAAAGGCGAAGCGGTGCGGATAGTCTTCCCCGCCCCGCGCTCGCAGCTCGGCCAGCTTGCCCTTGCGCTGCTCGAAAATCTCGGTGTCGAGTGCCATGAATAGCTGATTATAGCGTTTGGCCTCGCGGCTTATGTATGATGCACAGCATGCGCACCCTTTATGCCTCCGTCCTCGCCGCCGCGCTCGCTGCCGCTGCCGCCGCGCAGGTGCCAGCCCGTGCACCCAATGGCAAGCTGTTGTTCGGTACCGCGGCGGCGCTGCGCGTGGCCGCGGTGTCTTCACCCGAGCTGTCGCCCGGCGGCGCCCGTGTTGCCTATGAGGTTCGGACCATACCCGAGCCCAAGGGCAAACCCTGGAAAGCAGTCACCCAGGTCTGGGTGACACCGGCGGACGGCCCTGCCAGCGCCGCGCGCCAATACACGCGTGGCAAGCAGAGCGCCACGCAGGTGCGCTGGTCACCCGACGGCAGCAAGCTTGCCTTCATCCGCGCTGAGGGAACGGGCGCGAACGCCAAGGCCCAGGTCTGGTTCATGTACGCCAACGGCGGTTCGGCCTGGCCGGTCACCACGCTGCTCGGCGGCGTGCACGGTTTTGCCTTCTCGCCTGACGGTAAATCGCTGTTGCTGGTGGCGGGGCCGAAACCGAAGCCAGCGCACCTCCTTGCCCTGAAAGCCCACAACGACGCCGCCGTCTTGGATCACGACTTCGTGCTCTCGCAGCTCTGGCTTTGGGATATCGCTACCGGCAAGGGCAAAGCACTCACCCATGGCAACTACACCGTCAGCGATCCGCAGTGGTCGCCTGATGGCCGTGAAGCGTTGTTCACCACCCGCCCCACGCCCGCGCTGAACGACGGCGGACGCACAACCCAGTACCTGCTCAACTTGCGCACCGGCCACGCGCGCCGGCTCGGGCCCGCCGCCGACTACTGCACCAGCGCCCGCTGGTCGCCCAATGGCCGCACCATCGCCTTGCTCGCCGCACCCAAGGGCAAGGAAATCCAGCAACAGGTGGACGCCGCCCTGTATCTCATTCCCGCCGCGGGCGGCGCCGCGCACCGATTGAGCTTCCCGCTGGGCGCAGGCACGCCGGTCTGGGCACCCGATGGCAAGACGATTTACTTCAGCACCGGCGACCGCGAGGCCGTGGCCGTGTTCGCCGTCGACGTGGCGAGCGGCGCCGTCCGCCGTGTGAGCCGGCAGCATGCCGTCGTACGGCTCGCCCACATTAGCAGGAATGGCCGGTTTGCCATCGGCACCTGGACCGACCCTACGCATCCGCCGGAAGTCTTCCGCTCCGGTCCCGATTTCACCACGCTGCACAACCTGACCGATCAGAACGCCTGGCTTTCGGAATACGCGCTCGCGCACGCTACCGTCATCCAATGGAAAAGCACTGCGGGCGAACTGGAAATCGATGGCGTAGTGACACAGCCGGCCGGCTTCCAGTCCGGCCACAAATACCCGTTCCTGCTCAACCCGCATGGCGGACCTACGGGCGCAACGACGCTTTCGTTCAACGCCCAGAACCAAATCATGGCCGCCAACGGTTACCTGCTGCTGCAGCCCAACTTCCGCGGCTCCAGCGGACGCGGCCTCTCCTTTGCCATCGCCGACGAGAACGACTGGGGCGGCGGCGACTTTCACGACGACATGAGCGGCGTGGATGCCGTGATCGCCAAAGGCTGGGCCGACCCCAACCGCATGGG
>JBOGKK010000047.1:0-5027 GCA_050745425.1 Terriglobales bacterium
CGATCAACCGCTGGAACTCCCCAAGCCCGCCGCGATACAGTAGCGGAGCCGGGGCAGCGGGCTGACGGGCGGAGAGAGCGGGCCGCGCGGCGGACGAGCCCCGGCGGTTAAACCGCCGGGGCCAGGAGCCGCGCTGGGCGCCCGCGATTAATTAATGACGAGTAGCGGAGCCGGGGCGGAGGGCCCCCGGCGCAGCGGGTCGACGGGCGGAGAGAGCGGGCCGCGCGGCGGACGAGCCCCGGCGGTTAAACCGCCGGGGCCGGGAGCCGCGCTGGGTGCCCGCGATTAATCATTGATCCCCGATGGTTTTGTCGCCGGTGCCGATGGAGCGGCCATCGAGCTTGAAAACAACGCTGTCGTAGCGGCTGGGGCAGCACGGCTTGTCGCCAAACGAATAGCGCGCGGCGCGCAACTTCAGTTGCCGTTTGTGGCCATTCCATTCCGCGCCGGCCCCGCCGCGGCAGTCGTAGGTAAACTGATCGGCCAGTTGCAGCTGGCCTTTTTTCAACTCCAGCAATTGCACCACGCCCGTGCAATTGGCCAGGTTCGCTCCCGTGTAGAGCACGCTGTAGACCAGCAGGCCTTGCTTGCCGGGCGCATGCGGCAGCTTCGCCGTCTGATCCTTGATCACCTGAAACTCCAGCGGATTGCGCGTGTCCTGATGATGATCATAGATCCCGCGTTGCACGGTGATCATCAACGGTTCGCCGGTTACGGTGTTCCCTGGGATCATGCCTTCGGCTCCGGAGGCGGCGGTGGGGTAGAGCACGTAAGTGAAATTCTTGAGCGGGAATTGCTCCAGCGATGTCATCGGCGCCGCGCGCAGCGGCACGTTGAGCAAAAATGAGGTGATCTTGCCGTAGCTTTCGAATCCGGAGGTATTGCTGTGGCCAAACAAGGGCAATTGCGCGTTGGCGAAACCGGCCAGAGCGGCGAGCAGAATCAGGGAAATCGGCAGACGTGAAGTCATGAGGCAGCTACCCGGAGCAATTGCTTTCAGTGTACCGTGAATGCTGACGTGAGCAACCCCGATCGCAGTCCCGGAAAACTCACCGGCGCGCGCCCCCTCGATGCCTTGCTGCTCGCTGTGCCGGCCGCCATCGCGCTGGCGCTGGCCGGCGGCGATCCGCTCTGGGTTTTCATTCTGGCAGCGCTCGGGCTCATTCCGCTGGCCGCGGTGCTGGGCACGGCGACGGAGCAGTTGGCCGAGCGCATGGGGCCGCTCGCCGCCGGCGTGCTCAATTCCACCATGGGGAACGCCAGCGAGTTGATTCTGGCGCTGGCGGCGTTGCGGGCCGGCCTGCCGGAGATCGTCAAGGCATCCCTCACCGGCAGCATCATCAGCAATCTGTTGCTGGTGCTGGGCATGTCGATCCTGTTCGGCGGGCTGAAATACGAGCGCCAGCAAATTGACAAGTCGATTGCCGCCAGCAACGCCACCATGCTGTTTCTGGCGGCGGTGGGGCTGGTCGTGCCCGCGGTGTTTTCGCTGGGCGTGTTCGGCGAGCTCGGCGGGACCCATCCTTTCCTCGAGCGCCTCAGCCTGTGGACCGCGGGCGTACTCATCGTCATGTACGGCCTCGGCCTCTATTTTCAGTTGCGCAGCGCGCAACGCGGCGGGCGCGTGCGCAACGCCGCGCCCCGCCGCGCTCCCCTGCGGCGGATGCTGCTGGCCGTTGTGTTCATCGCCATTCTCAGCGAGCTGCTGGTGGACAAGCTGCAAATGGCGCAAGCGGCTTTTCACGGCACCGATCTATTCTGGGGCGGCGTCGTGTTTGCCCTCATCGGCAACGCTGCCGAGCATGGCGTCGCGGTCATGGCGGCGCGCCGCAACGACATGGACCTCGCCATGGCGATCGGCGTGGGCTCGAGTCTGCAGATCGCTTTGCTGCTGGCTCCCGCGCTGGTTTTTATCTCACTGCTGTTCGGCCACCCCATGTCGCTGGTGTTTACCGGTATTGAGGTCGTGGCCGTGGTGCTCTCCACGGTGATGGTCGGTATGATTGCTGCCGATGGCGAGACGAACTGGCTCGAAGGAGCTCAATTGATCGCCGTCTACATTATTCTGGTTGCCGGTTTTTATTTCGTGCCGTTATGAAGCTGCCGCTGGGCATCGGGAGTGGGCTGTGCCCGCGAAGCCTTCACCAGCCGGTACACCGAGTAGGCGCTGGCCAGAATCGCCACGCCCATTAGAATTTGAACGAACAGATGAAAGCTGGACGTGTTGAGCCACTTCACAATCCCCCGCCCAAAATAGATCGCTGCAATCCCTTCCGCCAGAAAGCGCACAAACCGCATCGCGCTCAGCATGATCAGAAACGGGGCGCGCCTGACCTCCAGCGCTCCCGCGCCCAGCACGAACGCGGTGAAGGGAAATGGCGGAGGAATCAGCGCCGGCATGGCCAGCAGCACCGGCCCTTTTTTGCCGATGGCGGCGTGTAGCCGCTCGAAACGTTGCGGCGACATGTGCGAACGGATAAAGCTTTCACCGCCCTTTTCGCCGATGAAAAACATGATCCAGCAGCCCGCCAGCGATCCCAGTGTAGCCGCCAGCACGTACCACAGCAGCCGCCCATGGTGCAGCGAAACCAGCACGATCACCGCAATGTCGTTGGCAAACGGCAGCGCCAGGAAGCTGGAATCCAAGGCCCCGAGCAGCAACAGCCCGGGCGCACCCATGCCGATGAAGAAATAAAACACCCCCGCCAGCCAGCCATTGCCTTTGGGTAGCACTTTTACTCAGATGCCCCGCTCCAGCGCCGTCAGTAATACTCGGCCGACAGGGTCATCTTGACCAATCGGCCCGAGGCGAAAGTGGATTCCAAACCGGTAACCGGCAACCCTTCTCCTATTGCACAAGCTTGTCCGATCCATCTCCTGCTTCGGCGCTGGCCATGCGCAACCGCTGCGATAACTTGTTCGTCCAGTCGCTCTCACCTTCCGACCATAGCCGGCGCTTTGCGGGGCGAGTCCTTTCTTCAAGCCGCCGGCAATACACCAGCAGTTGCATGATATTGGCCTGCAGATGTTGCCGCGTTTCACGGTTCCACGGCGCCAGCTCAGCGAGGAAGTCCTCGTCCAGGCCAAAATCCACGGTGAGGTCGCCCTCCTCCTGAACCACGCCTCCGCCAAATTTCGGCCCCACACTGATCAGACGCAACGGCAGCGGACGTTGGTTCCATTTGCCGCTGGTGTAAGTCCACACCTGCCACGCCATTTCCACCTCGCACGCGCAATCGTCTTGCACCAACTCGCGCATGGCTTCCACTACATCTGGAACTGCTCCACCGGGCCGGACTTGCTCGTCGAGTAGGGGCGGTTCACCCCAATCCAGAGCGGTAACCGAAAATTGATTCACTCCCCGCTCGAGGGCCTCCAGCGGGAGCGTCTCGGCGGCCAACGCCAAGCGTGGCAGAATTTGGGCCTTGGTCCGGCCCTCAAACCACAAGCTCAATCGGATGCGATCGCTCACACTACAATTTTAGCCGTGTCCCGAATGGAGATTCCTGCATCCAACCCATTTCGGGAGCGTTTTAAATTGGACTCACCTCAAGAGCGTGCCTATCGTTCCGCATACCGGAAAGTGGAGGCGCTGCAAATCGAGCTCGCACGCCACGTTTATTCCATTCAGCGCCGCCAGGACGCCGAACGCAAGCTGCAGGACGCCATGACCGTGCTCGACCGCACCCGCAGCGCCGTCATCAAGTTGCGCAATCAACAAAAGGCAGCATAGCGTTTATCCTATGGCCCTATGAGGGCTTTGCAATGGGCGGCTTCAATTTTAGCGGTGCTGGCGATGATCTTTCTCCCTGCGCTCACCGCCAAGTCGCCGCTCACTTCACCGCGCCAGTGGACAATTGGCACATTGGGCGCTGAAGCGGTGCATCTCGCCACCGGCCCGCGCCAGCCCGGCCGCCCCTCGCTTAAGGAAATCATCCATAAGGCGCAGGCGCTCAATCAGGAATTTGGTGGCCGAGGGGCCTCGCCGCGCCTCCGGCGGGCGATCACGCTGGCGGCATTGATTCCCGTGGCCGCAGTGATAGCCGGCCTGTGCGCCTTGCTGAGCCTGCTCTGGCTGGCCTTGCGCATCGGCTGGCTGTACTGGCTCGATGCCCTGATTGGCCTCATCGCCTGCGCCTACGCGATCATCGCCGGTTGGCTGCTGACACGCGCCGCGCAATCGGAGATGAAGCACCTGCTGTCGCGGCTGCAGCACGGCCTTGGCGGCCTCCTTCATGGTCTATCGCTGCGGCTGCCGCCACAACTGCAATCGTCGGTCGGCGTAGTCCCCGAAGTCGGCTTGTATGTTCTGGGCCTGCTGTTTGTGGCGATGCTGATCCTGCCGCGGCCGCGCGCGGGGTCCCGCGCCAGTCAACGCCGTTAGCGTTTTGACATGCGCAACGCCTGCCAGCTTCCGTCGGCTGTCCAGCCGCCATCGACCGGCAACGCGATGCCGTTGATGAAGCTGCTTTCCTGCGGGTCGGCCAGAAACGCGATCGCCCGCGCCACGTCTTCAGGCAATGCAAAGCGGCCCATGGGTACGCGTCCGGTAATGTCGCTATCGGCGTACAGGCCCGAAGCTTGTGCCGTGTCGTCCATATCGGTTTTCACCCAGCCCGGACAGACGGCGTTGACGCGCACGCCGCGAGCGCCCCACTCGGCCGCCAGCGTGCGCGTGTAGCCGATAAGACCGTGCTTGGTGGCGTTATAGACGCTGCGGTCGGCAATGCCCTGCAAGCCCGCCACCGAGGCGACGTTGATGATGCTGCCGTGCGCCGCCTCCAGCATCATGCGTCCGAACGCCTGCGCCATGAGCATGGAGCCGAGCAGGTTCACCTCGAGCACGCGCCGCGCGCGCACCGGGTCGAGATCCTCGGCGGGCTGAATGAAGCTGATGCCGGCGTTATTGACCAGCACATCCGCGCGCCCCCAGCGCTGCTTCACCGCGGCCGCAAACCCGGCCACCGCGGCGGCATCGCTGACGTCGCCGCGGATGTCAAGCGGCGGCTCGGGCGTGCCCATTCCGC
>JBOGKK010000048.1:0-1656 GCA_050745425.1 Terriglobales bacterium
GGGGCAGCGCCTCCATACGCGCTGACGCCGGTGTCCTCAAAGGCTCGCGCCAATTGCAGAAACTGCGACTGATTGCCAAAGCCGATCCCCAGCGCGCCCAGGTTGATCGCCGGTTTGGCTACCGCCGACGTTCCCAGCGCCGTGCGCAGCAGCCTGACGTGCGCCTGCTCGTCACTGGCAATCTGGACAGCGGCGTTCCGTGCCATATTGTTGCTAAAGTCCACCTTCTGCCCGCCGGTGGTTGCCCCCTGCGTGCCCATACCGCTGACGCCGATTCCGAGTTGATCGATATGTTTGCCGATGGTCGCCATGGTGTAGAACTCGGCTTCAAGATACTCAAGATTCAAAGCGAAGTTGAGAATGTCGACATCGGTCACGGGCGTGGTCGTGGCTTGCGCCAGCAGACGCGGCGCGCTGGTGGCCATCACCGCAGCGACGGCCAGCCCGCCGGCGCCTGCTTTTTTCAGAAACGCACGGCGTCCGGTGGCATCACGCCCCGGTTCGCCGGCCTTGGTTACAATTCCTGATTGCATCGGTAGAACCCTCCTGGTCTGGATTGCGGACAAGCCAACCAGATGCTCATCCTGACCCTGGGTATTGGGTGTGTTCTGGATTCGGTACTTTGGCTTCCCCACCGGCGCTGGCCGCCGCAGACATCTCCGGCGCTGCGGCAATTTCCGGCCGGTGTTCGCTGACATCGATGGTGCGAATCTCTTCCTCCAGCGAGTCACGGAACTGATTACCAGTACGCTTCAACTCGGCCATGACGATAGCAATTTTGCGCGCGATTTCCGGCACCCGCCGCGGGCCGAAGACCAAGTACGCCAATATCGCCAGGACCAGCAGTTCACCAAAGCTCATGCTGCGGAGGTCAGATGCATGTGGGCGTCAATGGGTTCTGCGCCAGGCCGTCAACTTGCGCGGCGCCACGCGTCGCGGATGGCTTCGATCTGGGCCTGCGCCCCCTCGCCCCCCGCCGGCTCACCCTCGAGCGTTGGGATTTCACGCGCCCAGCGCGCGATTTCCAGCTCCGCCACGGTTTCCGGGTTGCTGTCGGGGAAGCGCTCGCGGAGAATCTCTGCGATTTCGTCGGCGTCGTCCCAACTAAGCACGTCTGCCATAGCTTCCTTTACGCCAAGGCTCGCAACTGCCGTGCCGCCTCGACCACCCGTACCCCCGCACGCTCAATTTCTTCACCGCTCGTGAACCGCCCCAGCCCAAAACGCAACGACCGCTGCGCCTCCTCTTCGCTCAGCCCAATCGCCAGCAGCACGTGGCTCGCATTGCGCGAACTCGACGTACAGGCCGAGCCGGAAGAACAGGCGACTTCAGGCATGCTCATCATGAGTGTGGTGGCGTCGGCCTCCGGGAAGGTTAGATGAAGGTTGTGGACCACGCGTTGACTCTGGCTGCCATTCACCTTCACGCCCTCCACGCCCGCGAGAATCAGGTCGCGCAAGCGGTCGCGCAGTGCGCCAATGCGCTGGCTCTCTTCGGGTAGCTCCTCGGCGGCAATCGCGGCCGCCGCGCCCAGGCCGACGATGCCGGGCACGTTCAGCGTACCCGAGCGCATGCCGCGCTCGTGTCCGCCGCCATCCTGCTGGCAAATAATGTGGGCACCGGATCGCACGTACAACCCGCCTGCGCCTTTCGGCC
>JBOGKK010000049.1:0-2027 GCA_050745425.1 Terriglobales bacterium
GCTGTCGCTTCGCTTCCGGGAAGTACGGCCAGCAGTCGCGGCTTGAGCTTGTGCTCCTTTTCGAGATCCTCTAACCGCCGATAAAACGGCATACTCGCCTCGCAAAACTCGCAGCCTTTGCGGATGGCGACGATGAGCGTGGTTTGCCCAGGGTTTGCATTCAGGCCCGCGATCGGCGGAAGGATATCGCCTGGGTGCGCCACCTCCGGAATCAACGGGTGGTCCCACGGTGCCAGGCCCGAACGCAGGAAGCCGATCACGAGGAACACAGCAAAAATGATTACCAGTACACTGAGCGCCAGCTCCAGTTTCTGCTTCATGAGAGATATGCTGACGTGCACCTTCAATTGGCGTCAAGTGCGGCGAGAGGACGTGATGGCGCATTGCGGGTTGGACCGGCGCAACCGCTTGAATCC
The DNA here is from genome assembly GCA_050745425.1 of Terriglobales bacterium. Classification (GTDB taxonomy): domain Bacteria; phylum Acidobacteriota; class Terriglobia; order Terriglobales; family SCQP01; genus SCQP01. Next base: position 417 of record JBOGKK010000049.1, read on the forward strand.
TCTCGCGCCCGCCGCAGGGCGTGGTCCAACGCGCTGCAGCTGGCATAGCCGAGCGCAACTGCGACCTCCTTGATTGACCAGAGGGGCTCGCTGCGCACCGTCTGCGCGAACGCTCGCAGCAGGCATGCGTGGCGGATGCTCGTGAGGTTGGTGCCGCAGCGGCGCGCCGCGCGCTGTAGAGTGTGCCGCTCGATTCCGACTGCCTGTGAGCAAGCCGCGACCGGGAGCCGGGGGTCGTCAAGCCAGAGGCGTTCCAACGCGCACAGGATCGCCACCTGCTGGTACATGCTCATTCCACCTCCAGCACGGATTGCGTGGCGGCTGCCATGCGCTGCCACGCGTCGGCTTCGGCAGCCGATGCCGTTTCCCCGGCACGCGTCAGGCGGTAATACTTTGCGCGCCGGTTGTTTTCCGAAGTGCCCCAAGCCGACGCCAGCAAGCCCCGAACCTCGAGGCGGTGGAGCGCGGGATACAACGCGCCCTCCTCGACCTCCAGCACGTCACCGGAGGAGGAGTGAATGAACTCCGCGACCGCATAGCCATGCCGTGGTCCGGCGCGGAGCGCGCGCAAGATCATCAGGTCCAAGGTGCCATGGAGGATCGTCCCCATAAGGTGCTTATGGGAATGGTATGCCGACTGGCGATCGATTGCAATCGCCTCCGGCCCAGAGTAGGATGAGCCGAGATAGGGGGTCACTATGCGTGCATCGCGTTGGATGATGGGGACGTTTCTGGTGGCCGGCTTTGCCGGCGCCCTCCTGTGGGCGCAGACGCCGCTGGCGATCAAGCCCGGAACCACGGTCAAAATTCAGCTCAAGACCAGGCTCGACAGCAAGAAATCAACGGTGGGCGAAGCCGTCCGCGCCCAAATTAAACAGGAGATCAAGCAGGGGCACACGGTGCTGCTGCCCAAAAACGGCTACCTCGTCGGAACCGTGACGGCAGTGGCGGAATCCGAGCACGGCTCAATTGCCAAAGTCGGAGTGCTGTTCAATGAAGTCACCGACAAAAAAGGGAACGTACTCGGGCATCTGCGCGCGGCGATCATTCATATTCCTGCGGGGAGCACGAACTATTCCGCCATGACGATTTCTCCGGAATTGGGCGGCGGGACTCCTCCCGCCATGGCCGGTACGGGCGGACCGCTGACCTCGCCCGACCGCTCCAGCGACGGCAAACCGGTTGGTTTCGCCTTGATGAAAACCTTTAACGGCTCCGGCACTGACGTGGGAGGCTTGATCGAGAGCCGCAGCGGCAACTTCCACATCGACCAGGATACGCACCTGGTCGCGCAAATACTGCAGCCGGGAAACTAGCTGACGCCGGGGCCGGGGTGCAGCCTGGCTTCGGTGGCTGCCTGCACGCTGGCGAGGGTTTCGCCGGGCATCAGTTCCTCCACGACGAGACCGCCCGGGGTCACTTTGAGGAACGCCTTTTCGGTCACGATGTAGTCGACCACGCCGGCGCCGGTGAGCGGCAGGCGGCAGCGGTGGAGGATTTTGGGCTGGCCGTCGCGGGTGGTGTGCTCCATCGCGATGTAGAGGCGCTGGGCGGCGGCGACCAGGTCCATGCCGCCGCCCATGCCCTTGATCATTTTTCCGGGGATGATCC
>JBOGKK010000050.1:0-2867 GCA_050745425.1 Terriglobales bacterium
TCCTGCTGGGCTTCGAGCGTTTGGCCGAGAAAGCCCCCGGAGGCGATGACGAGCACCCTCAATCCCGGCTGCCGGCCGAGGTAGTCAACCACGTCCTGAATCGCAGCCAGCGTGGCCCGCGACGCCAAGCGCGCCTGCAGCCAAATCGACCCGATCGCGCCGCCTTCGCTCTCAGCCGGGCCGTTGGCCCCAAAGATTGCTGCTCCGCCGCTGGTTTGCTCACAGGCTTTCGTATTCGCCGCGGCGGCGGCGAGCGCGGCCGGGTCGAGGTGGTTGACGATCAAATACGCCTGGTAGGCCGTCACATGGACGCATCCGGTGCTGTATCTCGTGGCTCGCGGATGTGGGCGCAGTGCCGCCAAGGCTGCGAGCAGGCGGCTGCGGTCGCGTGTGAAATCGACCGATTGTGCCGAAGATGCCGTGAAAATCGCCACCCGGTCATCGCCGCCCAGACCATGCGTCAGGAATTGCCTGGCTGCATCGCGCGCATGGCTGAGATCGCCCGCCCCGCTGTTCACGTCATCGAAAAACAACGCCAGGTAGCGCGGGGGCCGCAGAACGGGGGCGCTCGACGGCACTGCGACTGGGCTGGCGGAGGTTGCGGCAGACGACTTCGCCGATGCTTGCCCCGGACCAGCGGCAATTGAAAATCCGGTAAGCGGCTGGAGCTTGCTGTTATCGTAGACGCGAAAATTGCCCCGCCGCAGACCCGCAACTGGCTTCCCGCGCCAGTCACGCACCACAGCATCCGCCTCAACCGACGCTACGTTGGCGCGGATGACCGCCGGGGCGGGGCGATAGGCGTGCGCGCTAATCCGGACCTCATCTCGTCCGGGCCGCTGTGCCGCTAACGGAACGGCGCATACAATTAGAAGCGGCACCAGCGGCAGATGCCACCAGCGCCGCTTCCGCCGGTCACAGCGCATCAATGCAGCGTGCCGTGCCATCTGGATAAAAATAGCAGCCGCACTCGCCACTGCAGGCCCGAGTTGAGCTGCAGGTGCCGCCGCAGCCTACTTGGGGAGACAGGGGCGCTGCAGATGCCTGGAGCTGCAGGACAGAGAAGCCAACAAGAGCCGCGAGCGCGGCAACCGTAACCGCACGGCCGAACCTGACGGAGACAAGCCTTTTGACATTCATATTCATACCTCACACAGGACTACGGTAAAGGGCCGGGATGTGGGGGCGCGCGAGGCGGGCCCAGCAACAGCGCCCCGTTTGCTGCCGTGCCCGGGGAGAAGTGAGCAATTCCAAGCGCCCGGCTCAGGGCTGCGGTCGACGTCGCATCGAGCACACCGAGCCATGCCGCAATCAGTCGCCCGGTAGGCGAAACCTCCATGACCTCTGGGGTCAGGCGAAAATTAAATGCCGCGATGTCGCGTGGGTCCGGACGCGTGATAACGGTATGATCGGCTCCTAACCTCGCAGCAACGGAGACGGGAACCGTCTCGTCATCCAGACTTACAAAAACGCAGCGGAAGCGGCGTGGATCAGCGGCGTTTACCATGCGCAGCCAGAGCGGCCAGGACTGGCCACAGAACTCGCATCTTCCAGCAAAGACGAAGACGAACGTCGCCGTCTGACCAGAGCTGTAGGCCACCGTCTCAAACCGGCCCGACAGGTTGATGCCGCGCAACGGCGGCATGATGTCGCCGACCGGGGGCTGCTGCGAGAATTCCCCCGAGATGATTTCGCGGTTCAGGCTGCGATTCCTGACCAGAAGCGACACGTCGAGGCCCGCCAACGCGATAATGGCCACAGCGGCTGCAATCTTGCCCCCCCCCCCAGCCACCTCGTATCGTCAGACGAGAAAGTATCCGCATGTGCCGCCCTCGGCTTTCCTGAGCACATGCAATCACGTATAGGAGAGAAAGTCAAGAACTTTATTGCACGGCCGCCACAATGCACTTCAGATAGGCAGATTCTGGAAAACTGAGCACGACGGGATGATCGACCGCCTGGCCGCGGCGTTCAAGGATGCGGAGATCGCGGCGGGCATCGCGAGCGGCATCGGCGAGAATTTCGAGCAGGTGGGCTTCGCTGAGGTGGTGGGAGCAACTGCAAGTGACCAGCAGGCCGCCGGGGTGGAGCAGTTTGAGGGCGCGCAGGTTGATTTCCTTGTAGCCGGCCGCCGCGGTCTTGAGGGCGGCGCGCGATTTGGCGAAGGCGGGCGGGTCGAGAACGATGCAATCGAACTGCTCACCACGCTGGTCGTAGTCGCGCAGCAGGTCGAAGGCATTGGCTTCGACCCAATCGATGGCCGGAAAGCCGTTGCGCTCGCCATTGCGTTCGGCCGCTTCGAGGGCGGGCCGCGAGCTGTCGACGGCCTCGATCTGCAGTCCGGCGCGGGCGAGATGGAGGGCGAAGCCGCCCTGGTAGGTGAACACGTCGAGGGCGCGGCGGCAGCCGAGGGCCTGCGCATAGGTGGCGGCGGCCGCCCAGTTTTCGCGCTGGTCGAGGAAGCCGCCGGTCTTCTGGCCGGCCAGCAGGTCGAGCTCGAAATGGAGGCCGTTCATCGCAACCGTGACGGCCGCGCTGGCGCCCTGGAGGAGTCCGGCGCGCTGCTCCAATCCCTCGTGCAGGCGCACGCGCGCATCGTTGCGTTCGACGATTACCGTGGGCGCCAGCAGCGTACGCAAGTCGTCGAGCAGCTCGGCCTGGCGCGCCGCCATGGCCCAACTCAGGGTTTGCACCGCGATGGCGCTGCCGTAGCGGTCGACGATCAAGCCGGGCAGGCCGTCGCCCTCGGAGGAGACGAGGCGATAGGCGTTGCTGCCGCGCACGAGCTGTTGGCGATAGGCAAGAGCCTGTTCGATGCGCTGGCGGAAAAACGCGCGATCGACGCTTACGTCAGGGTCGCGGCTGAG
>JBOGKK010000051.1:0-19255 GCA_050745425.1 Terriglobales bacterium
GGCGCCGCCGCTTGCGTTTTGGCCGCCGGCGGCGGCGGTGTGTGCTGGATCACAGGCGGCGGAGGTATCGCCTGCGTGCCCTGCGCATCGCTGATAGCCACCAAAGCCAGGGCCACCACGACGGCAAGCAGAATGCCTCTCAAGTTGCGGCGGTGCATACAATTACCCTCAGTATAGACGTTCCCAGGCCCCTACTTAGGTACGCGCCCGCGCCAGCCCCACCGCCTCGGCCACGGCATCGGCGGCGCGTGCAATCGCCCCCGCTCCGCCCAGCGCAGCTTGCACCTGCTTCATCCCCTCGAGCTGCGCCTGCCGGTCCCCTCCATCCTCCAGCAGCCGTTCCGCCCACCCCACCACCGCCTCGGCGGTGAATTCGTTCTGAATCAGCTCCGGCGCCAGCGTACGTCCCGCAATCAGGTTCACCATGGCCACGTGTTCTGTATGCACCAGCCGCCGCCCCAGCTCGTAGCTCAGCCGCGACAGCTTGTAGTAGACGATCATCGGTACCCCGAACAGCGCCGTCTCCACCGTCGCCGTCCCGCTCGCCACCAGCGCCAGCCGCGCCTGCGCCAGCACCGCGTACATCTGCTCGGCTGGCACCAATTCCAACTCGGGCACAGGGTCCACGGCAACATGCGGCGCCACCGGCATCACGAATCGCCCTCCGTGCCTCGCCTGCAGTTGCCGGATCGCGGGCAGCAATACCGGCAGATGAAACTCCACCTCCCGTTGCCGGCTCCCCGGCAGCACTGCAATCACATCCTCCCCCGCCTCGCCGCCCATCCCGGCCCGCGCTTTCGCCACCCGCTCCACCAGCGGATGTCCCACCGCCGTAACCGCTACCCCATGCTGCCGGTAAAACTCCTCCTCAAACGGAAAAATGCAGATCATCCTCTTCACATACCGCTGGATCTGTCGTACTCGCCCGCTCCGCCACGCCCAGATCTGCGGACTGATAAAGTAAACCACCGGAATCCCCGCCGCGTGTGCCGCCGCCGCCAGCCGCAAATTGAAATCCGGAAAATCAACCAGAATGATGCCCGCCGGCCGCCGTTCCCGCAGCGCCGCCTTGAGCCTGCCCAGCAGCCCCCGCAGCCGAGGCAGGTGCCGCACCACCTCGACCAGCCCCATTACCGCCAGCTCGCGGTCGTTGACCACCAGCTCACACCCCGCCGCCGCCATCCGCTCGCCCCCGCAGCCCCAAAAGTGCAAACCCGGATACCGGCTCTTCATCTCCCCGATCAGCTCCGCCGCGTGCGCATCCCCCGACGCCTCGCCCGCAACGATCATGATTTCCTGCGCAGCCATGCCGCAATAGAATAGCCTGACGGCGGCTCCGATCCTGCTCCGCACGCGGGGGCCCGCGCCAGGCAATGTAGCGTAATCTACCCCTATGCGAACCTTGCTCTGCCTGCTCGCCCTGACGGGCATGCCGGTCGCCTTGTGCGCCCAGAAACCTGCCACCGTCACCGTCACCGCCCAGGGCAGCTTTCGCACCGCGCCCGATACCGCCGTCGTCTCCATGGATGTCACCGGCCAGAGTCACGATTTGAAAGCCGCCTATGCCCAGGCCCAATCCCAGGCCGCCGCCGTGCGCTCTCTCCTCCGCCAGCAGGGTTTCAGGCCCGAGCAAGCCCATTGGAGCGGCCTTCAGGTCCAGCCCAACGTGGATTACAAAACCCATCAGGTGACCAGTTTCACCGTCCGCAACGACCTTGAACTTGACTTCACCAACTTTGTCCGCATCGGCCCGCTTCTCAACGCCGCCCCGGGCCATGGCCTGACCGCGTTGCGCAGTATCACCTTCGTCCTCAAACATCCGGAAAAGGCCAAAGCCGCTGCGATTGCTGATGGTTTCAACCACGCCCGCGATGAAGCCACCGTCCTCGCGCAAGCCGCCGGTCTGCCGCTCGTCGCCCTCCAGTCGGTCACCGTCGACACCTCCAGCATCTCTCCCCGTCCTATGCCGCGCTTCATGGCCATGGCCGCCGTCGCCGGCGCCCGGGCGCCCACCGCGCAATTCACGCCCCAGGAAATCAACGTCACCGCTAACATCACCGCTGTCTTTACTCTCCGTCATTGAAACCACCACTCCAACTCAGCCTCGTCGTCCCCACCTGGAATGGCCGCGACCTGCTCGCGCGTTTTCTCCCGTCCCTCGTCCGCGAACTTACCTCCGAACGCGAGTTGGTTATCTCCGACGACGGCTCAACCGACGGCACCGCCGCTTGGCTCCCAGCACATTACCCAATCGCCCGCGTGATCCGCTCCGAGCGCAACCGCGGCTTCGCCCCCGCCGCCAACGCCGGCGTCGCCGCCGCCCGCGCCGAAATCGTCGTCCTCCTCAATAGCGACATCGAGCTCACACCCGCCTGCCTCGACCCCATCCCACACTGGTTCGACCGCCCCGATATCTTCGGCATCACCCTGCGTGCTTTCGATCTGCCCGAAAAGATCTTCTCCACCGGAGGCAAACTCGGCCACTTCCGCCGCGGCTTCTGGGAAGCCTGGCGCAATTACGCCGCTCCTTCCGGCCCCAGCTTCATGCTCGCCGGCGGATTCTGTGCCTTCCGCCGCAGCGTCTTCCTCGACCTTGGCGGCTTTGACCCCATCTTCGCGCCCTACTACAGCGAAGATCTCGACCTTTCCTACCGCGCCCGCAAGCGCGGATGGCAACTCGGCTACGAGCCCTCTTCGCTCCTCTACCACCAGCGCAGCTCCAGCGTGAACCGCCATCAGAACCGTTTTCGCCGCCAGGCCATCATCGAGCGCAATCGCCTCTTATTCCATTGGCGCAATCTCGACCTCCCGCGCCTCGCCGCGCACCTGCTCTGGGCGCATCTGCTCCTGCTCCAAATGGCTCTTAAGGGCAACTGGGCCTACCATGCCGGCTACGCCCAGGCGCTTGCCCGTTCCGCTCAGGTCCGCCGCTTCCGCCTCCGCGAGCGCCCGCACTGGCGTCTCCATGACCACCAATTAGAGCTCGCGGAAACGCTACCGCCCGCGAGTGCATCTTCAGCGCAGGGGCCCCTATGAAGAAATGGATTTTGCCAACCGTAGCCGTCGGCGTCGTGGTGTTCCTGATGACGCCTCAGGGCAGGGAACTGCAGGAAACCATCAGCGACAACTTCGGCGATTGGGTCGACAACCTCGAGCACTCCGGCCAGCTTCTCGCCGACACGCTCTCCAAGGTTCAATCCGTCCTCGCCCGTTGCAACCGCACCCTGGAGCAAATGGCCGGCTAGCTGAAAGCTGTTAGCTGTTACCCGAAAGCGGTAAGCTGAAAGCTGTGCGCCACCGAAAACTCCTGGGACTCGGCTTGGGCGGATGGCTCCTCAACCTCACCCTGTCCGTCCTCATCGCTTTCGTCGTCGTGCTGTTCGCTTTTCAGCCCGTGCAAGTGGAAGGCTACAGCATGATGCCTCACCTGCAGAATAAAGAGCGCTTGCTGATCGACAAGGTCTCGCTCTCCCTCCATTTCCTCCAGCGCGGCAATGTAGTCGTCTTCCATTACCCGCTTGACCCCTCCCAGATCTTCATCAAGCGCATCATCGGCCTGCCCGGCGATCATGTGGTGATTTGGGATGGCACGGTCTACATCAACGGCCACAAGCTGGTCGAGCCCTACGTCAAATCGAAGTTTCAGGACTATGCCGATTTCCCCGCCGTCACGGTGCCGCCGCATGACTACTACGTGCTCGGCGATCACCGAAACAGCAGCAACGACAGCCGCTTTTGGGGATGCCTCCCCGCCAAAAACATCTTCGGCCGCGCCGTCTTCGCCTACTGGCCTCCTGACGATTTGGGCCTAATCCACTAGAATTTTTAATAGCTGCGTACGCCCGGCCGGCGCTTGCAGCTCCGGCATCGGCGCCGCGGTAAACAGCCGCCGCGTCGGCTTTGCCAGCAGCGATGCCCACTTCGCCGAGCGTGACACCCGCGCGCTGTCGCTCGAAATACCGGTGTTGGCGTACATTTGCCGGTAGAGCTTCGAGATCAGCACGAACGCCAGCCGCCCCTTCAGTCCGCCCACGCACCGCGACCGCCGCCAGATTGCGCTCAGGCTATAAAACCGGTCCCAGACGTGCTGCGTCCGGCTGCGGATCTCTTCGGCCGCCATGGTCGGATGCGGTACATACACTTTCGGCCGCAAGGCCTGCGGAATGAGCCAGTGCCGCGCCAGCGGCACGCCGCCGATGTCGGGCGCCTGCTTGGCCACGCCGTCTTCCCATTTCTTGAAGTCCAGCGTTCCCGGAAACGGCGTCAGCATTACGAACTGGGCAAACGTGATGTCGGCGCGCATGGCGACATCCAGCGTGGCGTCAAACGTCGCCGCGCGATCGCTGGGCAGCCCGAAGATGAACGAGCCCAGTACGTGCACACCATTCCGCCGGAAAGCCCGCAGGCGCTCGACCAGCTCCTCGCCGGTCGAATTAAAGTCTTTGTATACGTCTTTCAGCCCCTCCGGCGTCACCGCCTCAATGCCCACCAGCACACCTCGAATCTTGGCCTTGTGCATGGCGGCGAGGAATTCCTCATCGTCGGCGGATTCCATCGTGATCTGGGTGAAAAAAATCAAGTCCTTGGGCAGCTCGGCCAACTGTCGCATCAGCTCGAACCGCTCCGCACGCATCGCGCGCAGCTCGGCTAGCCGCGCCCGCGCGCTTACAGCCTCCTCCGCCGTGGTGCGCTGGCTCTGCTGCTCCGCCAGCCGCAGGTCCTTCAGCGAAACCGGATAAAAATTGTCATCGGCGAGCGCAATAAACCGATACCCCCGCCGGCGCAACTCCACTACCTCCTTCACCACCATCTCCGCGCCCCGCTGCCGTGGCGCCTGTCCGTCGGTGCGCCACACCGAGCAGAAGGAGCAGTGTTTCGGGCACCCGCGCACGGTCTGCACCGACCCCCACATGTATTTGCCCGCCGGCAGCAAGTCCCAGCGCGCCGGCAGAAACGTCTCCGGCGATACCCGTCCGCCATCGTAGACTTCCTGCAGTTTCCCGGCGCGCTGATCGCGCAGCACCTGTTGCCAGATCACATCGCCATCGCCGAGCACCACCGCGTGCGCCTGCCCCTGCTCGCGCGCCTCTTCCGGAAACAGCGTAGCGTGGATGCCGCCATAAATCACCGTCGCTCCCCGCGCCCGCAATTGCCGCCCCAGTTCATACCCGCGCAGCGCATTGCCGGTGTGGATGCCCACCCCGCACACGTCCCCCGGCTGCACCGTTTCCAGGTCCAGCGCCTCCAGACATTCATCGGTTATCAGCGGAACCCCAAATTCCGCCGGCGTTCCGGCCGCCAGCACAAACAGCCAGCGCGGCGTAATCACTGCGGTGCCAAAGGATAAATGGCTAGGATTGATAAGGTGGATCGACACTGCGGCCAATCTAGCACCGATCACTCCCGGTTGCACGCTTATTCTACTTATGAGCTCAGCGCTTGCGCCAGATCCGCTTCGATATCCTCGGCCTCTTCGATGCCCACCGACAGCCGCACCATGCCATCCGTAATGCCGATCGCCGCCCGTCCTTCCGCTCCGATGGCCGCATGCGTCATCGTCGCCGGATGCGAAATCAGCGTCTCCACCCCGCCCAGGCTTTCCGCCAGCGAACACAATCTCACCCGCCGCAGGATCTCCTGCGCGCGCTCGAACGAGCCCGTCTCGATGGTGATCATCGAACCAAACCCCGACATCTGCTTGCACGCCAGCGCATGCTGCGGATGGCTGTCCAGCCCCGGATAAAACACCGCCTTGACTTCTGCCTGTCCCCGCAGCCACGCCGCGATGCGCCTCCCGTTGGCGTCGTGCTGCCGCATCCGCACTGCCAGCGTCTTCACCCCGCGCAGCAGCAGAAAGCACTCGAAGGGACTCAGAATCCCTCCGCTCGCCTTCTGCAAAAATCGCAAATCTTCCGCCTGCTTCTCGTTCGATGTAATGACCACCCCGCCCAGCCCGTCACTGTGGCCGTTGAGAAATTTCGTGGTCGAGTGTATTTCCAGGTCCGCGCCCAGCGCCAGCGGCTGCTGAAAGTACGGGCTCATGAACGTGTTGTCGACCGCCAGCTCCGCCCCATGCTGGTGCGCAATCGCCGCGCACGCCCGCAGATCGCACAGCTCCATCAGCGGGTTCGTCGGCGTCTCCACGAATACCAGCCGCGTCGTTGCCTCAAACGCCTTTTCGATGCGCTCCGGCTCGCGCGTGTCCACGTAGCTGAACCGCAACCCGAAGCGCGTCAGCACCTGATTGAACAGCCGCGGCGTTCCGCCATACACGTTGCTCCCGCAAATCACGTGATCGCCCGCCGACAGGCGCGTCAGCACCGCGTGAATCGCCGCCATCCCGCTCGCGAATACATGCGCGCTGTGCCCACCCGCGATGGCCGCCAGATTCTCCTCCAGCGCCGTGCGCGTGGGATTGCTCACGCGCGAGTACTCATAGCCTTTGTGCTTGCCGATCTCCTCCTGCACATACGTGGATGTGGCATAGATCGGCACGTTGACCGCGCCCGTGGACGCATCCGGCGCTTGCCCGGCGTGAATGGCGCGGCTGGAAAACCCTAGTGGTGGCATTTCGTCTCCCCAGGCTCGAAAAACCTTCGGCCTGTTACCCGGAACCTTATAATTGTAGCTGTTGCAGCGCCTGTTTCCATTTTCGCTCTGCCTGTGCGCCGCCTTCGCTGCCGCCGCAGCCACCGCCCAGATCCCGCACCCGGGCCCTCCCACAGCCGCCCTCACCCGCTGCTTGGTCCTGCCTTTCACCAACCGTTCCGGCAACGCCAATCTCGACTGGATGGGTGAAAGCTTTGTCGTCGCTTTCCGCCAGGGCCTGCGCGGCAGCGGCATCACCGTGCTCGACCGCGCCGATCGCCGCCACGCCCGCGACCTGCTCGGCGCGCCCGCCGGCGTCATTCTCAGTCACGCCTCCCTCATGCGTCTGGCTCGTGAAGCCGATGCGCGCTGGCTCGTTCTCGGCTGGTTCGACGATGACGGCGAGCAACTCTCCGCCTCCGCCTCCCTCATCGATCTGCAGCGCGAGCACCTCGTGCATTTGACCACCCCCGCCGAGCCCGAGCGCTCCCTCCAGGACCTCGAAGCCAGCCTCGGCTCGGCCTTGCGTCAGCGCCTCGATCCCGGCGCCACCGGCCAGCCTGCCCCTCACCCGCCCATGCCCCTCAGCGCCTACGAAGATTACGTGCGCTCCCGTCTTGCTCCCACCGCTGCCGATCAAGTCCAGCTCCTGCGTGTTGCCGCGCAGTTGGCGCCCACCGACAATAGCATCCTGCTGGCTCTAGGCCAGGCCTATTTCCGTGATGTCATGGATGCTCCCGCCGCCTCCGTTCTCGAAAAAATCCCGGCCTCCGCCCCCGAGTATCCCGAAGCCGTCTTTACCTCCGGCCTGGCCGAATACGGCCTCGGCCATTACTCCAAGGCCATCGCCCTCTGGCGCCTGTTGGAAAAAAACCTGCCCCTCCCCGCCGTCGTCCACAACCTCGCCGTCGCCCAGGCCGCCGCGGCTGGCTCCCAAAAGCCCGGAGCCCTCGCCCTTTCTTTCCCCCTCGAACAGTTCCTCCAGTTGCAACGCGCCGTCGCCTCTTTTGCCGCCAGAAAACTGGCCCCCATGTCTCCCCGCCAAAAGGTCGACTACGAGCTGCAGACTGGCGAACACCTGTTCCAGCACGCCGCTTGGGCCGCCGCCGCCGATGCCTTCCAAAAAGTCGTCGCCCTCGCCGCTTCGCTTCCCGGCCCCGATCAGGCCCACCCTCTCGGCGCCGCTCATGCAGGCCTCGCCGCAATTTGGTATGCTCGCCACGATAACGTTCAGGCCGCCAGGGAGGCGGCCGCAGCCCTCGCTGCCGATCCCACCAATGCGCAAGCGCAGCAACTCCAACGCAAACTTGCCCCCAGGCCTCACCTCTAGCGGCCCGGGCACAGTCCTGCCTCACTACGCGGGGGCCGCGCCGTTGGCACCGCGGGCCAAGTCGGTGCGGAAGGCCGCGAAATTCACGGAGTGGCGGCCCGCCCCCGGCAAGCAACAAGGCGCGGACCCGGCCGGGTTGGGGCTCCAGGGGCCCCTGGCCCGGCCGAGCGTCAAGCGGGTCGCGTGGCGCAGCCACGCGGGGTCCCGCGCCAGTCAACAGTGCTCGCTCGCAAGTCCAAAGTCGCCTCTCCCCGCCGCCCCAAAGCCGCCTGACCCCCAACCCCGCGCCCGTCAAGAGTCGTTCAGTTGAGCACGGACAGTTGGGCGCTTTTCTCTTCCCACTCCGCGTATAGCCGCCCTCGATCCGCAACCCGCTTCCGGTAGTCTGCCATCGCCGCCTGTGCCCGCCCGCCATCGCGGAAGGTCTCCTGCTGCCCCATGGCTGCTTCCATGCGCTGCACCTCAGCCTCCGCCTCGGCGATCGCCTTTTCCAGATCAGCGATCGACTTGCGCAGCGCCTGTTGCCGTTGCGGGTTGATGCGTTTGGGCTTCGGCGCCTTGTGCGGGCTCGCCGATGGCGCCGGGGCAAGGTCTGTGGCCTTCGCCTCGGCTTCCGCTTTAGCCGTCTGTTCCAGGTGCCAGCGGTACTGTTCGTAATCGCCCGGATAAATCTCGACCCCGCCCCCCTGCTCGAATGGCGTCACGTGAATGATCCGCGTCGCCAGCCCGTCAATGAACGCGCGGTCGTGGGAGACGAAAATGACCGTGCCGTTGTACTGTTTCAGCGCTTCGAGCAGCACTTCCTTGGCTTGCAGATCGAGATGGTTCGTGGGCTCGTCGAGCAGTAGGCAGTTCGAGGGCTGCAACAGCATGCGCGCCAGCGCATAGCGGTTGCGTTCGCCCCCCGACAGCACTCCGATGCGCTTGAACACGTCGTCGCCATGAAACAAAAAGCTCCCCAGCAGCGTTCGCAATTGCGGCACCATGAGCGCCGGGCTGATCGAGGTCAGGTCATCAAGAATGCGCGCGCCCGGGTCGAGCACCTTGTATTGATCCTGGGCGAAGTAGTCGACCGAGACCTGATGGCCTTCAACGCGCTCGCCCGCATCCGCCGCCTCCACGCCCGCGAGCAGGCGCAGCAGCGTCGATTTGCCCGCGCCGTTCTGCCCGATGAGCCCGATGCGGTCACCCCGTTCGAGCACGACGTCAAGATTTCCAAACACGCGGGTGTCGCCGTAGCTCTTCGACACCTGGCGCAGTTCGAGCACCCGCCGTCCGCTCGGCTTGGGCTGCGGAAATGAGAAATGAATGATCTCCTGCTGTGGCGGAATCTCGATCGCCTCCATGCGATCGACCTCTTTGATGCGGCTCTGCACCTGCGCTGCCTTCGTTGCCGTGTAGCGGAACTTGTTGATGAAGGTTTCAAGCTGCTCGCGCCGGTCCTTCTGGTTTTTGTAAGCTGCGCGCAGTTGCTCCAGCCGGTCGTCGCGCTGGCGCAAAAAGCTGGAGTAATTGCCGGTGTAGAGCGTGATTTTGCCCTGGCCCAGTTCGATAACTTTCTCCACCACGGCATCGAGGAAATAGCGGTCGTGCGAGACCAGCAGGCAGGTATGCGGATAGTGGTTGAGGTAATCCTCCAGCCAGTTGCGCGTCTCCAGATCCAGGTGATTCGTCGGCTCGTCCAGCAGTAGCACCTGCGGTTCGGCCAGCAGCAGCTTCGCCAGCGCGATGCGCATCTGCCATCCGCCACTGAACTCCTCGCACTGGCGCGTCATGTCGGCGGGCGTGAAGGCCAGGCCCTTGAGGATGGTCCCGATCTTGGCCTCCAGCGACGGCCCGCCGCCTACCTGGAACCGTTCCTGCAGCTCGGCGTAGCGTTCGAAAAGCGACAGGTCGTCGGTGTGCTCAAGCTGGCCTTCGACCTCGAGCAGTTCGCGCTCGACCGCCATCAGGCCGGCAAACACCGAGCGGCATTCCTCCACCAGCGTTCGTCCCGCGGCGTGCAAGCCGTCCTGCGGCAAATAGCCCACCGTCTGATCGCGGTTCTGCACCACCTTGCCGCCATCGAGCGAGTCGAGGCCGGCCAGGATACGCATCAGCGTAGTCTTGCCACTGCCGTTCGGCCCCACCACGCCTGCGCGGGTCCGGTCCGGTATCAGCAAATCGGCGTTTTGAAAGAGAGTGCGCCCGCCAAAGTGCTTGGCCGCGCCGGCAAGCTGGATCATCGCAGATGGAAACGGCGAATCGCCGTTAACTTCCAGTATACGACGCCTGCCGCGCGAGCGTAGCGAAGGCCTGCGCGGCGTGCGACAACCGTCCCTGTCGCGGTGCCACCAGCCGCAGCGGTCGCTCCACCTTGAACTGGCGGATCGCGACTTCGCACAACGTGCCTGAGTCCAGTTCCGCCTCCGCCGCAATGCGCGGCACGAAGGCCACGCCCAACCCGCGCGCCACCAGTTGCTTGATGCTCTCAATCGTGGGCATCTCGACCGCGATGTTGAGCGGAACCTGCGCGCGCCGGAACGTGCTCACGGTGAAGTCGCGATAGGGCGACTCGACATTGTGTGCGATGAACGATTCCGCCCCCAGGCGGCGCAGGGCGATCGGTTTCGACGACGGCGCCAGGGGATGGCCGGGGTAAACGATAAACGCCAGCCGGTCGTGATACACCACCTCGGCCCGCAACTCGCTCAGCTCCGGCTCGTAGGCGATCACGCCCAGATCGAGATTTCCCGCCAGCACTTCGCCCGGTATCGTGCGTGACAAGCTGCGGCGAATCTCTATTTTCACCTGCGGCCACCGGCTCCGGTAGGCAGCGACGACGGGCAGCAGAAAAAATGCTGTCGCCTCGTTCGCCCCCACCGTCACCTTGCCGCGATGCAGCCCGCGCAGCTCGCTCAGATCATGCTGCAGCCGCAACCGCTCCCGGAGCATTTGCTCGGCCCGCTGCGCCACCAGTTCGCCCGCCGGCGTGAGCCGCGCGCGCCGGCTGGCGCGGTCAATGAGAATCTCCCCGCAGTCGCTTTCCAGCCGCTGTACCGCCTGCGATATTGCCGGCTGCGTGCGGCGCAGCTTTTCCGCCGCGCGCGAGAAGCTGCGTTCGCGTGCGACCGTGAGTAGCGTCTCCAGGTCGGCCAGATCCATATAAGAAATGATTATACAACCACAATAATTATCAATTTGACTTACTCTGCCTGACATTCAAAACTCAAAGTATGCCGGAACGGATTCTCATCTTTGACACCACCCTGCGGGATGGCGAACAGGCCCCCGGATTCAGCATGACGCCCGCAGAAAAACTCGAGCTCGCCCGCCAGATTGAGGCCCTCGGCGTGGATGTCATCGAGGCCGGGTTCCCGATCGCCAGCGATGGCGATTTCGCCGGCGTCGCCGCCGTGGCCCAGGCCTGCCGGACGGTGCAGGTCGCCGCCCTGGCGCGGACCGTGGATGCCGACGTGCGCCGCGCCGCACGCGCCCTGGAAGCGGCAGCCCGGCCGCGCCTCCACTTATTCCTCGCGACCAGCGATATTCACCTCCAGCACAAGCTCCGGAAGACGCGCGCGGAAGTGCTGGCCGATACCGCCTCGGCAGTGGCGCTGGCGCGCACATTCACCGCCGACGTCGAGTTTTCGCCCGAAGATGCGACCCGCAGCGATCGCGCTTTCCTCGCTGCCGTGTGCGAAGCGGCGATTGCGGCTGGAGCACGGACCATGAATATCCCTGACACGGTTGGCTTCACCGTGCCCACCGAGTTTGCCTCTCTCATCGCCTGGCTGCGCGGCCATGTGCGCGGCGCTCACGATACCGTGTGGAGCGCCCACTGCCATAACGATCTCGGCCTGGCGGTCGCCAACTCGCTCGCCGCCGTCGCCGCCGGCGCGCGCCAGATCGAGTGTACCCTCAACGGCATTGGCGAGCGCGCGGGAAATACCGCTCTCGAGGAGTTCGCCATGGCGCTCTACGTGCGCGGCGACGCGCTGCCCTTTGCGACCGGTCTGCGGCTCCATCAACTCCAGCCCAGCAGCGAACTGCTCAGCCGCATCACCGGCATCGGCGTGCAGCCCAACAAGGCGATTGTCGGCGCCAATGCCTTTGCCCACGAAGCCGGCATCCATCAGGACGGCATGCTGAAATCTCCCCTGACCTACGCCATCATGACCCCCGCCACCGTCGGACGCGATGGCCACGCGTTCGTGCTCGGCAAGCACAGCGGGCGCCACGCCCTCGCCCATCGTCTGCAGCAGCTCGGCTATACCCTCGACCGTTCCCGGCTCCAGCAGATCTATGCGGAGTTCCTCGCTCTTGCCGACCAGCAGAAATCCATTAGCGATGGCGATCTCCGCGCACTGGTCGAGCGTACCGTATCCCCAGCCTCCGCACCCCCGGCTTCCGTCCTCCGGGCGGCTTCGTAACCGGCATGACGCCGCTCTCAATCGTTTGTTTGCCTGGCGATGGCGTGGGGCCCGAGGTCACCGCCGCCGCCCTGGCGGTACTGGCCGCGTCCGGCCGCCGCTTCGGCTTCGGCATCGCAACCAGGGAGCATCTCATTGGCGGAGCGGCACTGCGCGCCGCCAAGGATCCGTTGCCCCCGCCGACCCGCGCTGCCGTTGTCAACGCTCCGGCGGTGCTGCTCGGTGCGGTCGGGGATCCGGAGTTTGACCGTGAGCCGCCCCAGCGCAAACCCGAAACCGGTCTGCTGGCGCTGCGCCAACTGCTCGGGTGCTGGGCCAATCTGCGCCCCGTGCGCCGCCTGGCCGGCGCCGGGTCCACGCCGTTGCGCGAGGACGTCGTAGCCGGAACCGACCTGGTGGTGGTGCGCGAACTGACCGGCGGCCTCTATTTCGGCGAGCCGCGCGGCTTTGCCGCCGGCCGCACCGCTGCGCATAACACCATGACCTACAGCGTGGAGGAAATCGAGCGCCTGGCGCGCTTCGCCTTCGCCTTCGCGCTCCAGCGGCGCGGCCGCCTGACCAGCGTCGACAAGGCGAACGTGCTCGAGGTCAGCCAGCTTTGGCGAGCCGTGTTCCAGCGCGTCGCCGGCGAATTTCCCGATGTGCGCCTCGATCACCTTTATGTCGACAACGCGGCGATGCAGTTGATGCTGCGTCCGGCGAGCTTTGATGTGATTGCCACCGGCAATCTCTTCGGCGACATTCTCAGCGATGAAGCCGGCGTGCTGGCGGGCTCGCTCGGCCTGCTGCCGTCGGCATCGCTCGGCGGCCGCGTCGGCCTGTACGAGCCCGTGCATGGATCCGCCCCCGATCTGGCCGGCAAGGATCGCGCCAACCCCTGCGGCGCGATTCTATCGGCGGCGTTGATGCTGCGCCATTCTTTCGCCATGGCAGAGCCCGCCGCAGCCATCGAGAGCGCGGTCGCCACGGCACTGCGGCAGGGGCCGCTCACCGCCGATCTCGCCCCCGCGGGCGCGCCGATCGCCTCGACTTCGGCGTTCACCGCCGCCGTCGTCGCGGGCCTGTGAGCCTGCCCACCACGTAGAGGTGGCGCAAGCCGCAGGCATGCCAGAATAAGAAGCATGGCGGCGCCGACAGGGTCGGAGTTTGCAGCATGGTTGGGGCAGCAGCGCTGGTACGGCGCCAAAAGCGCCTCCATTGCCTCCGTGACGCTGGCGGACCGCATTCCGGAATTGGCGCTGCTCGATGTGGCCTTGCAGGCGCAGCCGCCCGCGCGTTATGCCGTGCCCGAGTACGGCGGCAGTGCCGGCCTGGCGGATGCAGCCGCGCGCGAGCGCTGGTTCCTTTTACTCGCGCAGGGCGCGCGCGTTCCCGGCACCCACGGCCGCTTTGACTTCGACGCCCTCGCTCCACTCGAACCGGCCCCCACCAGCCGCCTCCTGGGCGCCGAACAGAGCAATACCTCGATTCTCTATACCGATGCCGGCGGGCAGCCACGCTGGATTCTCAAGCTCATCCGCCGCATCCACCCGGGTGAAAACCCCGATTTCGAGATCCCGCTCGCCCTCGCCCGCCACACTGCATTCGGCAACGTGCCGGCCGCCGCCGCGCGCCTCCGTTATCGCACCTGGGGCGGAGAAACCGCCACCATCGCCGTCATGCAAAGCTATATTCCCAATCACGGCGACGGCTGGGAATATTTTCTGTCGCGCCTGCGCTCGCCCGAAAACCCGCAAGCCCTGCTCGAAGATTTGGAATGGCTGGGCCGTCGCACCGCCGAGCTGCACTGCGCCCTGGCCTCGATTCGCGTCGATGCCGGCTTCACTCCCGAGGCCATCACCCCCGCCGGCCTCGAGCGCTGGCGCAACCGTGCGCTGGCCGGCATCGCCGCCGCACCACCGGCCGATCAGGCCTTGCTCGCCCCCTGGCGCGAGCGCCTCACCCGCGCCGATGCTGGCCTAACGGGCCTGCTCGGCTGCCACAAAATCCGCATTCACGGCGATTTCCATCTCGGCCAGACCCTGAAAACCGACGGCGATTTCTACCTGTTTGACTTTGAAGGAGAGCCCGCACGCCCGCTCGCCGAGCGGCGGCAAAAGGGCACCGTGCTGCAGGACGTGGCCGGAATGCTCCGCTCGCTCGGTTACGCCGCCCACACCGCCAGCCGCCCCGAGTGGGAAGCGCTCGCGCGCCACGCCTTCCTGCGCGGCTATCGCACTGCCATTGTGGCGGCTCCCCTGCCCCTGGCGCCGCAAAATGATGCAGCGTTCCGCCAGGCCTGCGCTTTCTTCGAGTGCGAAAAGGCCGTCTACGAGCTCGCCTACGAGCGCAACAACCGCCCTGATTGGGCCGCCATTCCGCTCGCCGCTTTGCGCCGCCTGCTACTTGCCGATCACCAGTAGCTCGAAGCTGCCCGGCACCATCCGCCGCCGATAGCGCGGCTGCCCCGGTTTGCGCGGCTCGAATTTTGCCGTCACCGTGAACAGCGTGCCCGTCTTCGTGTCCACTTCCATGGTGCGCGCCCCGCGGGCCGTCGCCACGTTGCCCAGCACCGTGTAATGATCGGGGCTGTCTTCGTGGATCACCGTGATCGTCCCATCTTCACCGTTGGAGCTGAACACGAGCTTGCTTTCCGGGTCAAACCGCGTGGCATCGACACCGCCTCCGATGGGCAGCGTCGTGACCACCTTGCCCGTGTCGGCATTGACTACCGCCAGCATGTGGTTGTCGCAGCCCACATACAGACGGTGGCTGGCTGTATCCATCGACAGACCCGAGGGATG
The DNA here is from genome assembly GCA_050745425.1 of Terriglobales bacterium. Lineage (GTDB taxonomy): Bacteria > Acidobacteriota > Terriglobia > Terriglobales > SCQP01 > SCQP01. The sequence goes on from JBOGKK010000051.1 coordinate 15,114, forward strand.
CTCGCACGGCGCCAGCGGCCACACGTGCATGATCTTCAGCGTGTGCGAGTTGATCTCGATTTCCGAGCTTGAGGATTCGAGATTGTCGAAGACGTGCCCGCGTCCGTCGGCCGCGGCAAATTCGGCCGCCCGCGTGGGCAGCAGGATGGTGCCGGCCACTTTGCCGGTTTTCGCGTCCACCGCGGCGGCATGGCTGTCGTGGTTGAAATAGAAGATGCGGTCGCTCGCCGGATCGTAAATGACCCCATCGGGCCGCTGAATCGGCAGCGGAATCGTCTTGATGACCTTGAGCGTGCTCAGGTTGAACTCGGTCGTGCTGTTCCCGCCCCCATTGCTGGTGAAGCCATGGTTGTCGCGGTCGCTGATGCCCGCCCCGTGCGTGCCCTTCAGACCGCCCACCGTCCCTTCGACGGCATACGTGTTGGCGTTCAGGACAATCTCCTTGTCCCCGGTCGACACATACAGCCGCTGCCGGGCGTTATCAATGTCCATGTAATCCCAGCCGTGATTGTTGTTCAGCTTCACCGTCTTAATGACGTGATAGCCGTCAGGACGGCTCGATCCCTGCTTGCCTTGCGCTCCCGCCATCACTGCCAGCGCCAGCACGCCCACGCCCATACCCAACCAACGCAGTTGTTTCATACCAATTTCTCCTCGGTGTCTCGTGTTTCCACTCACACTACGATAAATTTTATAACCCAGACTTGTCAAGCCGCCTGGCCGCCCGCGCTTAGCTGCAACCTGTAACCTAGTAGTCCCAATACACCAGCAGGTGAAAGCTCCCCGGAACCATCCTGCCGCGGCGCTGGCCCGGCGCCGGCGGCTGAAACTGCGCCGTGACGGTGAAAACCTTGTGGGTTTCCGGGTCGAGCTCCATCGTGCGCGCTCCCGCTTGCGTCTTGAGGTTGCCGAGCAGCGTATACCGGTTGGGGTTGTCCTCGTGAATGACGGTGATGGTGCCGCCGTTGCCTCCGCTCGATGCGAAAACCCGGCTGAACTTCGCGTCAAACCGCACCGCATCGACCCCCGGCCCAATCGGCAGCGTGGTGACGACTTTGCCGGTCTCCGCATTCATCACCGCCAGCATCTGGTTGTGGCAGCCCACAAAGAGACGCTTGTGGTAGGTGTCCATCGCCATGCCCGAGGGGTGCTCGCACGGCGCCAGCGGCCAGACGTTCATGATCTTGAGCGTCTTGGCGTCGATCTCGACTACCTGGCTGGAGTCTTCGAGGTTGTCGAAAACGTGCCCGTGTCCGTCCGCTGCGGCAAACTCAGCGTCTTTGCTGGGCAGCTCGACTGTGCCCACGACCTTGCCGGAGCTGGCGTCGACCGCGGCCGCCTGCCCGTTATGGTTAAAAAAGAAAATCCGGTCCGTCGCCGGGTCGTGGATGAGCCCGTCGGGACGTTGGATCGGCAGCGGAATCGTCCGCATCACCTGCAGCGACTTCGCGTCAAACTCCGTCGTATCGTTGCTGCCGCCGTTGCTCGTGAAGCCATGCTCGTCGCGATGGCTGATCGCCACGCCGTGGGTGCCGTTCAGCGGCCCGATCGTGCCTTCGATGTCGTAGGTATCGGCGTTGACGACGATGATCTGGTTGCCGGCGGACACATAGATCTGCCGGTCTTCCGGATTACGCCCCAGATAATCCCACCAGCCCCCGCTGTTGGTCAGGGGAAGCGTCTTGACCAGCCTGTAATGGGCCGGGTGCGGTGACCCGCCTGCATCTTGCGCGCCCGCGGTCATGCCGAACGCCAGCACACACGCCGCCGCACATCCCCAACCCCAGCGCCATTGCCCCATGAATGATATCTCCTATACTGAAGCTTCGTTTTTCACAGTATCACTTTTGATGCCCCGCCGATCACTCTCTCCCGGCGTATTGGCCGCGTTTGCGGTCATTTATGTGTTCTGGGGTGCCACGTTCCTCGCCATCAGGATTGGCGATGCCACGCTGCCGCCGCTGGCCTTCGCGGCCCTGCGTTTCATCCCCGCCGGCCTCCTCTTATATGGATGGGGATGGCTGCGTGGCGGCCCGCATCCCTCCGCTCCCGAGTGGCGCTCGATCGTGCTCGTCGCGCTCCTCATGTTTCCGGTCGGCTACGGACTGCAATTCTGGGCGCAGACGCGTGTTTCCTCCGGCCTTACGGCGGTCATCGTGACGCTCGTTCCCCTCTGGGTGGCGGCAATCGAAATCTGGGTATTCCGTACCACCGCACCCTCGGTGAAAGTGATCGGCGGCTGCGTCCTCGGCCTCGCCGGCATGGCGGTGCTGATGTCGGGCGGCGCTGCCGGAGCGCGCCTGCCGCTCCTGCCCGTGCTCGCCCTGCTCGCCGTGTCGCTGTCCTGGAGCGTGGCCACTATATTGATTGCCCGCCTCCCGCTGCCGCGCTCCACCGGCATCAGTGCCGGCGCCCAGATGCTGGTTGGTGGCCTGATGCTGGCCGCTGGCGCCGCCGCTACGGGCGAATTCCACGGCGTCGATTGGCTCCACGCCCTCACCCCAGCCGCCCTCTGGTCGCTGCTTTACCTGATCGTCGCCGGCTCCGTCGTCGCCTATGCCGCCTATGTATGGCTGCTCGGCAGGGTATCGGCGGTGCGCGTGGCCACCTTCGCTCTGGTCAATCCCATCGTGGCGCTGCTGCTCGGCTGGGCCTGGGCGGGCGAAGTGCTCACCGCCGCTAGCCTCGCCGGTACCGCCATTATTCTCGCCGCCCTCGCCCTGGTCCTGTCGCGCCCGCCCCCGAAGGCTGCTACAATCTCCGCCTAGGTCTCAGGACGCGGGGTCCCGCGCCAGGAAATAGATAGCTATGCGCCTATCCAACATTTCTGCCGCCGCCCTTGCCGGTGGTCTCGTCATCGCCGCTTCCATGCTGGCCGCTCCGGCTCCACTTGCTGCCCAGCAACTCACCCAGCAGCAAGTCGACGCCCAGGCGCGGCAGCTCGAAACCCCGGCCAACTCGAAGATCATGTGGATCCTGCACGAGCTCGCCGACGTCTACGGCCCCCGTCTCACCGGCGATCCGAATCTCGTTCGCGCCGATCAATGGGTGGTCCGCACCACCACCTCCTGGGGAATGCAAAACGCGCATCTCGAGCCCTATCCCTTCGTGCCCGAGCGCCTGCACCATACCGTGCCCGGATGGGCCAACCTCCTCCTCCAGGCCAACGCCATCTCGCCCTTCCAAAATCAACTGGTGGTCCGCCCGCTGCACTGGACCCCCGGCACCAACGGCCCCGTGACCGCTCCCGCCGTCCTCATTCCCGATCCTCCTGGCCTTTCCCGCGGCAGCTTCGTGGACGGCAAGTTCGTCGCCTCCCCCGCTCCCACCCAGGCTGCGCTCGACGCCTGGTTTGCCCAATGGGCCCCGGTGGTGCGCGCCAAAATCGTGCTCGTCGGTGCCTACCACATCGTACCCGTGAGCTTTACACCCTGGCAGTTGCGCCGCAGCGATACCCAGTGGAACTGCACTCTGCACGTCCTCGCCGCCGACAGCGCCGCCTGCCAGGCCTTTCACCGCCGCTCTTATTACGGCTTCCGGCCCCCCGCGCCCCAGCCCGGACGTCTCAGCTATCGCCAGGTCGGTGCCCAGCTCGACGCCTTCCTGCTCAAAAACGGCGCCCTGGTCCGCATCAACGACGCCCACAAAGCCCACGGTGTGATCGTGGCCTACAACAACCCCAGCTACGATGTCACGACCGCTGTGCCGACAGTCGTGATGCAGAGTGACAGCTATGGCCGCATCGCGCGCCTGCTCGCCGGCCACATCCCCGTCACGTTGCGGTTCAATATCAAGAACACGATCTATCCCGCCGGCCACCACTTCAACGATGTCGTCACCGAAATCCCCGGCACCGATCTCAAGGATCAGGTTGTGATGCTCGGTGGCCATCTCGATTCCTGGAATAACGCCACCGGCGCCACCGATAATGCCGCCGGCAGCGCCATGATGCTCGAAGCCGCGCGCATCCTGCTCGCCATGCATGCCCATCCGCGCCGCACCATCCGCGTCGCCCTCTGGGGCGGGGAAGAGGAGGGCCTGCTCGGCTCCCTCGCCTACGTTGACGCCCACTTCGGCAGCTTCGAGCAACCCAAGCCCGCCTACAACAATCTTGTCGCCTATCTCAACATTGACGATGGCAC
>JBOGKK010000052.1:0-10774 GCA_050745425.1 Terriglobales bacterium
TGTCTGTCGCCGCCCTTTTCGTGCTCGGGCTGGCGCTGCCCTGCCTTTCTCCCGCACAGGCGGGCTACATTGCCGCCTCGCCCCACGGCGTCATTGCCAGCGTACCGACGCCCAAGTCGGTGCTCGGTTATAACGCTGGCGCGGATTTCAAGCTGGCCAGCTATACCGATGCCATGCGCTATTTTCGCAAGTTGGCGGCAGCCTCCAGCCGCATCAGAATTTTCGATGCCGGCAAGAGCTCGCGCGGCCTGGAAATGTACCTGACGGTGATCTCCTCACCGCAGAACCTGGCGCAACTGAATCATTACCTTGCCGTCAACCGCAAGCTCACCTGGGCGCGCGGACTTACTCCCGCGCAGGCGCGCCAGTTGGCCGCTGAAGGCAAAGTGGTCGTGCACATCGACGGTGGCATGCACTCCACCGAAGTGGCCGGCGGGCAGAGCATGATTGCTCTCGCCTATAAGTTGTGCTCGGCGAAAATGACGGACCCGGAGATTGCCGCCATTCTCAATAATGTCATTTTCGTGATGTGGCCGACGTTGAACCCCGACGGCCAAAACGAAGTGGTCGCCTGGTATGACAAGAACCTGGGCACGACGTACGAGGTCGCCCCGATTCCGTTCCTGTTCCAGAAGTACGTGGGCCACGACAATAACCGCGACGGCTACATGAACAACATGATCGAGTCGGCGGCCATCACCAAACAGGAACTCAAGTGGAATCCGGAAATCTGGTACACACAGCACCAGACGGCGCCGTTTCCGGCGCGCATTTTCATTCCGCCGTTCGTCGATCCGATTTCGCCCAACATCAACTCGATCAGCATGCGCTGGCTCAACCAGATCGGCATTGCCATGGGCGCCTATCTCGATGAGCACGGCATGCCGGGCGCGATTCACCGCGTCGGGTTTGAAAACTGGTATGCCGGCTATCAGGACTTTACCGGCATTTTCCGCAATGAAATTTCCTTTTTTACCGAGACCGCGCTGTTCGGCTACGCGACACCGCATTTTTACACCGTGCGCGACTTCCCGCCCGCGTACCGCAATCTGCAGCCGCAGATTTTCTACAACAGCCCGTGGCGCGGTGGCTGGTGGCGGCTGGGTGATGCCGTGCATTATATGGTGGGCGCTTCGATGTCGGTGCTCGACACCGCCGCCAAGTACCATACCCAATTGCTCTACAACAAGTACCAGACGGGTCTGCAGGCGATCGAGAAGTTCACGAAGAACCCTCCCTACGCCTACGTGATTCCCTTCAATCAGCCGCGACTGGCGGAAGCGGCGCGGCTGGCGAAGGTGATTGCGGTCAACGGCGTCGAGGTGCATCAGGTGCGCACGACGTTTGCGGCCAATGGCAAGACTTATCCGGCGGGCTCGTGGGTGATACTGATGAACCAGCCGTTTTCTGAGCTGGTCAAAGAGCTGCTCGGCACCCAGGACTACCCGGACCAGACGGCCAATGGAACGCCGGTGCGTCCGTATGATGTGGCCGGCTGGACGCTGGGCGAGCAGATGGATGTCGATGTCGACGCAGTGCGCCAGCCGGTGGTCCAGGACCAGCTTGCCAACCTGACGCTGCTCAGCGCCATCACCACCCCCGATGGCAAAATCAGCGGCAGCGGCGATGTTTTTCTGCTGCCCCCGGATACCAATCAACACTTCCATGCCATGAATCTGGCGCTCGATGCCGGCGCCCACGTCAGCATTGTGCAGGACGGCAGCAAGGAGGTTCCGGCCGGCAGCGCCGCCCTCAGCGGCCTGAGCCGGGCTCAGATGCAGAACATTCTCGACCAGGCGCAGACCTCGGCGCAAGCGGTGGCCAGCGTGCCCGGCGGCGCCTTCGCCACGCGCAAACCGCGCGTGGGCCTGTACCGCCCGTGGCAGCCCAGCATTGACATGGGCTGGACGCGCTGGATCCTGCAGAACTATGACTTCCCGCCGATGCTGCTGCGCAACGCCGACGTGCAGGCCAGCGGCCTGAAGGCGCGCCTGGATGCGATCATTCTTCCCGACCAGCGCGCCCGCGGCATCATGGACGGCTTCGGGCCAGGCGTAATTCCTGGCCAGTATCAGGGCGGGCTGGGCAAAACCGGCGCCGCCTCGTTGCGCGATTTCGTGGGCCAGGGCGGCACGCTCATTTGCCTGAACCAATCGTCGCTGTTCTGCATACAGCAGTTCGGGCTGCCGGTCACCAACGCCCTGACGCATGTGAGCCGCAACAAGTTCTACAGCACCGGCTCGCTGATCTGGCTGCACATCGAGCAGCCCGAAATTGCCGGCACCTGGGGTATGCCCGTGCAGCAGGCGGGCATGTTCGACAATGGCCTCGCCTTTGCCACCGAGAAGGGCTTCCGCGGGCATATTCTGGCGGTGTATCCCAACCGCCTGGACCCGCTGGCGAGCGGTTTCCTGCAGGGTCCGGAATATCTGGAGGGCAAAGCCGCGGCGCTCGAAGTGGGTTACGGCAAGGGCCGCATCTACCTGTTCGGCTTCAAGCCGCAGTGGCGCGCGCAATCGCACGGCACCTACCCGATGCTGTTCAACGCCATCTACGACTCGCCCGCATCGAGCCATCCCACCGTATTTGGCTGGGCGCCGGCGCCGAAGCAGATTCCGGCGAAGGAGCCCGGCGCCGAAGCCGTGAAGGCTCCGCCCAAGAACGCCTTCCGCGGCTACTACGGGAACCAGCACTGACACAGTTCCAGATTTGGTGTAGCCCGCTCCGGGAGAGAACGTGCAGCTCTTCCTTATGTCAGAGCCGCACAGGATCGATCCGCCGGGCTATAGCTAGTTTGGAACTGCTTTAGCGCCAAAACAGCCTCGCCGAAGCATCCATATCGACGGCTCACCAGCGGCTGGAAACACCGGCCGTCCGCCTTCCGGCTCGGCACCCCGGCGTTCTCTTGTTATGGTCTAATAATTATTCTATTATAAATGTTGCCTGGAAACACCGGCCCGGAGGGGGTTGACATAATGCAATCATTATCGAATAATTACTAGATCATGATCGAATCAAGCTATGCATCTTGCCGCGAGCGCCTCCTGACGCGGTTAGGCGAGCCTGCGCCTGGCCGCATTCAACTGCTGACGGGGCCGCGCCAGGTCGGGAAAACGACTTTGCTGCTTGAGCTGGAAGCCCAATTTTCCGGGCAGTCGGTGTATGCGGCCGGGGATGATCCGGACGCCGCGCTGCCTGGATTCTGGGAACGGCGATGGGAGGAAGCCGAACGCCTCGCGGCCCGCGGCACGACGCTGCTGCTGCTCGATGAAGTCCACCGCTTTCCCGATTGGGCGGCACAACTCAAAAGTTTCTGGGACCGTGTCCGGCGGCGCCACACCAGACTGCACGTGGTGGCGAGCGGATCGTCGGCCCTGCGCCTGCTCGCGGGTTCGCGGGAAAGCCTGGCAGGGCGCTTCGAGCGCCTCACGCTGACCCACTGGTCCGCGGCAGACCTGGCGGGGGTGTTTGGGCTGGAGCCGGCGCAAGCCGCGCAGGAGGTGGTAGCGCATGGAGGCTATCCGGGTGCGGTGAAGCTGGTCCAGGATGCGGCGCGCTGGCGCGCTTATGTGCTGGATGCGATCATCGAGCCGGCCATCGGACGCGACGTACTGGCCACGGGCGCCGTGCGCCGGCCGGCGTTGCTGCGCCAGGTGTTCGCCCTTGCCACCGCACTGCCGGCGCAGATCGTCTCGCTGCAGAAGTTACAGGGCGAGCTGCGTGATCGCGGCGCGCTGGAAACCATCGCCAGCTATCTGCGTTTGCTGTATGACGCCTATCTAATCGCCCCGCTGGAACGATACTCGACCCGCGCCCACCGCCGCCGGGCCGCGCCTCCGAAGCTGATCGTGTTGGATAATGCTCTGATCACCTCGCTGCATCCCGCGGGCGCGCCCACGCGGGCGCAGGATCCGGCTCGCTTTGGCGCCTGGGTGGAAAATGCCTGCCTGGCGTTTGCGGTGAATCAGGCGCAGCGCGTGAGCTATTGGCGGGAAGAACCGCGCGAGGTGGATGCGGTGTGCGAGGGGAGCTGGGGCGATTGGGCGATCGAGGTCAAAACCGGAGAATTCGGATCCCAGGATCTCCGCTCTCTGTTCGAGTTTTGCCACCGCTATCCCAAGTTCCGCCCGTTGGTGCTGACCGCGCCGGGCGCCGAAGAGGCGGCGCGCAGCCGCGGCGCTGTGGCGCAGAGCTGGGAGCAGTTCCTGCTGTCCGGGCCGCCAGCGGCATAACCGCCTGGCGCCCGGCGGAATGGATTCCGGAGGCACGGCAGCTGGCACGCCTCGGGGTCAAGCACGAACCCAGCCGCGTGGCCCTGGTGCGCTTGGCCCCAGCACCTCCTCTAACGTCGACGCCGGTATCCGCTTCGCGCTTGGCCGCCGCTGGCGGCGGCCAAACACGCCTCGCAGCCCCAGCGTTCGTACCCGTCCGGCCATCGTCGCAACGTGCGTCCATGCTTCGCACGGCGGCCTACTCCCTCCGCCTGCCGGAACCGGCCAAATCAAATGCTAACGATCGATAGGGCATTGAGTCCACGTTGACGCGCCATCATGCTGTGATTACACTGGCATCATGGTGCGCACCCAGATTCAACTGACCGAGGAGCAGGCGCGGCGGCTGCGCCGGCAGGCCCACGAGGATCGTGTTTCCGTGGCAGAGGCCATCCGTCGTTATATCGATCAGGGTCTGCAAGCCGAGCAGGTCAAACATGACGATTTGGCTGCCAAGTATGATCGCGCGCGGCGCAGCGCCGGTACTGCCCATGCCCTGCAGGGCGAGACGGATCTGTCCATCAATCATGACCGCTATCTCGAGGAAGATTTCGGTTGAGCGCGGTTTTTGCGGACTCGTCGGCATTTCTCGCCCACCAGGTGAGCGAAGACCGGTTCCACGGGCGCGCTGTGGCCAGCCTCGCGCAGCTCGACCGAGAGCGGGCCAAGCTGGTGACGACTTCCTACACGCTAGTCGAAACCTACGCGCTCCTGGGCCGGCGTGCCGGTTCGGAGGCTGCGCGGATTTTCAGGCGTGACGTTGAGCCGCTGCTGCATGTCGTTTGGGTCGATGAGGGCCTGCACCAAGCGGGCCTGGACACGTGGCTCGACGGTTCGCGGCGGCTGAGCCTGGTGGATGCGGTCTCATTCGTGGTGATGCGGCGGGAGCGGATTGACCAAGCCTGGAGCTACGACTCCGATTTCGAGTCCTCCGGCTTCACGCTGCTGCCGTGATCCGCGCGGTCAGGGACTGGCGCCTACTGCCGCAGCGCCGCGCCCGGGCTGGCGCCGATCGCATGCTGCGCCAGCCGCAGTTGTGCCGCGGCGGTGAGCGCCGCCAGCAGCACCGCTGCAATCGCGAACGCAATCCAGGCCGCCTCAGCGCCGCTGCCGTGGAGCGCGTGCGCCAACCCGCGCGCCAGCAGCCACGAGCCTAGCGCCGCCGCCGGCAACGCGAAAGCGAGAATCCGTGCTCCGCGGCGCGCCGCCAGGCCGTAGAGGTGTTCCGCGCGCGCACCGAGCGCCGCGCGCACGGCGAATTCCTGCTCGCGTGCGATCATTGCCTCACGGGTGCTGGCCATCATGCCGAGGCCCGCCGCTGCCAGCCCGAGCACGGCGAAGGCGCCAAACAGCCATAGCAAGCGCCGCGATGTGCGCGAAGCCTGGGCCACCTGATCGGCGAGGCGGTTCACTCGCGGCGGCGCCATCCCCGGGCTGAGCTGCTGTACCGCACGCGCAGCCTCACGGGCCAATGTCGAAAAACGGACACCGGGCTTCGGTTTCACCAGAAAACTGAACGTTCCCGGCGGTGCAAGCTGGAATACCATCGGCGCATCTGCGACCTGATCCGCGCTCTCGCGCATATTCGCCACCACCCCGATCACGATCCCCGGCGCTGGCGTCCATATCCGCTTGCCCACGGCATCCCTGGCCGGCCAGAATCGGTGCGCCAGCGCCGCGTTGATCACCACTGAGGCCGGCGGCAGGGGCGCGCCGCTTGCGCCGGGAACGGGCATCGCCATTGCCTCGATTTTTTCGTTCAGCTCCAGATCGCGCTGGTCGAAGGTTCGCCCGGAAAGCAGCGGTACATCGAGCATTGCGAACGCGTTCCCTCGCACACCCTGTTGCAATGCCAGGACCATGTCCCGGTCTTGGGCCGTGCGGGCAGGAATGGCGCTCGCGTCTTGCCCAATTAAGGGGCTCGGCCCAAATGGCATCGGCTGCAGGTTCGCCACGCCTGCCACGCCGGGCAACCCGGTCAGCGCCTTGCGTGCCGCATCAACCAGTGGCACATCGCGCTTGAGCTCCGCCTGATCGGCCGCCTGCAGCTGTGCTGCAATCGCCGAGGTGAAGCGCCCGCTCGCGTTGAGCGCATGCTGGACCGCCGCCATCTCTGCAACCAGGGGCAACTGCGACTGTACCGCGATCAGGTTCCCAGGCTGGAAGCCGAGGGGCTGTCGCGCGCGTGCCAGCGCCGGCCCGGCCAGCAGAACCGCCCCAGCCACGAGCATGAGCGCCAAGCTGATCTGCGCGGCGGTGAGCCAGTCCTGGTTGCCCATCCGCGCTGCGCGCGATCCTTGCGCTGCCGACCGCAGCCATCGGCTAGGATTATCCGCTCCAACCTGCCATACCGGCACGGCGGTACTGAGAGCGGTCGTGCCGAGAATCAGCAAAACGGCCCCGGCGGCAATCGCGAGCGTCTGCGGCATCGGCTGCGCGCGGAGCGGGCCTGCGCCCGTCAGCGCCGCTGCACGCAGCCACCGGCTGGCGGCGTAGGCCAGCAGCAGCCCGACGCCGCACGCGCCCAGCGCAGGCGCCAGCGCCGCACGCATTTCCGCGCGCGCCAGTCGCGCGGGCGTCGAGCCCAGCACCAGCCGAACCGCGTAATCGCTTCGCCGGCGAACGCCGCGCATCAAGTTGAGGCTGGCCGCGCCGCCGCAGGCCAGCAGCAGCAGACCGAGCGCGGCCGCCCATGCACTCCACAGCAGATCGCGCCGGTCGCCGCGCAGAAAGCCATACAGCGGCTCGAGCGTGGCCGCGCCCTGCCCGGCCGGCAGCGCATCGCGGAACCCGCGCGTCAGCGTGCGCAGGCGTGCTCCCGCGGCGGCAAGCGATTTTCCTGCGCGCAGTCGTCCGAACACGACCCAGTTGCCCGCAAACTCGTCTGGCACCGCCTGATCCCGCGCGCCCAGTTCCCAAATTCCTGTCCCGCCGGGAAACGCGAATTCCTTCGGAGCGACGCCCGCCACGCGATAGTCGCGTCCATCGATCCGGACGACGCCGGTAGCGCCCGCTCGCTGCCGCGACCGCCACATCTGATAACCGATGACGGCCTGCGGGAGATCCCCCGCGATAGCCGTGAACCCACGGCCCCGGCGCAGGCGGATGCCGAGCGTGGGGAAAAATTCACGGGTGACGACGACGGACCTGACTTCGGCCCCACTGCCAAGCCAGCTCGCGGTCGCGCCCCAGTATGCGGCAACCCCGCGGAAAACGCCGTTTAGCGCCGGGCGGTGGGCAATGGCCCCGTCCGCTGCGTCGAAAATCCGCACCCGGCTGATTCGAACTAACTCCTGCGGGCGCCGGAACGGCAGCGGCTGCAACACCAGCGCGTCCAGAGGACTAAACAGCGCCACCACCGCACCGACGGAAAGGCTCAGCAGCACCGCCGGAATCAGCCCGTGGGTACGGGAGCGCTGGGACGTGTGCGGCACCATGTCAGTGTATCCCGCCCGGACCCATGCAGGCCCTACTCGAAGCGCAGCGCCTCGGCCGGGGCTACGTGCGCGGCGGTGAGTGCCGGGACTGCGGTGGCGCCGAGCGCGACGGTACAGACCAGGGCGACAGCAGCGGCCCACGGGCCCACAGCAAGCGGCTGGATGCCGTACAGCACGTTCGCGAGCAGCGCCTTGAGCATGGGGCTGGCGGTCAGGGTGAGGCCTACGGCCGCGGCGAGCATCAGCGCCAAGCGCACGATTACGCTGCGGGCCATTGCAGCCGGCGTGGCGCCCAGCGCCAGCCGGATGGCGATTTCGTGCCGGCGCGCGGTGACCCAGTGCGCCAGCAGCCCCACCAGCGCGAGAACGATCAGCAGCAGCGCCAGCGCCGCAAACAGCGCCACCACCTGCGCGCTGAAGCGCTGGGTCGCGGTGACGCGCGCCGCCGCCGCGCTCAGGCTTGAGCTGTCGAGCACCTCGACGCCCGCCACCGGCTGCACGGCCGCCAGCGCGGCGCCCGTCGCGCCACCACGCACCAGCAGCGACGCCACCAAAGGCGGGGAGTGGGTGGGCTGCGTCAGCGGAATATAGACTTGGCCCGCCCACACGCCGAGTGCAGTAGGTCCGCCCGGGAGCACGTCGCGCACTTCACCCACCACGGTACGCGGATGCACGGTGTCGCCATCGAAGGCGATCTGGCGCCCGATCGGGTTGCGGTCGCCCCAGAACCGGTGCGCCAGGCTCCGGCTGACAATCGCCACCAGTGGCGAGGCGGCGATATCCGCGGCTGTAAACCCACGCCCGCGCGCGAGCGGGATGCGCAGAAGGTGGAAATAGCCCGCGCTGATGCTGCTGATCTCCGCCCCTGCTTCGTCCTGCGGGGATCCGGGCCACGGCATAATAAACATGCCGTTCGAACTGCGGCGCGAGAGCGGTGCTGGGCTCGCCAATGAGGTCGTAGCGCCCGGAATGCGCTGCGCCGCAGTCAGTACGGTGCGGTTGATGGCGGCGGCGCGCGCGAAGGCGGCGGCTCGCTCGCGGCGTTGCAGCAGCGGCGCGAGCGCTGGCGCGGTGGTGAAGGTGACGGTCTGAATCCCGGCGGGTGCAAAGCCCAGGTCCGTATGCGTGAGCCGGCCGAAGCTGGCCAGCAGCAGCGCCGCGGACGCGGTGAGCGCCAGCGCCACCGCCAGCTCGAAGATCACCACCACCGGCCACAGCAGGGAGGCACGCACACCACCGTAAAAAGAAGTCTGGAGCAGATGCGCGGGCGAACGCAGGCGCAGCGTGCTCAGCAGCGGCGGCAGTGCGGTCAACACCAGCGCCACCACCGTTACGGCGGCGAGCACCGCCCCGTCGCTCCAGCGGGGGTGCAGTAGATCGAGTCCAGGCAAGGCCGCCGGCGCTCCGCGCCGCAGCGCCGCCATCAGCGCTGCGGCCACGCCCGCCGCCACCGCCGTGGCCGGGGCGACCAGCACCAGCGCTTCGATCAGCCACTGCCTTGCCAGTTGCCAGCGCCGTGCGCCCAGCGCCATCCGCGCCGCCGTTTCCTTCTGGCCGTTGAGCGCGCGCGCCAGCAGGACGCCGCCGGCCACGAAACAGGAGATCAGGAACAGTAAGCCGGCGGCCGCGAGCAGCAGGTCCACGGTACCGCGGGCGCCGCGCGTCCAGCGGTGCAACAGTGGTGTCAGCGTTACGCTACTAACTCCCATCTTTGGTCCGCGCGGATGCAGCGCATCCCACGCCGCTGCCTCGTGCCGCTGTTGTCTGCCCACTTCCGCGCTGGCCTCCGCCAGGTTCACGCGCGGCCGCAGGCGGGCGATCAGATGGCCGCTGCCGAGGCCCGCCGCGGGCGGACCGTTCATCAGCACCAGATTCGATGCGGCAGCGTGCGCGGGAATCCAGACGGCTGTTCCCGCGGGAAAGCCGAACCCTTGTGGCATGACACCGATTACGGCAAAGCGCTCGCCGCCCATCGTGAGCGCGCCTCCCAAGGCCGCGCCGCCGTAACCGCCGGCCGCCAGATCGTGGCTGATAATAGCCACGCGATTCCCCGCCTGCAGCTCGCCGGCGCTGAAGCGCCGCCCGGTACGCGGCGCGATCCCCGCCACGCGAAAAAAGTCCGCGGTTACCGCCGCCACATACTGATGCCCACGCGTGTGCCCGGCGGTTACCGTGAGCCCGCCGGTGGTGTACCCGCAAGCCGCGGTAAACGCGGGCAGCCGGGAATAGGACGCGGCGCCAGCCGGGGTGCCGCTATCGGCGATGGCCATCAACTGCTCGGGCTGCGGCAGCCCAAACGGATTTACCAGCGCGCGTTCAGCCAGCGCCAGTGCCGCGGTCGCCCCGCCCAGGCCCAGCGCCAGCGCCAGAATCAGCAGTGCGCTCAGCCCGCGCTGCCGCCGCGCGCGCCGGAAGGCGTACCGCAGGCTGGCTACCTTCATGGCTTTTTCGGCGGGTGCGGGCGCTGCCCCCGGAGTGTTTGTGTTTCCCGCTGAGCGGCAATTTCCGCGTTCGCGCGTGCGGTGCGGATGTCGCTGGCAGAGGTGAGCGGAAAGTCGTTGAAATTGTGGTCCTGGCGTGCCGGCACCCACTCGCCGTGGTTGCACAGCAGTCCCAAGCCCACCTCCGGTCCGAGGAAGGCTCCGGCCGAGCTCTTGGCGCCATGGAACGTACATCCGCTGCCACCGGTACGGATCGCCCCTGGCGGCCCCGCCCCGTGGCCGGTGGCGAGAACATACACTGCCAGCGCGACCACAACCACCACCGCGGCGATCGAGACGTTGCGCCCCGCGCGTCTGCTGATCCTCCCCGCCATACGCTTATTATGCTGACAAGCCCGGAAGCTTCAAGTGGAAGTACCTCTCGACCGCGGATTGGGTGGCGCCCATAAACGCGCCCAGCCACGCTTGCTCGATGCGCCCCGACTTATCGATCACCACCATCTCAGGTGTACCGTTGAGCCCAAGCGCGACCGCGTCCGCGGGAGATACGTCGCTGACCGTAGCTCACGCCGGGATAATACCACAATCATCCCAGCCGCGCGGCGCCCTGCGCGACCTTGCGGAT
>JBOGKK010000053.1:0-19226 GCA_050745425.1 Terriglobales bacterium
TACGCAAGCTGAAAGCTGAGTTGACTGGCGAGATTGAAGTTGGCGGACCAGTCCTGGCGCAAGGCCTCACCGAGGCCGGTCTTATCGATGAGTATCATCTCTACCTCCGCCCCGTCGTGCTCGGTGGGGGCAAGCCATTCTTCGCCGGCCCCCGGCCCCCGCTCCACCTGGTGGCCAGCGATTTAGTCGCCGATGACTTGATTCGCTTGACCTACGTTCCTGCTTGATCGCACGACTTGCCGGCGGGTTGCGCTCAAAAATTCAAACTGAGACACTACCGCGGAGCACCTCAGCGTGGCCGCCACGGGCATCGAGCGCCTTATCGAGGCTGCTGTTCAGGGCATCCGCGATGAAACGGAGGGAATCGAGAAAGTTGCTTTTGCCGCTGCCGTTGCGGCCGACGATGTACATCAGGGGGCCAAGGGTGACATCGCAGTGGGGGCAACGCTGCGGAAGTTTTCGATTTGGATGCGGCGGATAAACGGCGGCGCCATGGATTGATTCTAGATGACGGATCAAATATGGAGTTCGCCGAGGAATTTTTCGACTTCGAGGGCGGCCATGCAGCCGGTGCCGGAGGCGGTGATGGCCTGGCGGTAGCGGCGGTCCTGGACGTCGCCGGAGGCGTAGACGCCGGGGATGGGGGTGAGGACGTGGCCGGTGGTGATGAGGTAGCCGTCGGGGTCGGTGGGGAGCTGGCCGAGGAAGGGTTTGGTGTTGGGTTCGTGGCCGATGCCCAGGAAGACGGCGGAGGTGGGCAGCTCCCACTGTTTTTTCGCGCCGTTGGTGGATTCAAGGCGGATGGCGGTGACCTCTTTTTGGGCCGGATCGAGGACGTCGGTGATGCGGGCGTCAGGGATCCAGCGGATTTTGGGGTGGTTGCGGGCGCGCTCGAGCATGATCTTGGAGGCGCGGAACTCGTTGCGGCGGTGGACGATAGAGACCGAGGAGGCGAAGCGGGTGAGAAAGAGGGCTTCTTCCATGGCAGAATCGCCGCCGCCGACGACGACAATGTCTTTGCCGCGGAAAAAGAAGCCATCGCAGGTGGCACAGCTCGAAACGCCGTGGCCGATAAGGGCCTGTTCGCTGGGCAGGCCGAGCCAGCGGGCGCGGGCGCCGCTGGCGATGATGAGCGCGTGGGTGCGGATGGGTTCGGGCTGATCTTCGAGGGTGAGCTCGATGGGCTGCGCGCTGAGGTTGGAGGCGATGACGTCGCCGGAGGCGAAGACGGTACCAAAAGAGGCGGCCTGGGCGCGCATATTCTCGATGAGTTGCGGGCCTTGGATGCCTTCGGGAAAGCCGGGAAAGTTTTCCACCAGCGTGGTCAAGCTCAACTGCCCGCCGGCCTCATGGCCTTCGATGACGAGCGGCGAGAGACCAGCGCGGCCACAGTAAAGGGCCGCGGTGAGGCCCGAACAACCCGAACCAAGAATCACCACATTGCGTGTAGTCGCCATAGTGTGCTCGAATTGTTAGACTAGCACCCAGTACTCCGAAAGGATCCAAGAGCATCATGCCGATCGCTGTCCAACCCGGCCTTTACGCCCGTTTTTCCACATCCATGGGTGATTTCACCGCCCGCTTATTCGCGCAGGAGGCGCCCCTGACGGTGGCCAACTTTGTTGGCCTGGCGGAGGGAAGCAAGGAATTTGCCGACCCAAAGACCGGGGCGAAGGTGAAGCGGCCGTTTTACGACGGCCTCATTTTTCACCGCGTGATTCCGGATTTCATGATTCAGGGCGGATGTCCGCAAGGCACGGGCACGGGCGGACCCGGCTACAAGTTTGCCGATGAGTTTCACTCCAGCCTGAACCACTCCAGGCCGGGCATGCTGTCGATGGCGAATGCGGGGCCGGGCACGAACGGTTCGCAGTTTTTCGTAACCGTGGCGCCGGTGTCGTGGCTGGATGGCAAGCACAGCGTGTTTGGCGAGGTGGTCGAGGGTTACGAGGTAGTGGAAAAAATCTCAAAAACGCCGCGCGATGGTCAGGACCGGCCCAAAACACCGGTGGTGATGAACAAGGTGACCATCGAACGCGTCGCCTAGTCTGATCCCCGGTTGCGCCGTATGTCTCCGCTCTCGCCGAAGTGGCAATTCAAGTTAAACCGTTGGCGTAACCGCTGGAACGAGTGGCGGGCGGGGCTGCGCCAGACCGAGCAGGCGGTGACGGCAGCGAACAAGCTGTGTCCGTCGTGCCGGGCGTTTGTGCCGCGCCGCAAGGCGGTATGTCCGTACTGCGGGCAGCGCTTGCAGGTGTTTGGCACCGGACCAACCGGCAAGCTGCTCAAGCGCGCCATGCCGGCAACGGTTCCCGTCACCGGGATTTTGATCCTGATGAACTTTGTGCTGTTCATCATCGAGTACTCGGTGAGCGGCATTCCGCTGCTGACGCACCTGATGTCGGGGCCGAGCGGAGCGGCAACGATGCGGCTGGGCGAGAGCCTGCCGCTGGGCTATCTGGTTTTGCACTCGCCCTACCACGCGCAGTACTGGCGCTGGATCACAGCCTGTTTTCTGCACGCGGGGATTCTGCACATCGGCTTCAACATGTGGGCGCTGTACGACATTGGGCAGGTTGTGGAATCGTTTTATGGTGGGGCGAAGCTGCTGTTTTTCTACATTCTGACGGGGATCTTCGGTTATCTGGTGTCGAGCTTTTTCGGCTACGTAAGCCTGGGGGCCTCGGGCGCAATTTTCGGTATTTTGGGGGTCATGATCGCCTATGGGGTGCGGCGCAGCCACACGGCGCAGGGGCGGGAGTTGCGCGGGCTGGCGGTGCGGTGGGCGATTTACGCGTTGGTCCTTGCCTTCGTGATTCCCCACGTCGACAATGCTGCGCACCTGGGCGGACTGGCGGCGGGCTTCGTGCTGGGCATGATCGTGGGCGACGGTCCGCCATTGCGGGAAGATCAGGTGCGGCGCTGGCGAGTGGTGCAGTGGGCGGTGGTGATCGTGGTGGCGGCGGCGTTCTATTTCATGGCGACGTGGACGCACGCGCCATTGGTCTGATGGCGGTGGAGCGACTCAGCTTTTCAGCGACTCAGCCAGTCAGCGCATCAGCCAGTCAGCGCATCAGCCTGCCCAGCGGTCGCGGCCGCAGCGGGCGATGCCATGAAGTCGCGGCCCTTGCGCTCGGGGCCGAAGGCGACAACGAGAACGACGACGATGAGGATGACGACCTCGAAGCCGCCCATGGCTTTGCCGTATCCAAAATGGTCGCGCAGCGCGTATTCAATGTTGCTGGTCGGGGCGGCGATGAGGATGCCGATCTGGTAACAGAAGCCAGGGACGAGGCCGCGGGCGGAGGCGGGCGCAAGCTCGTTGAGATGGACGGGAATGATGCCCCAGGCGCCCTGCACGCCGGCTTGCATGAGGAAGGCGGCGGCGGCGAGCACCCAGACGCCGGAGCCGAACGACCAGAAGGGAATCACCAGAAGCGAGAGCACGAGCGCGGCGATCATGCTCCTGCGGCGTCCCCAGGGTTCGGAGAACCAGCCGAAAATGAACGCGCCCACCACCGCGCCGACATTATAGAGCACGGCAATCCAGGCGACCGTGGCGGGGGCGATATGGTGCACGGTGGCGAGGAAATCGGGGTACAGGTCCTGGGTGCCGTGGGAGAGGAAGTTCATCAGCGCCATGAGGACGATGAGGTAGGCGACGAGTTTGGCGCTAGCGGCGAGGGTCCGGAAGATCTGGCCCACGGAGGTGGCGCGCTGGCGCTGCCAGGCGGCGGATTCGGGGACTTTGGTGCGTACGTAGAGAGCGAGCAGGGCGGGGATGCCGCCGGCGAAAAACATCCAACGCCAGCCCAGGGATGGGAGGAGGAAGCGGGCGGCGAGAGCGGCCAGCAGATAGCCGACGGGATAGCCGCTTTGCAGCAGTCCGGACCAGACACCGCGGCGATGGGCGGGGACGGCTTCCATGGCGAGGGCGGCGCCCAGGCCCCATTCGCCGCCCATGCCGATGCCAAACAGGGCGCGCAGCACCAGAAAGACGGTGAAGTTGGGGGCAAAACCGCAGGCCACCTCGATGATGGCGAAGTAGATGACGTTGGCCATGAGCGGCAGGCGGCGGCCGTAGCGGTCGGAGATGAGGCCGAACAGCACGGCGCCCAGGGGGCGCATGGCGAGCGTCAGGGTGATGGACCAGATGATGTCGGCTTTGCTGACGGCGAACTGCTGGGCGAGGGTGGAGACGAGGAAGATGACGACGAAGAAGTCGAAGGCGTCGAGCATCCAGCCCAGAAACGCGGCCGTGAACGCATGCCGCTCGCGGCCGCGCTCGCTAGGATTCGTAGTCATCGGCGAGGTTTTCGAAGCGCGTGAAGTCGCGTAGAAAAGCCAGCTTGATCATGCCGGTGGGACCGTTGCGCTGTTTTTCGATGAGGATTTCGGCCTTGCCCTGATCCTCGCTCCCTTTGTTGTAGACCTCATCGCGGTAGATGAACATCACCAGGTCGGCGTCTTGCTCGATGGCGCCGGACTCGCGCAGATCGCTGAGCATGGGGCGGTGCGAGCCGGTGCGCTGCTCCGGGGCGCGGCTCAACTGCGAGAGCACGATGACGGGGCAGTTGAGTTCCTTGGCCAGGATTTTGAGACCGCGCGACATGGCGGAAACTTCGAGGTTGCGGTTTTCCGCCCGTCCGCTGGATCCCATGAGCTGGAGGTAGTCCAGCGCCACCAGGTCAAGCTTGCGGGGCGGATTCTGGGCGGCAAGCTCGGCGCCCAGACGGCGGCATTTGGCGCGCAGGGTAGCGAGGTCGATGCCGCTGGAGTCGTCGATGTAAATGCCAGCCTGGGCGAGTTTGCCGGCGGCGTCGGTGAGGGCGGCGATGTCGTCGCGCCCGAGATAGCCGGAGCGGAGTTTTTTGGCGTTGACGCGGGCTTCCGAGCAGAGCATGCGCAGCACGAGCTGGACTTTGCTCATTTCGAGCGAGAACACGGCACAGGTTTTGCCGTTTTGCAGGGAGGCATTGGTGACGATATTCATCGCCAGGCTGGTTTTGCCCATCGAAGGGCGGGCGGCGATGATGACCAGGTCGGAGGGCTGCAGACCAGTGGTGATTTCATCGAGCCGCTCAAAGCCGGTATGGAGGCCGGTGATTTCCTGGCCGTGGAGTTCGTCGAGTTTGGCAATGATGTCGCCGGTGAGGTCGCTGACGCTGGTCAGGCCCTCCTGGACGCGGTCGACGGCGATGGCGAAGATGCGCTGCTGGGCGAGCTCGAGCACCGCGTCGCCGGTTTCGCCGGCGAGCACGGCTTGCGTCATTTCCTGCGCGACGCTGAGCAGCTCGCGCTCGACGGCGCGGCCTTTGACGATGCGGGCGTAGTGCTCGGCGTTGAGGGTGCGGGGCAGGCCTTCGGTGAGGGTGGTGAGATAGAGGTGTCCGCCGACGGCTTCGAGGTCGTGCTGGCGGTCGAGTTCTTCGCCCAGGGTGATGAAGTCGATGGCGACGCTTTTCGACGCCAGCTCACGCATGGCGCGGTAGATTTTGCGGTGAGCGTCGAGGTGGAAATCGTCGGGGGCGAGAACGTCGGCAGTGGAGAAGTAATGGAAACTGTCGAGCAGGATGGCGCCCAGCACGCTGCGCTCGGCGGTCACATTGGAGGGCAAGCCGCGCTCAGCGAGTTCGTCTGCAATGGCCATGAGCGAGCAGCATAACGGGTGCGGGCGTGGTTGCAACCGGCGGGAACAATAAAGCGCAGGATTTTCGATTGCTAACAGATTATCCACTGTGCAAAGCGTGCATGCTGTGGAAAAATCACCTATTCTGTTTGCTTCCGGAATGATGCTGTATTCCCTCCATTTTGTGGCATGGCTGTTCATCGCGGCGGTGTGCGCCGGCTTTTTGGGTGCACTGCTGGGGGTGGGCGGCGGCATTTTTATTGTGCCGGCGCTGGTGCTGGGTTTCCACCTGCCCATCAAGATTGCGGTGGCGGCGAGTCTGGTCTCGGTGATTGCCACCAGCAACGCCGGCGGCTCAGGCTATGTGGAACAACACATCACCAACGTGCGGCTGGGCATGTTTCTGGAAGTCGCCACCACCATCGGCGCGCTCAGCGGCAGCGTGCTGGCCCTGTATCTGCGGGAGTGGGTGATGCTGCTGCTGTTTGCGCTGCTGCTGGCCTATATGGCGTGGGTGGCGTTTGTGACCCGCAAGCAGGATGACCAGCGCATTGCCGCCGGCGCCTTCGCCACCGCCAAGCCCGACCAGTGGTCCCGGCGTCTCGAGTTGAGCGG
This sequence comes from Terriglobales bacterium, assembly GCA_050745425.1. Taxonomy (GTDB): domain Bacteria; phylum Acidobacteriota; class Terriglobia; order Terriglobales; family SCQP01; genus SCQP01. The sequence continues at coordinate 6,245 of JBOGKK010000053.1, forward strand.
GCGCTACCACGATCAGGCCCTCGATCGACAGGTGACCTACATTGTGAACGGCTGTGGCACCGGCGTGAGCATTTCTTATCTTGCCGGCGTGGCCAGCGGGCTGCTCGGCATTGGCGGAGGCGTGCTCAAGGTGTCGGCGATGAATCGCTACATGAACGTACCCATGAAGGCCGCCGTGGGCACCAGCAAGATGATGATCGGGGTAACGGCCGCGGTAGGATCGATCCTTTTTTATCTGGCCGGGCTGATCCATTTCTATGTGGTGGCGCCGGTGGCGCTGGGCACGACGACGGGGGCAACGCTGGGGACGTTGGTGATGAACCGGCTGCGCTCGGTGGTGTTGAAGCGCATCTTCACGATCCTGATGGTGTATCTGGCCTACGGGATGCTGGTGAAGGCGCTGGCGCTGCGCTTCCACATCCATCTGCCAAGTTTGGGGAGCTGACATGCCGGAACCGCAACCCCACATCCACGAAGCGCCGACGAATGTCTACGCCGTGGTGTACAAGGCGCTGCTGTGGGGCATGATCCTCTCCTCAGCGCTGTTTGCGCTGGGGATGGTGCTGGCGCTCGATCGGCATACGGTGATTTCGCTGGGGGCGATGAAGGCGGTGAGCTGGAGCCAGTTCTGGCGCGGGCTGTTGCATCTCGACCCGACCGCGCTGATGCAGTTGGCGACGGTGGTGCTCATCCTGACGCCGGTGTCGCGTGTGTTTCTGGCATTTGTGACCTTCTGGGTGGACCACGACCGCAAGTTCGTGCTGGTGTGTGGGACGGTGCTTGGGGTGATCGTGCTGACGGTGATCCTGGGGCGGCTGGGGCTGCACTGAAGGGCGTCCCATTTTGCGCTGGCCGCTTCCGTTGAGGGCTTTGAGGATTTCGGTGGCGGGGCCGAGTGGATGCGTTTTGATGCCGTGGATGATGCTATATTGCATGCATGGCAAAACGTCGGTTGCAAGGGAAACGGCGCACGACGCTGAGCTTGCCGGCAGATGCGCTGGGCACGGCAGCACGGCTGGCGCGCGCCAGGAACGTAAACCTGAGTACGGTGGTGAGCGAAGCGCTGGCGGAGGGGTTGCGGGTGCAGACAGCGGCGGAGAAGAGCGGCGAAATTTGGGAGCGGTACCGGCGGGCGTTTGCGGGCTTTTCGGAAGAAGAGGTCGCAATATTGGACGGGGTCATCCCGGAATCCAGTGAACCGGCGCGATGATCGATCCTGCGGGGGGGCCTTACCTGTTCGACACGAGCGGGGAGAGCTGGCTGGCGCGAGCCGGGAACGCGGCTGCCACCGCCTGGATGCGCGCGTACCTGGCGCATGCTGAAATCCACGTATCGGCAATCACTGTTGTCGAACGAGTCCGCGGCTATGGCCTGTTGTGGCGCAAGTCCGCGCCCGGGCAGCGGGAGCGGATTGAGGCGGCGCGGATTGAGTATCTGGGCCGCGGCGCGCGCGTGTTGCCGGTGGACGCAGCGGTGGCCGTGATCGGCGGAGAGCTGATGGCGCTGGTCCCCAATCCGCCGACGCCGTCACGGCGAACCCACAGGATGGTCGAGGCGCGTGCGGACCGGCTGGCGCGATGGCGGTTTGATCAAATGATTGCGGCAACGGCGCTGGTGAGCGGCATGCGGTTGATCCACAACAATGCCGCCGATTTTGAGCCACTGCGCACCGCCGTGGAGCAGGCGCCGGAGCGGTTTGCCGGGCTGGGGCCGCTGGAGCTTGCGCGCTGCACGGGGTTGGCCTGCGCGTAGTTCTGCTTCCGGTCCACGCCTGCCCGCCTTCGGCGCGACTGCCGCGGTCGCTGTAGAGCGTGAGGCAGCGGCGGCCGGAGTGGCAGTAGCAGATGATTTCCTCGCGGGCGCGGCTCTGGAGCAACGCGTCGAGGTGCACGGGAATTTGCGGGAGGGGGATGTGTTCGGCGCCGGCGAGGTGGGCAGCGTCGAATTCCGGATATTCGCAGACGAGTATTTTCGCCGGCTTTTTGACCTGTGTGCGGTTCTTCGACCTGGCCCCCAAGCCCGGCCGAGCGTCAAGCGGGTGGTGTGGCGCAGCCACGCCAGGCCCCGCGCCTGTCAATTGAGATGCGCGAGGGTGACGTCGCGGTGGCGCTGGACCGGCTCCGGTTGGACAGGGCTCAGTAGCGGGGGATGGAGGGGTCGATGGCCTGGGACCAGAGGTCGATGCCGCCGGCGAGGGAGCGGGCGCGCGCGATGCCGGAGCGGCGGAGCCAGTCGGCGGCGGTGAGGGAGCGGCGGCCGGAGTGGCAGTAGCAGATGATTTCCTCATCGGCGCGGCTCTCGATCAAGGCTTCGAGGTGCAGGGGGATTTGGGGCAGGGGGATGTGTTCGGCGCCGGCGAGGTGGGCGGCGTCAAATTCCCAATCTTCGCGAACGTCGAGTAGAGAGAGCGTCTCGCCGGCTTTCTGGCGGGCTGCTAGCTCTTCGACGGTGATTTCGATGTCATCGCTGGCCATGGTTGTCATTGCGCCTCCGGAGGAGATTCCAAGCCGAGATTGCCGCCTTCGGGGTTGATGAAGATGCCGGGCTCGAGTACGGCGGCGCGGGCCCAGGCATCGAGTGCTTCGTCGCGCTGACCGGCCTTGAGGGCAAGCTCGCCGTGCAGGATGTGCAGGCGCGGATTGTCGGGGCCGAGCGTGGCTGCTTCGCGGGCGGCGGCGAGGGCGGCGGGCTGGTCGCCGAGCAAAAGATGGGCGAAGGCGAGGTTGCCGGCGTTTTCGGCATCGGCGGGGGCGGCGGCGCGGGCGCGCTCGATGAGCGGCAGCGCCTGGGCGGGCTGACGGGCCTGGAGCCAGCAGGCGCTGGCATCCTTGAGCACGGTAGGGGCGTCCGGTTCGAGGCGCAGGGCAAAGCCGTAGAAGAAGGCAGCCTGGTCGAAGTCGCCTCCGGCGCGATGCACCTCGGCGAGGGCAGTCCAGGTACGGAAATCGTCGGAAGCCTGTTGCGTGGATTGGGTGGCGAGCAGAAGGGCTTCGTCCCAGGCGTTGTGCCCCTCCTCGCCTTTGGCGGTGCCGGCGGCTTGCGCGCGGCGGACGAGCAGGGTAGCGAGGGCGGCTCCGGCAAGGCCGTTTTCGGGGTTGGATTTAACCGCGGCCTGCAGCAGATCGAAGCTGACTTGCGCTTCGCCGGCCGCCCACAGGGCAATGCCAATGTCGGCGGCCGCAAAACCATCCTGAACCGCAATACCCTGCAGGAGGGCAGCGGCAGAGCCGGGATTGCCGGTGGTCAGGAGCTCGCGGGCGAGGGCGGTACGAAGGGCTGCGAGCGCGGGGTCGAGTTCGAAGCCCCGGCGCCAGAAGCGCATGCGAGCATCGCCGCCGGCGGCGCGCCCGGCGAGATAGTGCAGCAGGGCGGCGGGCGAGGGAGTGGCGAGGTCTTCGAAGGTGCGCAGCACGGGATCGGAGAGGGTGCCACCGGATTGAGAGGCGGCAAATTCGGCGAGGCGTGCGAGCAGGTGGTGGCCGAGGTTGAACGGAGCTTCTTCGGCCTTGCGCTCGCCGTTGATGAGAATTTCGGCCTGCCAGCGATCGCTGATCCAGAGTTGACCGCTGAGGCCGGTGGCGGCGGTGAGGGCGGCGCGTTCGAGCGCTTCGCTGAGCACACTGGTCAGGCCAGCACCGGCGCCCTCGGGTACGGAGGCAGCCTGCTCGGAAACTACGGTTACGGTGAATGCAGAGGTCACAGTTTCGATTGTAAGGTCGCTCGCCACATTTTGCCCAGTTCGCTCCGTTTAGCCGTACGCGAGGCTTCGATTTCCGGCAGGTTGTGCGCGCTGGCGCTCAGGGCGCCTCGAAGTTGCGGCCATCGGGTTGCGGCGGCAGACGGGCGGCAATGGCCGCCAGGGCGCGCTCGGTGGCGCCACGCTGGGAGGCGAGCAGGTTGCGCGCGGCCGCGCCCAGGCGTGCGCGCTCAGCGGGATCGTCTAGCAGTTTGCGCCAGACGCGTTCGAGCTCGGCAGTGCTGGCCACCTGATGGGCGGCGCCGGCGTTGAGGAACTGTTCGGCGATGGCGGCAAAGTTTTCCATGTGCGGGCCGAAGGTGATGGGGACGCCCCAGAAGGCGGGCTCGAGCAGGTTATGGCCGCCGTGGGGCGCGATGGTGCCACCGACGAAGGCCAGCGTAGCGAGCTGATAGGCGGAGGCGAGCTCGCCCAGGGAGTCGAGCAGGAGCACGCCGCCAGCCGGAACGGTGGCGCCATCGCCCGCGATGAGGCGCGAGCGTTTGGCCCAGGGCAGGCCGCTGGCGGCGAGGCTGGCCGCCACGGCATCAAAGCGCGGAGGATGGCGGGGGGCCAGTAGCAGCAAGCGCTGCGGAGCGCACAGGCGGCGATAGACGGCGAGGAGTTGGGCCTCTTCGCCCTCCATGGTGCTGCCGGCGACGATGACTTGCGTGATGCCGGCGCGCGCGAAGGCGGCCCGCAGCCAGCGAATGAAGCCGGGTTGGTCCGGAGGGACGAGATCGAACTTGAGGTTGCCGGCCACCGAGACGCGTTCGGCGCGCGCGCCCAGGTCCTCGATGCGGGCGGCGTCGGTGGGCGTCTGCATCAGAAAGCCGTTGACCTCGGCGAGCACCGGGCGCAAGAGTCTGCGCACGAGGTGGTAGCGAGCGTAGCTGCGCCCGGAAATGCGGCCGTTGAGAAACATGACCGGCACCCCGGCGGATGCGGCCGAGCGCAGGAAATTAGGCCAGATTTCGGTTTCCGTAATGATGACCAGGGCGGGGGCGATGGTGGCCAGCGAGCGGCGCACGGCAAAACGGAAGTCCAGCGGGAAATAGAAGATGAGGTCGGCGTCGATACGCCGTTCCGCGACGCTGCGGCCCGTCGCCGTGGTGACCGAAAGGACCACGGGGCGATTGGGGAAGCGCAGCTTGAGGTGGCCGATCAGGCGTTCGAGGGCCAGGGTTTCGCCCACCGAGACGGCATGGAGCCAGATAGCGCCCGCGCCGGGCGGGGCGGAGACCCGCCCCAAGCGTTCGCCGAGGTGGCGGGTATAGCGGCCGTCGGGGGCATTGCGGACCCACAACAGCGGCGCGAGGGCGAGCAGGCCGAGTCCCAGAACGATGGAGTAGAGAACGAACATGAGGGAGTGGTTAGAGGCTGGGGTGGGAAAGGCTTGGTAAAATCAGTTGTGGCAACGGCGGCTCCCTCTTCGTCCTCGCATGTGGCACGGCTGGCATCGCTGAACCCGCAACAGCGCGCGGCGGTCGAGCAGGTCAGCGGGCCGCTGCTGATACTGGCGGGCGCGGGCAGTGGCAAGACGCGTGTGATTGCCCACCGCATTGCCCATCTTATCGCCCATTATCGTACCCCGCCGGAAGCCATCCTGGCGATGACGTTTACCAACAAGGCGGCGCAGGAGATGCAGGCGCGGGTGGCGGCATTGTTGTCCTATGCCGCCTATACCCAGCCGCAGATATCGACCTTTCACGCTTTTTGCGTGCGTTCGCTGCGGCGCGATTACCCCGCCATTGGCGGGCCGCGCGATTTTGTGATCTACGCCGACGACGAGCAGCAGCGGCTGGTGAAAAACGTGCTGAAGGGGCTGGGGCTGGACGATAAGGCGTTCACGCCGCGCACGGTGCTGAGCCGGATCTCGGCGGCCAAAAACCGGGGCTGGTCGCCGCAGGAGTTTTTGGCGCGGGCGGCGGATCCGAAAAGCGAACGGCTGGCGGTGGTGTACGAGCGTTACCAGGCGGGGCTGAAGCTGGCGCATGCGCTTGATTTTGACGATCTGCTGCTGGAGACCGAGCGGCTGCTGCGCCAGTCGCCGGAAACGGCCGCTCGTTATAACGAGCGCTACCGCTACCTTCTGGTGGATGAGTATCAGGATACCAACCGTCCGCAGTACGAGCTGCTGCGGCTGCTGACTCAGCAGACGCAGAATTTGTGCGTGGTCGGTGACGAAGACCAGTCGATTTACTCGTGGCGCGGCGCCGATATTCACAACATTCTCGATTTCGAGCGCGATTACCCGGGCGCTAAAGTCATTCGGCTGGAGCAGAACTACCGCTCCACGAAAAACATACTGGCGGCGGCATCGAGCCTCGTCGCCAACAATCGCGAGCGCAAGGGCAAGGTGCTGTGGACCGAAGCCGAGGCGGGAGCGGCGCTGGGGTATTGCCTCGCGCCGGATTCCGAGCAGGAAGCGGGATGGGTGGCCGAAACCATTGCCGCACGGCGGGCCGGCGCCGACGCCGCGACGATGGCGGTGCTGTACCGCACCAACGCGCAATCGCGGTTGTTTGAAGAAGCGCTGCGGCGGCGCCAGGTGAACTACAAAGTCGTGGGCGGGTTCAGCTTTTACGAGCGGGCCGAGGTGCGCGACCTGCTGGCCTACCTGCGGGCGAGCATCAACCCGGCTGACTCGATGGCGTGGCAGCGCATCATCAACACGCCCGCGCGCGGGATTGGCAAGGTGACGGTCGAGGCGCTGGAGCGGGTGATGCGGGAGCGCAACGCGACGTTTCTGGAAGCGGTGCAGGTGGCGCTGGAAGGCGGCGCGGGGCTGGCGGCGCGGGCGCTGGGGCCCCTGGCGGAGTTTTACAAGCTGATGGCGGAGTTGCGCACGGCGGCGCAGGAGGGCGAAGCGGCGAATGCGCTGCTGCGGCGGATTCTGGACAAGACCGGCTACACCCGGCTGCTGCAGGCGGAGGCCACGCCGGAGGCAGAAGCGCGGCTGGAAAACCTGGGCGAGCTGGTCAATGCGGCCACCGATGCCGCCGCGCGCGGAGAAACCGTGGCTGCCTTTCTCGATCATGCGGCGCTGGTCAGCGATCAGGACGATTACGAGGCGGACGCGCCGGTGCAGTTGATGAGCCTGCATGCGGCCAAGGGGCTGGAGTTTGACATCGTGTTTCTGGCGGGTCTGGAAGAAGGGTTGTTTCCGCACAGCCGGGCATTAACAGGAGCGGGAAACAGTCCGGCCGAACTCGAAGAGGAGCGGCGGCTGTGCTACGTCGGCATGACGCGGGCGCGGCGCGAGCTGTTGCTGACGCACGCGGGACGGCGGCGGCGGTTTGGGGGACAGAGCTACGAGCCGGCGGTGCCCTCCCGGTTTCTGGCGGAAGTGCCGCCGGAGTTGCTGCACGACGTTTCTCCGGTAGGCACGGGGCCACGCTACGTCAGCGCCGGCTACAGTCAGGAAGTGAAACCGGCGGCGGGGGCCTTTCGTCATACCTACAACTCGGTGGAAAGCATTCACCAGTTTTTCGGCGGTCAGGGCGGGCGATTACCGGAACCGTCCGCCCCAGCCGCCCGCCCGCCGGGCGGGGTGAAAGGGGCCGCGCGAGCGCCAGGCAAGGCCAGTACGTCGGGTCTGCGTGCAGGCGCGCGGGTGCGGCACGCTAAATTCGGCGTGGGTACGGTACTCCAGATTGAAGGCGAAGGCGAGCTGACGAAACTCACCATCTCGTTTCCGGGCTATGGGCTGAAAAAGCTGCTGGAAAAAATGGCGGGACTGGGTCCGGTCTAAAATCAACTGCTATGTACTGCTGCTGGCTGTTACTGGCGCTGCTGTTGGGCACGGGCGGGATCGCACCGGCGCGGCGAGCGGCGCGGCCGCAGGCGCAAACGCCGGCCGTGGCCGCGGCGCACCACACGGTTGCCGAAGCCATTGCGGCGCTGGGCGGGGATGAGTACCTGCAGGCGAATGAGCGCAGCGGCAAAGGCTATCTGTACACGTTCAATTCCGCGGGCAACCTGAACGGCACGGGAACGCGCTTCTGGTCCTATTTCCGCTTTCCGGCGGATGAACGGCTGGAGCTCACGAAAAAGCGCAACGTGGTTTACATTTACCGCGGCGGCAAGGGCTGGGACATCACCTTTCGCGGAGTGCAACCGATGCTGCCGCGGGCGCTGGCAAACTACAAAGCCGCAAGCACCCACGCGCTCGATGTCATTTTGAAGACCTGGGCCGCCGATCCGGAAACGCTGATGCTGGATGAAGGGCAGGGCCTGTTCGATCAGGCGCAAATTGATTCGGTGCTGTTCACCACCAGGGACGGGGTCTCGGCCACCGTCGATTTCGCGCTGCTCACGCATTTGCCGGTGCGTGTGCACTGGCAGCGCACCGATCCGGATACGGGCGGGCGCTATGTGGCGTCGGTGGTCTATGGCAATTGGGCCAATATTGGCGGCATTGAAGCCGCCTTTTCGGTGGACCGTTATCAGGGGCCGCAGCGGCTGGAGCAGCGGTATTACACCGGCATCAGTTTTGCGCCGTTTTCCGATTCCAAGTTCGTGCCCAAGCCGGTCAAGTAGTCCCGCATCCGGGGGAACGGCCTCCGGGGGCTGTGCTAGGATGACGTTTTCGGAAGGAGGAAAGAGCGCCTCATGCAGGTTTTCGATACCCTCCATATCCGCAACCTCGCTGTGGCGGGCCACGGCGGGTGCGGCAAAACGAGCCTCGTCGCGGCGGCACTGTACACGGCCGGGGCCACGCCTCGGCAGGGCGCGGTGAGCACTGGCGACACGGTAACCGACTTCGACGAGCAGGAAGTCGAGCGCAGGCACAGCATTGCCACCGGGCTGGCCTTTGCGGAGTGGCCGGGGCCGGAGCGCGCGCCCTGCAAGCTCAACTTCGCCGATACGCCGGGCCAGAGCCTGTTCGGGCACGAAGCGGCGGCGGCGCTCGAGGTCGCCGAAACACTGCTGCTGGCGGTGGATGCAGCGAGCGGCGTGCAGGTGCAGACGGCACGGGTGTGGGAGCTGGCGGCCGCGCGCGCGCTGCCGGTGATCGCGGTGATCACGCGCGCGGATCACGACCACGCCAACGTGGGGGCGGCGGTGGCAGGGCTGCGCGAGCGGTTCGGGCGCGCACTGTGCCCGGTGCAGTTGCCGCTGGGGGAGCAGCGGGGGTTTCAGGGCGTGATCGACCTGATCGCGATGAGCGCCCGCTATTACCAGCCCGGAGGCAGCGGCAAGGGGCGCACCGCCGCCATCGAGGATGACGATGCCGCGCGGCAGGCGCACGAAGCAATGGTCGAGCTGATCGCCGAGGGCGACGACAGCCTGATGGAAGAGTTTTTCGAGAAGGGAACGATTCCGCTGGAACACCTGACGGCGGGATTGCGGACGGCCATCCGGGCGCGGCGGATCGTACCGGTGCTGGTGACGGGCGGGCTGCAGAACATTGGCACGGACGCGCTGCTGGATTTTCTGGCGGCGTATGCTCTGCATCCGGGAGAAGCGCCGGCGCGCGCGGGGGTGGTGCCCGGCCATGCCGGCGAGGCGCGGCTGCGGCCCGCCAGCGATGCCGAGCCGCTGTCGGTGGAAGTATTCAAAACCATTGCCGACCCGTTCGCGGGACGGCTGAGCGTGTTCAAGGTGCGCAGTGGGAAGCTGAAAAGCGATGAGGCGCTGACGAATTTCCGCAGTGAAGGGTCGGAGAAATTTGCGCACCTGAGCGTGCTGGAGGGCAAGCACCTGAGCCCGGTGAGCGAGCTGCACGCCGGCGATTGGGGAGCGGTGGCGAAGCTGAAAGACACGCTGACGGGGGACACTCTGGGCGACAAGGCGGCGGCGATCGCCTATCCCGCGTTTGTGTGGCCGGAGGCGGCCATCCATTTTGCGCTGGAGGCGAAAAGCCGCGGCGATGAGGACAAGGTATCGTTGGCGCTGCACAAGATGCTGGAGGAGGATCGCGCCCTGCATTTTGAGCGTGATGCGCAGACGCAGGAGTTTCTGCTGGGCGGCACCGGGCAGCAGCATGTGGAGATTGCGGTGGCGCGGCTGAAGCATCGCTACAACGTCGCGGTGGTGTTGCACGCGCCGCGGGTGGCGTACCGGGAAACGATTCTGGGGAAGGCGGACGTGCAGGGGCGGCACAAAAAGCAGACGGGCGGGCACGGGCAGTTCGGCGACTGCTGGATTCGCGTGGAACCGCTGGCGCGGGGCAGCGGGTTTGAGTTCGTGAACGAGGTGTTTGGGGGAGCGATTCCGAAAAACTACATTCCGGCGGTGGAAAAGGGCATTCAGGAGAGCGCGGCGCGGGGCTATCTGGCGGGCTATCCCATGGTCGATTTTCGTGTGGTGCTGTACGACGGTTCCTACCACGACGTGGATTCGAGTGAGATGGCGTTCAAGATTGCCGGCTCGCTGGCGTTTCGCAAGGCCATGGAAACGGCGCGTCCGGTGCTGCTGGAGCCGGTGATGGAGGTCGAGGTGGAAGCGCCGGAGGAATTTGCCGGCGATCTGATCGGCGATTTGAACGCCCGGCGCGGGCGCATCGAAGGCATGCTGCCGCGCTCCGGCGGTGAGTTCATTCGGGCGCAGGTTCCGCTGGCGGAGATGCTGACCTACCAGTCGGATCTGACCGCCAAGACGCAGGGGCGGGGGAACTTCCACATGCAGTTTGCGCGCTACGATCTGGTGCCGCAGGCGCAGGCCGACAAGATCGTCGCGCAGGCGCGGGCGGCAGGCGGGCATACTGGAGAACAGGAGGCTTAAGGCCATGCGTGTTGAAGCGGAAGAAGCACCCGAGCAGCGGTTGGACTACGGGGCGGCGGCGCCGGGAGGGGTGCAGGCGATACTGGGCCTGCAGAAATACGTCAACGAGTGCGGCATCGACCCGCGGTTGCTGGAGCTGGTCAAGCTGCGCTGCTCGCAGATCAACGGCTGCGCCTACTGCGTGGACATGCACGCGCGCGATGCCCGCAAGCGGGGAGAAACCACCCAGCGCGTGGATGCGGTGGCAGTATGGCGCGAGTCCAACCTGTTTACGGCGACCGAGCGCGCGGCGCTGGCCTGGGCGGAGTCGGTGACGCTGCTCAGCCAGGATCATGTGCCGGCGGAGGTCTACGGCTGGGTGTCGCGCTACTTCAACGGCAAAGTGCTGGTCGATTTGACCTATGCGATCATCGCCATCAATTGCTGGAACCGGCTCGCCATTCCCTTCCGCACGCTGACGGCGGTGGAGACGAAGGCGGCCCGGTAAGGTGGTGCGGGGGCATACCCTGCTGTTGGCCGTGGTGGCGGTCGCGGTGGTGGCGGCGGCGGCGCAGAACAAGCCGGGCTACCGCTATCAGCGGGAGGGAAACCGCAGCGATCGCGCCGGCTCGCCGCGCGCCGGACTGGCGCTGTTGGGCGGTGGAACCGATCTCGACGCAGCCTTTCAATGGATGTGCCGGCGGGCGGGCGGCGGCGATTTTCTGGTGCTGCGGGCTTCGGGAACCGCCGCCTACAATCCTTACATCCGCAAGCTGTGCCCGCGCATGAACTCGGTGGCGACGCTCATCATTCGCAGCCGCGCGGCGGCCGCAGCGCCGTTTGTGGCGGGGCGGATTGCCGAGGCATCGGCGATTTTCATCTCCGGCGGCGATCAGTCGCACTACGTGAACTGGTGGACGGGCACGCCCGTGCAGCGCGCGTTGGATGCGGCGATTGCGCGCGGCGTTCCGATCGGCGGCACTAGCGCCGGGCTGGCGGTGCTGGGTGAGTTTGCCTATTCGGCGCAGCACGACCGGGCGGATGGACCGAATCTGACGGCGGCGGCGGCGCTGGCCAACCCATTCGATCCACAAGTGGTGGTGGTGCGGCATTTTCTGAGGATTCCGGCGATGCGGGGTGTGATTACGGATACGCACTTTCACGCCCGGCATCGGCTCGGCCGCCTGCTGGTGTTTATGGCGCGCATTCTGGCGGCGCAGGAGGCGGCGGCCATCCATGGCATCGGGATCGATCAGCACACGGCGCTGCTGGTGGACGGAAACGGGCACGCGGTGGTCGCGGGCACCGGCGCGGTGTACCTGTTGGCGGCGGCGCAGGCGCCCTCGGTGTGCCGGGCGGGCGCGCCGCTGAGCTTTGCTCCGATTGCGGTGCGGCGCCTCAAGGCGGGTCAGCGCTTTGATCTGGCAGCCTGGCAGGGCGCGGGCGCGCGCTACACGTTGCGGGTACGCCGGGGCATAATCACCAGCACGCAGGCAAATGGGAACATCTACTGATTGAGAACTCAGCGCTGGAGCAGGTCGAAGGGGGCCGAGGGGTCGGTGACGCGCAGATGGCGCGCCAGGGCGGGGTGGCGCTGGCGCAGCGCATCGTACATAGCCCAGGCGGCATTGCGGTAGGAGAAGTGGCCGCCGGCGCCGGTGCGCAGCTCGGCGATATAGGCAAGTTCGGCGAGATCCATTTTGAACAGGCTGCGTTTGCGGTAGCCGAGCGGGAGGGCATAGGCGCCGGCGGCGCCGTTGCGGGCCGCCCAGCTTCCGGCGGCTTGCATGGCCGCGGTGTAGTCGTCGCCGCAGCCGCTGTCGGCGATTTCGGCGGGGGTATCGAAGCCATGGCGGGCGCTGTGGTCCTGATGCAGTTGGACGCAGCGGCGATGGCGATGGAGGTCGCGGAAGCCGCCCGTATCCATGAGGATGTCGAACTGGAAGGGCTGGCCGGCCTGGAAGGGGCGCAGGAGATCGTCATGCGCGCCACGGGAGGCGCGGCCGAGTTCGATGATCTCGTCACGGCGGGGGGCGCTGAGAGCGGCGACGGCGTCAAGCAACTGGCGGTAAGAGTGATGGCAGTGGGGGTAGAGCAGCGAGGCGGCGAGTTCGACTTCGAGCGCCACCGGAGGCGCGAGAAATACGCCGGCGGCGGAGTCGGGCGCGGTGGCGCCGGTGAGCTCACGGGCGGCATCGGAGAGCTCGCGGCGGGTAGCAAGCTGGTAGGCGCTGATCTCGGTGTATTTCACCAGGGTGGGGACGACGCCGGGGGCGCTGGCGGCTTGCTTGAGGGCCGCGCCGAGTTCGGCGCACTCCGACCAGGGCGAGGAGAGAAGACGCACGATTTGTTGTTCGAGGGTGCGGGCGCTGACGATCTGACCGAGGCTGGTCGCGGTACCGAGCGGCAGCAGGTAGCGGCTGTAGTCGAAGGCGCGGGCGCGCAGCGTGCGGCGATAGGTTTCCGGCTGCATCGACTCGGGGCGGGGATAGCGTTCGCCGAGGAACGATTCCATGCGCGCGCTGAGCTCGCGGTAGG